>CP064972.1:725000-1087500 GCA_016699405.1 Holophagales bacterium | reverse complement strand
TCCTTCTGTTTCCGGTTACGGACAGGGGAAGGCGCTGGTGTCGGTGATCGCCGCCGCGTTCACGCCCTGGGAGTTGAAGTAGTCGCGCCGGGTGGCCGACGAATAGTCGTAGATCGCGATGTGGTAAGCCTGATTGGTCAGCGCCCCCGCGAACACCCACCACTTGTTGTTGATGGCGCAGGCGTTGAGGACCTTGATCATCACTTCGAAGTTCTGGTCGCCATAGAACCAGAAGAAGGCCGTTTCCTTCGACCCGAAGCGCGCCGGGGTCGCGATGCCATCGGTCGGGTGGTTGCTGATCCCGTTGATCGCCACCGCGAAGCGCTCGAACAGACAGACCTCCTGGTCGTTCGGAATGTCGCCGAAGCCACAGCTGCCCTGCGTCGGCTGAGCGGTCTCGCAGTGGATCGTGTTGGTGAAGCTCCCTTCGCCCCCGTTGCTGAAGGCGCTGGTGACGAGGATGTAGTTGCCGGCGGTGAGCGCGATCGAGGCGACATCCGCGTCGCTCGGGATGCGCGAGGTCCCGGTGCCGAGCTCGCCGTCGTCGTTCAGATCGACCAGGTTGGTGAACTGCGCCGCGGGATTGAACGACCCGCGATACAGGGCGATGTGTCCGTCGTGGGCCTGCTGGCCCACGATGTAGCAAGCCGAGTTGGCGGCCAGCTTGAAGACCTGGGTCGAATAGCGGCAGGCCGTGCAGGAGGCGCTCAGAAGCGACGTCGTGGTGGGCCGATTCCAGGTCGGTCCCCCGACCGTCGTGCCGGCAAACGTCTGGCCGTAGTCCGGCGCCTGGGCCAAGCCAGACAGAGCCGAGATTGCCAGCATGAGGGTGGCGAGCATCAGCGTCTTGCGGAACATCGCTCCACTCCTTTCTGCCGTCGGGTCGCTCGGCAACCTCGGACGGCGTCGACATTCACTGGACGGCGAGCCATGCGACCCGTGGATCGCACCTCACCGTTCCGATCGCATCGCGCAGACCCGCCCGCCGGAATCGGTAGGCTTCTCGCTCGGTCGCTCGGCCTGCCGGGATTCGGCGAGCCGCCGGAGCGAGCTCTCGGCGCTGCGACGTCAGTTGACTTCCCTTCTCTTCAATCTACGCCAATCCGTGCCGCTCCGGGACAGAAATCCACGGTCACCCGCTGGACGATCTTGGCCTTCTCGCCATGGGGATACCCCGCAGGCGTCGGCTGTTCCCAGATCCCGGACCAGCGATGTGCTGAAATAGGGCTCGATGCGCGAGGTCGATGCTCGCCTGAGCGAGGCGCTGGAGGACCTTCAGGGCTATCTGGCCGACGCCCTGGCGCCGCTCCTGGTCGCCGACGCCGTCAACACGCTGCTCGACTACCCTCCGGCGGTCACCGCCGAGCAGTTGCGAATCTGGGCCTTCTTCCAGTTCGAAGGCCGACGGGGAACGACGCCCCTCTCCGACCTGCTCTACCACGCGATCAAGAAGATCCAGCAGCTCGAGGTCCACCACCTCGTCGCCGAAGAGCGATTCGGCGACTACCTCGGCGCGCTCGCCGGGGAACTGCTCGCCGCCTGCCCCCCCGAGGAGCGCGAACGTCTCGCCGGCCTCCTCCGTCACCTGCGGGAGTCAGTCGGCGGGGCCACCGCCCTGGTCGAGCGGCTTCACCGCCCGACCGCCGCCCCCGGCGGCGAGGGAGAAGGAACCTCGGCGGCTCCCACCCCCGTCCTGAGCGCCGCGGCGGCGCGCGATCTGCATCGTTTCTCGCTCGCCCTGGAGCGCGCCCTCGCCGCGCCGGCGGCCACCGGAGCGGCGTCCGCCGAGGGAGCGGCGCAACAGCTTCTGGTTCTTGCCGCCGCCGGGGCCCACACGTCGGCCGACCTCGAAGCACGACTGGCCCGGCTGCGCGAGGCCGGATTCGCCCCGGGCGACGCCTCCGGCCTTTTCCGCTCCCTGGTCGGGGCGATCCCCGACTGGGCCGTCGCCCGACCGAAGGACCGCGTCGCTGCCGGCGGATCGGTCGAGGCGGTCCACCAGGCCGTCCGCCTCGCCGGCGGGAAGGAGGCGGCCAGTGAGCGCTGGAAAGAGCTGCTCGCCGCGGCGGCAGAGCAGTTCAACTCGCGCTCCTTCGGCCGCGCGATGGCGCTGCTCGACTTGGCCGAGCGCATGGTCCGTGACGACGAGGTCGATGCGCGCCTGGCCGACATCGCGCTCGGCCACGCGCACGAGGCTTACGAGGTCGCCGCCGTGCTGCAGGCCGCCGCCGAACGCCGACACTGGCCGGTCCTGCGCCGGCTGGTCGAGATCTTCCCCGGCTGGTCGGTGCGCGATCTGCTCGACGCGCTCGTTTTCCAACCCGACGCCAAGAAGCGCCGGTTGCTCATCGCCCTGCTCGAGGTGTGGGGCGTCGCCGCCCGACCCGAGGTGATCGATCGCCTGGAGATCTCGGTGGCCGAGCGTTCGCGCGACCCGAACCTCTGGTGGTACCAGCGCAATCTCGTCTTCCTGATGCACCGGCTGCCGCGCGAAGAGGGAGCCGACGCGGCACGGGAGCTCGGCCTGGCGGCCCCGTTCTCCTCGCTGGACCAGCATCCGTCCTTCCAGCGTGAGGCGATCCTGCTGCTCGCTCAGCTCCCCGGCCACCTGGGCGTCCCGACCCTCGCTCAGCGGCTTGCCGAGGCCGAGCACGCCCTTGACCTCAATCCACCGGTGCTCCCTGCCGACGAGATCTGGAAACTGATGAACCACCTCGCGCTGGCGCTGGCACGATCGGGCTCTCCCGCCGCCCGCCGCGTCCTGCTCGATCATGCTCTCGCCCGGCGACCGCGGGACGGGGACGCGCTCTCTCGTCTGCGCGAGCTCGGACGGTTCGATCTGTCCAGCGACCGCGAGACGGTCGCGCGACTGCTCGGCGCGTTGCGCGAGCTCGCGCCACGAAAGCTCCTGGGCTTCGTCGTCGCCCGACGCACGGAGGAGCTCGGACACGTTCTGCGCGCCCTTGCCGGTACCCCGAGCGGAGAGGTGCGCCAGGCGATCGCCGAGCTCGTCGCGCGCCACCCCGAGCTCGAACCGCTTCATCAGGAGGCCGTCGCAGCGGCCCCGACCGGCAGCGGCGAGCTCTCCGCGGTCGCGCCGAGCGAGGTCGACTCCCTCGTCGAGGACTCGGGCGGAGCCCCGGCCCAGGCGCAGGCGTCGCTTGTCGGCGACCTCGAGGTCTTCGGGCTCGCAGGTCTCCTCCAGTCGTTCCAACAGTCAGAGGTGTCCGGCCGCCTCGTGCTGCGCGACCCCCAGAGTCACCCGTTCGCCGAGATCGCTCTCCACAGCGGACGCCTCGCCTCCTGTCGCGCCGGTCGACTCGTCGATGCGGAGGCGTTCTATCAGCTCTTCGAGGTGCCGAGCCGCGGCACGTTCGAGTTCGTCCGCGCCGAGGCGCCACGCGGCACCGTCCCCGGGCTACGCGACCTCGTCGGTCTGCTGCTCGAGGCGATGCGGCGGTACGACGAATTGCAGCGCCTGCGCACCGAGATCCCCGACACCCTGCGCCTGAAGGCCACCGGGAGCCGCCCGAGCGCTCCCGAAGAGGAGCACGACGGGGAGCTCGTGCGGCGACTGTGGGGAAGAGTCCGCGACGGGGCCACCGCCCCCGATTGCGAGGAGGCCGTCGCGGTCGACTCCTACCGGGTCCGCAGCCTTCTCGCTCACTGGCTCGACGAGGGGGCCCTCGCGGTCGCCCGCTGAGTCCGCCGCTCCAATTCCTCAGAACGCTTCGACCAACCTCGACCGACCAGGAGACGCGAAATGACCGACGACCTCAGGAGCGCCGCCAACTGGGCCAAGGAGCTCGGCCTCTCGGAGAAGAAGCTCAAGGACGCGTTGAAAGCCGCTGCGTTGGAGCCGGACGGCAAGAAGGGAGTCTGTTCCCTCTACTCGAAGGCGACGATCGCCAAAGCCCAGAAGGCGCTCAAGTAGACGGGGCGCGTCGCTCCGCCGCCCCGGGGTTTCCTAGGCGCGAAGCACTTCGCGCACCAGGCCGATCAGGTCGCCCACGACGCCGGCCGCGGTCATCTCCACCCCGGCGCCCTTGCCGCCGATGAGCAGCGGCTCGTCGTCGTAGCGGGCCGTGCGGATGCTCACGTACTTGAGATTGGCGTACGGGCTCTCGTGCGGGATCGGCGTGAGTCCCACCTCCGCCCGTCCCGGGGCGAGGCGCGCCAGGTAGCGTAGCCGCAGGCCCGCCTCCTTCGCCGCGGCGAAGCGCGCGGCGAACGCCCCGTCGAGATCCGGCGTGGCGGCGAGGAATCCGGCGACGCTGCGCTCGGCGAGCTCGGCGGGAAAGAGCGCCTCGACCGCCACGTCGGCGGCTTCGATCGGCCAGCCGGCCAGGCGTGCCAGGATCACCGCCTTGCGAACGACGTCGCGACCGGCGAGATCCTCTCGCGGATCCGGTTCGGTGTAGCCCCGTTCCACGGCCTCGGCGAGCGCGCCGGAGAACGGACGCCCGGCTTCGAGCGCCGCGCAGAGGAATCCGAGGGTCCCCGAGAGCTGTCCCTCGATGCCGAGGATCGGGTCGTCGGTGTCGACGAGGTAGCGCAGCGTGGCGATCACCGGTTGACCGCCGCCGACGGTCGACTCGTGACGCAGCCGCGGATTGTCGAAGTAGCGCCGGGCGCGGCCCCATGGCCCGGCCAGCGCCTTCTTGTTAGCAAGTGCGACGCTCCAGCCGAGATCGAGCGCGCGGTCGAGCACCGGTTCGAGCCCGTCGGCAGCCGTCACGTCGACGAGGATCGCCGGCTGCCCGAGGAGCTCCGCGACGCGGTCGACGAGGGCGACCAGATCGTCAGAGCCTGTCGGCAGACCCGCGGTCCCACCTCGCCGCGCCGGATCGACCGGCTCGCGTCGCGCCTTGGCGGCGACCGCGTCGCGCAGCTCGGCGTCGGAGAGCCCACCGGGCGCGACCCAGGCGCTCGTCCGGTCGGCGATGGCGACCACCTCGAAGCGACAGCGTGCGCGGTCGGCCGTGCGCGCCCGGCCGTCGGCGATCTGACGCAGCAGGGCCGCGCCGACGCCGCCGGCACCGAGCACGACGATGGGAATGCGCTGCAGCTCGTCCCCCCGGCTCTCGCTCATCGCTCCATCTCCTCGGCCACGCAGGATAGCGCCGGCCGGGACGAAAAGAACACGGGCGCCGGGAAGCGATCCCGGCGCCCGAAGAGAAGACCTCGACCCGTCACTCAGAACGCAGAGTCCGGGAACTCCATGATCGCCTGGCTGCCCGCCATGATCGACGCGAAGAGACCGCCGGTTCGCGGCAGCATGCGCTGCATGAAGAAGCGGGCCGTGGCGATCTTCGCCTCGTAGAACGCCGACTCTTCGCCGCCGCGCTTGGCGAGGGCGACTTTCGCCATGCGCGCCCAGAGATAGCCGAAGGCGACGTAGCCGAACAGGTGGAGGTACTCCGAGGCAACCGCCCCGGCCTGGTCAGGGCTCTTCAAGCTCTCCTGGCCGAGCCATCCGGTGGCGCGCTGCAGGCGCTCGAACGCCTTGGCGACCGGTGCGACGAACTCTTCCATCTCCGGGTTGACCGCCTCCTGTTCGAGAAACTGCTGGACCGGATGGAAGAAACGCCGCAGGTAACGCCCGAGGTGGGCCGGCGCCTTGCGGCCGACGAGGTCGAGGGCCTGGATGCCGTTGGTGCCCTCGTAGATCTGGGTGATCCGGCAGTCGCGGACCAGCTGCTCCATGCCGTAGTCACGGGTAAAACCGTAACCACCGCAGACCTGGAGCGAGTGGTTGCACGACTCGAATCCGAGGTCGGTCTGGAACGCCTTGACGATCGGGGTGAGCAGCGAGGCGAGGTCGTCCCCCTGCTTGGCCCGTTCGGGATCCGGGTCGTGCTCGGCGTGGTCGATCTCGAGCGCCGCCCAGGCGGTGAGGGCGCGAGCCCCCTCGACGAAGGAGCGTGCGGTGAGCAGCATGCGCCGCACGTCCGGATGGACGAGGATCGGATCGGCCTCGAGCTCCGGATACTTGGTGCCGGTCAACGCTCGGCCCTGCAGGCGTTCGCGGGCGAACTTCACCGCGCCCTGATAGGAGGCCTCGGCGAGCGCCAACCCTTGGATGCCGACATGCAGGCGCGCCGCGTTCATGAAGGTGAACATCGCCTTCATGCCCTTGTTCGCCTCGCCGACGAGGTGGCCGATGGAGTCCTCGAAGTTGATGACGCAGGTCGACGAGCCCTTGATTCCCATCTTGTGCTCGATGGCGCTGCAGGTCACGTGGTTGCTGACCAGCTTGTCGCCGGCTTCGAGCATCTTCGGCACGACGAAGAGACTGATCCCCTTGATCCCTTCCGGCGCACCGGGAAGGCGGGCGAGCACGAGATGCACGATGTTCTCGGTCAGGTCGTGCTCCCCGGCGGAGATGAAGATCTTGCTGCCCGTCAGGCGATAGCTGCCGTCGCCGACCGGTTCCGCCTTGGTGCGCACGAGCCCCAGGTCGGTGCCGCTCTGCGGCTCGGTCAGGCACATGGTTCCCGACCAGGTCCCTTCGATGAGCTTCGGCAGGAAGCGCGCCTTGAGCTCCTTGCCGGCGTGCTTGTCGAGGGCCGAGATGGCGCCGAAGGTCAGCCCGAGGTACATCGCGAACGAGAGGTTCGCCGAACAGAGCAGCTCGGCGATGAGGTTGCCGACGGCGTGCGGCATCCCTTGGCCGCCGTACTCCTGCGGCCCGGTCAGCGCCGGCCAGCCACCCTTGCGCAGGAGCTCGTAGGCCTCCTTGAACCCCTTGGGCGTGGTGACCTTGCCGTTGTCGAAGTGGCAACCCTCCTCGTCGCCACTGCCGTTGAGCGGCTGCAGAACCTCCTCGCAGATGCGGCCGAGCTCCTCGGCCACCGCCAGGACGACATCCGGGGTCGCCTCCTCGAAGCCGGGGAGGCGTGCGAGCTCCGTGCCGTCGAAGAGCCTCGTAGTAGACGAAGCGCAGATCGCGCAGGGGCGCTTTGTAGCTCGGCATGCGCTAGTTCCTCAGAGGCTTGCCGGTTTCGAGCATGTGCTCGATCCGGTCGAGAGTGGCGGGGGTCCGGACCAGGTCGAGGAAGGCCTCGCGCTCGAGTCGCGAGAGGGTGTCCTCGTCGACCGTGTCGACCGGGTCGGTGTCGCCGCCGGTGACCACCGTGGCGAGTCGGCGCGAAACCACCGCGTCGTGCGGCGTCGCCATGCCGTTGGCACGGAAGCCGGCCACGGCCATGTCGAGGGCCGCCCGGCCCGCCGGTCCCGGAAGCGAGATCTCCACCGGCTGCGGCGGAGTGTAGCCGGCGGCCACCAGCGAGAGCGCCTTGGCCTTGGCGTCGGCGAGCAGGCGATCGCGGTTCATCGTGATGCCGTCGCTCTCGCGCAGGAAGAGCACCTCGCGTGCCTCCTCGGCGGAGGTGGCGACGTAGGCGGTGCTGATCATCTCGAACACCTTGGCCACCCCGGGCATCGGCCCGCCGGGTCGCTGCGGGTTGGTGGCCCAACGGATCGACATCTCCTTGCAGCCGCCCCAGCCCGGGATGACGCCGACGCCGACCTCGACGAGGCCCATGTAGGTCTCGGCGTGGGCCTGCACCGCGTCGCAGTGCAAGAGGATCTCGCAGCCGCCGCCGAGCGCCATGCCCGACGGGGCGCCGACGACCGGGAACGGCGCGTACTTCATCGACTTGAACGCCTGCTGCCCCTCGGCGATCGACGCCTCGATCGCCGGCCAGAGGGCGATGTTGGCGGCGAAGAGCGCCAGACCGATATTGGCTCCCACCGAGAAGTTGGTCCCCTCGTTGTAGATGACGAGCGCCTTGTAGCTGCCGTTGCCGATCAGCGACGAGGCCTTGCGCAGCTGGCGCAGGATGCCGTCGTCGAGCGAGTTCATCTTGGTCGTGAACTCGAGGCAGAGCACGCCGTCGCTGAGGTCCCACAGGCTCGCCGACGAGTTCTTCGCCACCGGCTTGCCGGCCCGCTTGAGGTCGGCGAGGAGAATGACTCCCTCCGGCCGTCGTACCGGCACGTAACCGCCCGCCGGCGCGAGTTGCTCGAGGCGTCCGCCCTCGACGCGGTAGAAGGTCCCGGCACCCACCGCCTGGAGAATCGGCGGTACCGGCCGCCCCTCCGCGGCGAGCTTGCCGGCGAACCACGCCGGACCGATCTGGTCGAGCAACTCGAACGGGCCGCGCTCCCAGTTGTAGCCGCAGCGCATCGCCTCGTCGACGCTGGCGATGTCGTCGGCGATCGCCGGCACCAGCGAGGCGGCATAAGCGAGGGTCTGCGAGAGCATCCGCCAGCCGTACTTGCCGCCCTTGTCGGCGTGCTCGAGGAGCGAGCGCAGGCCGCCCTTCCTGGCTCCGGCGACGCTCGCCAGGCGGGTGTCGCGCACCGGCCGGTACTCGCCGGTGGCGAGATCGACCGCCTGCTTGACCTTCTTGCCCGACGAGTCGTCCATCCGATAGAAGCCGCCCTTGCCCTTGCGGCCGGTGTAGCCGGTCTCGATCATCTTGCGGATGACCGGCGACTCCTCGTGGATCGCCCGATAGGCGTCGTCGGCGGGCAGCGTCGACAGCAACGAGGCCGCGATGTGCGGGCCGAGATCGATGCCGACGAGATCCATCAGCCCGAACACGCCGGTTTTCGGGAAGCCCATCGGCTTGCCGGCGACCGCGTCGGCCTCTTCGACGTCGAGCCCACCGTGGATCGCCTCGCGCGTCGCCACCTCGATCCAGAAGGTACCGACGCGATTGGCGATGAACCCGGGCGTGTCCTTGCAGTCGACGACGCTCTTGCCGAGACGGCGGTCGCAGAAGTCGCGGATCGCCGCCACGGCTTCGGGCCGGGTGGCCGGCCCGGCCACCAGCTCGAGGAGACGCATGTAGCGCGGCGGGTTGAAGAAATGGGTGACGAGGAAGTCCGCGGCGAAGGCGGCACCGAGACCGTCGATGAGCTTGCCGAGCGGAATCGTCGAGGTGTTGGTCGAGACGATCGAGCCGGCCTTGCGGACCGCGTCGACCGCGCGGTAGACCTTCTGCTTGACGTCGATGCGCTCGATGACCGCCTCGACGATCCAATCGCAGTCGGCGAGCAGCGCCAGGTCGTCCTCGAGGTTCCCCACGGTGATCAACTTGGCGCGCGACGACGACATGAACGCTGCCGGCTTCGCCTTCTTCAGCTTTTCGAGCGCGCCGGCCGCGACGACGTTGCGGTCGCTCGCCCCCTCCGGGACGATGTCGAGCAGGACGACCGGAACTCCCGCGTTGGCGACGTGCGCCGCGATGCCGGAGCCCATGACTCCGGCGCCGAGGACGCCGACCTTCTGGATCCCGGCCATGGTCACACCGCCTCGAGCACCGTGGCGATCCCCTGGCCGCCGCCGATGCACTGGGTCGCGAGCGCGTAGCGCTTCCCCTCACGCCGCAGGAGCGATGCCGCCTTGCCGGTGATCCGCGCCCCGGTGGCGCCGAGCGGATGGCCGAGCGCGATCGCGCCGCCGTCGAGGTTCACCTTGGCCGGGTCGAGACCGAGCTCGTCGATGCAGGCCAGCGACTGGGCGGCGAACGCTTCGTTGAGCTCGATGACGTCCAGGTCGGCGACGGTAAGCCCGGCCCGCTCGAGCGCCTTGCGCGTCGACACCACCGGGCCGATCCCCATGATCTCCGGGCGGCAGCCCGAGATCGCGATGCTCTTGATCCGGGCGAGCGGCACGAGCCCCTTGCGCTTGGCGTACTCCTCGGAGCAGATCAGGGTCGCCGAGGCGCCGTCGGTGACCGGCGACGAGGTCCCCGCCGTGACGGTGCCCTTGTCGTCGAACGCCAGCTTCAGCTTGGCCAGCCCTTCGAGCGTCGTGTCGGAGCGGATGCAGCCGTCGAGCGACACGGTGCCACCCTTCCAGGTGATCGGCACGATCTCGTCGGCGAGCCTGCCCGCCGCCTGGGCCGCCGCGGCCTTCTGCTGGGAGAGGAGCGAGAACTCCTCCTGCCGCTGGCGCGAGATCTTGTAGTCGCGGGCGAGGTTCTCCGCCGTTTCGCCCATGCCGGCGAACGCCTGCGGATAGCGGGCGTAGAGCCCCGGGTGCGGCAACGGGTTGAAGCCGCCCATCGGCACGCGGGTCATCGACTCGACGCCGGCGCAGAGGAACACCTCTCCGGCGTTCATCTGGATCGCTCCGGCGGCGATGTGGATCGCCTGCATCGACGAGCCGCAGAAGCGGTTCACCGTGGCTCCCGCCACCGAGAGGGGCAGCTCGGCGAGGAAGCCGATGAGCCGAGCGACGTTGAACCCTTGCTCGCCTTCCGGGAAGGCGCAGCCGAGCAGGAGGTCCTCGATGTCGGCGACGTCGATTCCGGTCCGCTGGACGAGACCGCGGACGGTCTGGGCGGCGAACTCGTCGGGTCGCACCTTCGCGAGCTCGCCCTTCTTGGCAGGAGTGAACGGGGACCGGGCATATCCGGCGATGACGACGTTCCTCATGGGGAGATCCACCTCCGTCGGGTTTGCGGTGACGACTCGCGTCGCTTGGTCTCGGCCATCCGCATCAGCAGCTCGGACGGTCAGGAATCGGCTTCCGGCGCCGGCAGCGCGATGCCCATGCGCGCCATGGCGTCGAGGGTCTGGGTTTCGATGTCGCGCAGCTCGGAGAGCGCCTGTTCGAGGTCGCGGCGCCGGGCTTCGAGCTCGCCGATCCGCTTCCGGGCACCGCGCAGCAGATGGACGATCTGCTCGCGTCGGGTCGGGTCGGCGTCGTAGAGGTCGAGGTACTTCTTGATGAGGGCGAGAGGAAAGCCGAGCCGCTTGCCGCGCAGGATGATCATCAGCCGCGCCCGGTCCCGGTAGGTGTACGCGCGATTCGCGCCGACGCGCTGCGGTGCGACGAGGCCCTTCGTCTCGTAGAAGCGAATGGCACGCGCCGTGACCCCGAGCTCGGCGGAAAGCTCGGTGATGGTGAACAGCCTCGTGGGTTCGATGCGCGTCGGCATGTTCGCACCTGCGGCAATAAGCCGCATTGCGGCAATTGTACGCCCACCCTACCTTTGCTTGACGCTTACGTCAAGTGCCTCCCCATTGCGGAAACCCGAGTCGATCGGGATGATGAAAACAGGCCCGTTCGACTCATTACGATGCGTTAGAGATAAAATGGCCTCTCGGTACGCTAAAACCAGCCGCTTCAGATCCAACACCCCAACCCGCGAGGAGGCCATATGACGACCCCACCACTCCGCGATTTTCTGGAGATCCCGTACGACCACCTCGAAGAGCTCAATCTCGAGGCCAAGGCCGAGCGCCTTTCCCGGACCGATCCGGGCAAGGTGCGCGAGGCCCGGATGAAGTACCTCGCCGACGAAAAGCGGATCAAGGCGGTGACCGTCGTCTTCACCGACCTCGAAGGCCGTTTCCACATGCTGGACTACGACAAGAAGTTCCTGCTCAAGTCGGCCGACAACCTAACGTTCGACGGGTCGTCGATCCGCGGCTTCTCGCAGCAGGCCGAGAGCGATCTGCGGCTGGCGATCGACTGGCCGGCGTTCTACTGGCTCCCCTCCGACATCTTCGGCCCGGGCAAGGTCCTGGTCTTCGGCGAAGTGCAGGAGCGTGACGGGACCTCGTACCGCGGCGACATGCGGGTGCGGCTCAAGGACCACTGCGCCGCGCTCTGGGGCGCCGACGGGACGGTGGCCAACGTGTCGAACGAGATCGAGGGGTTCCTCTTCCGCGGACGCGACGCCGAGCGCCGCTTCCACGAGACCGGCGCCTTCGAGTTCATCTCGACCGGCGGCTACTACCACTCGCTGCCCGGCGACGCGCTGCGTCAGTTCATCGACACCGCCGCCGAAGTGCAGCGCGCGATGGGCTTCGGCAACGAGAAGGACCATCCCGAAGTGGCACCCTCGCAGTTCGAGATGAACTATGGCTACACCGAGGCGACGGTGGCCGCCGACCAGGTGCAGCTCTACAAGCTGCTCTCGCGGCAGGTCGCCGCCCGGCTCGACATGACCGCCTGCTTCCTGCCGAAGCCCGTCGCCGGCGTCAACGGCAACGGCATGCACACCAACATGTCGCTCTCGCGCGGCGGCAAGAACCTGTTCTGGGACGCCGCCGGCCAGGACAACCTCTCGACCGCCGGCTGGAGCTTCGTCCACCGCATCCTCGAGAGCGCCAACGACCTCTGCCTCATCCTCAATTCGTCGGTGAACTCCTATCGCCGCCTCGACCCGCACTTCGAGGCGCCCAACCAGATCAAGGCTTCGGCGATCGACCGTGGTTCGATGGTGCGCATCCCGCTGGCCAACGAGAAGTCGGCGCGCATCGAGGTGCGATCGATCGCCCCCGACGCCAACCCCTACCTGGCGATCTACACCCTCCTGCGCACGGGGCTCGAAGGCCCGCTGCCCGAGGAGGAGAGCGAGCCGAAGCGCCCCCGCACGCGATTCCTGCCCGACAACATCTACGACGCGATCCGGCTGTTCAAGACGAGCCGCTGGTCGGCCGAGCTGATCGGCGAAGAGGTGCACGGCAAGTACGCCGAGCTCAAGCTCGCCCAGGCGGAGCGCTGTCCGAAGGCCCTCGGCACGCGGGTCAAGACCTCGGAGGTGCAGTTCCACCACGAAGTCACCAACCAGTACCTCTGGTCGATGTTCTAGGACCGGGCCGCAGGAAGCGACGAGCTCGCGGGTTTCTTCCCGTGGACGGCGGGTCCGGTGCGACAATCGAGCCGAACCGGACCCGCCGACGGACCGAGATCAGGAGACCTGCGATGAACAAGAGAAACCCCGTTCCATACCTCGCCGTCGCCGCGCTCGCCGCGATTCTCACCGCTCCCGCTTTCGCCCAGCCGCCCGGCGGCCCCGGTGGACCGGGAGGACCGGGCGGCCCCGGCGGCGCTTTCGGCGAGCGCATCGTCGAGCGGCTGACGCGGCTGCTCGAGCTCACCGACGCGCAGCACACGACGCTCGAGCAGCTCGCCGACCGCCTGGCCGACACGACCCGCCCGCTCCACGAGCAGATGCGGACCAATCAGCAGCAGATCGAGACGCTGCTCGAGGGCGCCAACCCCGACGCCACCGCCGTCGGCCGCCTGGTGGTCGCGAACCATGGTCTGCACCAGCAGGTGAAGGCGGCGCGCGAGCGGTTCGACACCGACTTCTCCGCCGTGCTCACGGCCGAACAGCGGGCCTCCTACGACACGGCGAAGAAGCTGCTCCACCAGCGCGGTCCCAGGGGTGGCTTCCGCGGTCGGGGACACGCCCGCTGAATTCGCGGCTCGAGGTTGGAATTCCGAGGGCCCGGCGACCCGCCGGGCCCCTGTCGTCTCAGGCGTGGCGCACCCAGCGCCAGAGCTCCTGGAAGGTCGGCTTCTTGCCGTACATGAGGATTCCGACTCGGTAAACGCGGGCGCAGACCCACACCAGCACGACGATAAAGGCCGAGGTGAGCAGGTAGCCGAGGGCGATCTGCCAGGCGGGCGGCATCTTCACCGCGATCCGCAGCATCATGAGCAGCGGCGTGAACGGCGGCACCAGCGACAACACCACGGCGAGCGTCGAATCCGGGTCGTTGATCACCGGAACCATGAGGAGCACCGGAGCGATCAGGAAGATCACCACGACGCCGGCGAACTGCTGCGCCTCCTGGATGTTGTTCGTGGCGGCGCCGATCGCCGCGTACAGCGTCGCGAAGAAGAAATAGCCGAGCAGGAAGAGCACGAGGAAGTGGCCGAAGACGGCGAGCGAGATCTCGGGAAGCTTCCCACCCGGCAGCCAGGCCATCGCCGTGATGACCCCTGGCGCCGTCAACGCCGCCATCGTCGCCAACCAGATTCCGAGCTGCGTGAGCCCCACCAGACCGATGCCGGCGAGCTTGCCGAGCATCAGGTCGAACGGCCGCACGGCGGCGACGATGACCTCGACGACGCGTGACGCCTTCTCCTCCAGCACGCCGTTGAGCACTTGCTGGCCGTAGATGGCCACCACCATGTACAAGAGGAAGAACAGGAAGTAGGCGAGGAAGAAGCCGGCGATGCCGGCCTCCGCACGCTCGCCCTCCTTCGACAGTCGAACCGTCTCGAGCTCGACGTCCCGGGTCATCGCCGCGATCCTCTCGGCGTCGAGCCCGGCCGACTCGATCCGATACCGGCCGACGACTTGCGACAGCACGCGCTCGAGCCGCCGTTGGGTGATGAAGTTCGACACGCTCTCGGCGCGGTACTCGACCTGACTCTTGTCGAGCACCTCGTTCGAGATGCGGATCCAGGAGTCGATCTTCCCGTCGAGCACCCGCCGGTCGAGCGCGGCGCGCTGCGCCGCCGGCTCCTCCGGCTTGACCTGCTCGATCACGAAGCTCGCCGTCTCGGGCTGCTCGCGCGCCTTCTCGAGCACACCCTCGTTGCCGGACTTCTTCTGTCCCTTGCCGGTGAGGGCGGCAGCAAGGGCTTCGCCGACCTTGCCGGTCTCGTCGACCACCGCCATCCGATGGGTCGCCCGCGCCTTCGACGCCACCAGGCTCGGCACGAACACCATCGCTCCCATGAAGAGAGGCAGCAGGACGGTCGAGATCCAGAAGCCCTTGGTCTGCACCCGAGCGAGGTACTCGCGTCGGGCGATCGCACCGATCGAACCGAGCTGCAGGTCACGAAGCATCGCCCACCGCCTTGATGAAGAGGGTTTCGAGATCCGGCTCCTCGGAGCGGAACTCACGCACCGCGAGGAAGCTCACCAGCTCGCGCAGCACCGCCGTGGCATCGGCCTCCGGCGCCAGCAGCAGGCGCTGTCCACCGGGGCCGTCGATCACCTCGACGACGCCGGGAACCGCCCGGGCCCGCGCCAGGTCGCCGATGGCCGAAAGCCGGAACACGTTGCCGCCGCGCTCGCGCTTGAGTGCCGCGAGCTCGCCCTCGAGCAGCACGCGACCACGCGAGATCAGACAGATCCGGTCGCAGAGCTTCTCGGCGTGCTCCATGATGTGCGTCGAGAAGAGGATCGTCGTGCCCGCCGCCCGCAGCTCGGAGAGCACCTCCTTGAGCGTCCCCTGATTGATCGGATCGAGGCCGGAGAACGGCTCGTCGAGGATGACGATCTCCGGCTGGTGCACGAGCGCGCCGACGATCTGGATCTTCTGCTGCATCCCCTTCGAGAGCGCCTCGATCTTCGCCTTGCCCCACGCTCCGAGCTCCAGTCGCTCGAGCCAGGCGGCGGCACGACGCTGTGCTTCCCGCCGGGCGACGCCGTTGATCTCGGCGAGGAAGACGAGCTGGTCGATCACCGTCATCTTGCGGTAGAGACCGCGCTCTTCCGGCAGATAGCCGATACGCCGCAGGTCCTGACGCGTGCGCGGTCGCCCGAAGAAGAGAACCTCGCCGCGGTCCGGAGCGAGGATGTCCATCACCATGCGGATGGTCGTCGTCTTGCCGGCGCCGTTCGGTCCGAGCAGGCCGTAGAGCGAGCCCTTCGGCACCGCGAACGACACCGACTCGACCGCCACGAAGTCGCCGTACGCCTTCCTGACCTCGCGTAGCTCGAGGGTCGCTTCCACGTCGCACCTCCCAGGCGCCGACGGTCGCCTCGTGGCGAGGTCGAACCAGGCGCCGGGGCAGTTTGACCGAATCGGTCGCGCCGCTCAACTGGCTGCGGCGCGCCGCGCCAGGAGCTCCTGGTAGAGGGCGTCGATGCACGCCGCGTGGCCTTCGCTCGAGCCGACGAGCGCCGGGGCCTCCCGCCAGCGGGCGAGCCGACCGGGATCGCGGACGGCGCTTCCGAGGAGCTCGACGAGCTCCCCCGGCCGCTCTGGGTCGAAGAGCGCTCCCCGCCCTTCGCGCGCGCCGCCGAACAGCTCGGCGAGCGCGCCGCGTGACGATGCGAGCACCGGAATCCCCCGCACCAGGGCCTCGCGCGCGGCGATGCCGTAGGACTCGAGACCCAGAGAGGGCACGGCCAGGAGGTCGATCCCGGCGAATGCTGCGTCGCGCTCGTCTTCCGGAAAACGCTCGCGCAGCTCGAGGCGGGTCTCCCCGGCGGCACGTCGGACCTCGTCGACGTAGGCGGGATCGACGCTCGCGTCGCCCCAGAGTCGAAGCTCGACCGATCCGGGCGGCAGGGACGCCGCCGCGGCAGCGAGAAGATGCGCCCCCTTGTGGGGCAGCAGGGAACCGAGGAAGCCGACGACCAGCGGCCACCCCGGCTCGCGGTGCCGCGGCGGTGCATGCGTCGGCCCCGGGGGCGGCACTCCGTAGTCGAGCACCCAGACCGGAACCCCCGCGGGGAGCAGGCCGCTGCGCCGATACGATTCGACGACCGCGGTCGATCCGGCGACGAATCCGCTCGCCCGGCGCATCGCTCGACGCACCAGCTCACGACGCAGGGCGAAGAGGAGCCGGTTGAGCAGCGGCGCCGGCGGCAGGGCGGTCAGCTGCAGGCAGGCGGCGCAGCGCCCCGGCGCAGGCCCTGGACAGAGCCGCCGGGCGCGGTCGAGCAGGTTGGCCCGCGCGCAGAGACCCCACCAGTCCTGCAACTGCCAGACCACCGCCGCCCCCGAGCGCGCCGCGACGCGCGCCAGCCCCAGCCCGTGCCCGGCGAGATGATGCAGGTGAACGATCGCCGGTCGCTCCGCGGCGAGAAAGCGCGCGAAATCGCGCTCGCCCCGCGGATCGCTCAGGGCATTGCGAACGAGCGGGTGGCGACTGCGGAAGTTGTTGACCCGCAAATGGACGCGCACCGCCCCTTCGAGCCGTTCGCGCACCGCGCCGTCGGAGCGCATTTCGTCGGCCAGGCGCGCGTACACCGAGACCGGCCGCCCTCGAGAGGTCTGCCAGGCGACGAGCCGAGCCGCATAGATCTCGGTCCCCGCCTGGCTCCAGGGTGGCCAGCCGTGGACCACGTGTGCCACCGGCTCGAGGGCCGGACCCGACGCTCCCGTCCGCGCGTTGGCCGCCGCGGCCAACGCGGCCAGCAGCGGCGTGCGCGCCTCCGCCAACGGGTCGGCGGCGAGGAAGGCGGCGAGGTCCCGCCAGAATCCGGGATGGCGGCGACGCAACCGACGCTCCGCCCGCCGGACGCGGCGCCCGCGTTCCGCTCCGAAGCTCGCCTGACCCTCGTGGAAGATGAAGGTCGCATCGTCGAGGACGTTCTCCCAGCCTTGCGCGGCCAGGCGGAGGCAGAGATCGGTCTCCTCGCCGTAGCCGAGTCCCCAGGTCGCTTCGTCGAACCCTCCCACCTCCTCGAGCGCCGTGCGGCGCAGCCAGAGGCAGTGTCCGACCCCGGTCGGCAGTCGCGGGTAGAGCCGCCGCGAGACCCGCGCCACCAAGGCGGCGAAGCGATCGACGTCGTAGCCTGCCGGAAGGGTGTTCTCTTCGAGCCAGCGCGGCACCGAGGCGATCGTGCCGGCATTCGTCAGCGGCGTCACCGTCGCGACACGCGGGCCGCTCGCCGCGGCTTGCGCGAGCCCGTCGAGCCAGCCGGCGGCCACCTGCGTGTCGGCGTTGAGCAGCACGATGTCGCGACGGGCAGGCCGCGTCGCCGCGATGCCGTCGTTGACCGCGGCGGCGAATCCCCCGCGCACCGCAAGTCGCCGCACCTCGGCCCGGCCGAACGCCGCGACCGCCGCTTCGACGGCCGGCGGCTGCGGACCGTCGAGCACGAGCGTCACCCGGTGCCGCGCGCCGTCGGTGTGGCGCTCCAAGGTGGCAAGACAGCGGGCCAGCGCCTCGGCCGCACCGTAGACCGGGACGATGACCTCGACCCCGGACGGGTCGCTCACCGTTGCCCCCGCCGTTCGATCGCATCGTTCCCGAGCCGAGCGAGCTCGGCCCGCAGCCGGCGTCCCGCCGCCTCCGGCGAGTAGAGCGCGGCGACGCGCTCGCGCCCGGCCGCCGCTCGGCGGCGGACCTCGTCGCCGCCGGCAGCGACCGCCAACATGAGCTCGCTCGCCCGCCCGAGGTCGGGATCAGCCCATACCGCCGCAGCCGGGTAGGGCGCGTTCCCTGCGCCGACGCAAACCCGTCGATGGGGAATCACGAAGCCCGTCTCGTCGTCGAGGAAGTCGTCGACCCCGCCGTAGCCGGTCGCGATCACCGGCTTTCCCAGGGCCATCGCCTCGATCAGCGGAACCCCGAGCCCCTCGGCGCGATGGAGCGACACGTAGGCGTCAGCGGTGGCGTGCAGGCGTTGCATTCCTGCCATGTCGAGGCTCGCGTCGACCACCGTGACCGGCAGGCGGGCGACCTGCCGACGGATCTCTCGGGCGAGCGACGAGTCCGGATCGAGGTGCTGGGTCTTGAGGACGAGCGCCAGCGGTCGCTCGGCGCGACGACAGGCCTCGCCGAAGGCCGCCAGCAGACCGAGCGGGTTCTTGCGTTCCGGCACCGAGCGCGCGTCGAACGCGAAGAGGAAGAGGAAGGCGCGCGGATCCACGCCGAGCTCGGCGCGATCCGCTGGCGGTTCCTGCGGCGCCGGCACGCAGGGCGGAACATGCCGCACCGGGATCGGCGAGAGCGATTCGAACGCCTCGGCCGCGAAACGAGTCGGCGCCCAGACCTCGTCGAGCGACGCGAAGGCGGAGGCAAGCTCGAGTGGGAAGTGCGCGACCTCCCAGAACCAGTAGCCGACGTGGATCCGGCCGGCGGTCGCCGAGCGTGGCAACCGCGAGAGCGCCTCGGCTGTCATGTCGGCATTCGCATGCAGGAGGGTGATGTCGAAGGGGAGGCCCTCCTGGTCGCTGCGCGCTCCGGTGATCCTTGCCGCGTCGCGGTCGAGATCGAAGAGCACGCCCGGTACGCCAGCCGCCTCCAGGGCGACGCTCATCTGGCGGCAGATCGCGGCCGTTCCCGTCGTGCCACTCGCCCAGCCGACCACATTGACGCCTCCCTCGCGGCGAGCCGCGGGATCCGGCGCTCGCCCCGCGATCGTCGGTCGACCAGCCGACGGCTCGGGGAGCCTCGAGCTCTTCCAGGAGGCATCCACCGCCCGCGCCCGCTGGCGCAGCCACCAGAGGCGGGACCACCACGCGTCCTTGATCGACAGGGATCGACGAGTGGGCAACCAGACTTCGCGAGGAAGCGCCAGCTCGGCCCGGGCATGCGTCACGAACCAGATCGCGAGGTCTCTCCGGTCGGCTCCCTCCGGGTCCGCGAAGCGCACGCGAAGGTCGCGGCGGCTGGCCACCAGCTCGAGCGCCAGCGGCGGCAGGAACGCGGCCCGTCCGGTCGTGGTCGCTTCGCCGATGGCGACCTTGCCGCTCGAGCCGACCGGCCGCACCATGCTCGCCGCCTCGAGCTCGGCGAGGACCGGGTCCGCGAGCCCGAGGCTCGCGCGGTGCGCCACCAACCAGGCCGAGAAAGCGCCGCGATCGCGCCCCTCCGGCTGCGGAAAGCGCACGCGAAGATCGGCTCGACTCTCCCAGAGAGCCATCGCCAGGCGGGGCAGGGTCGTCCCGGCGCTCCGTCCCGAATGCTCGGCCCAAGCACGAAAAGCGTCCGTTCCGGTCACCTGGAACGGGTCGGGCCAGCGGCGACCGCCCGGGTCGACGCGCGCCAGCAGGTGCCGGGCAGCCGCGGGGATCGGGACGCCGTCCGCGTAGCAGCCGTAACCGTAAGCGAGCCGCCGCTGCTGGCGATGGCCGGCGGTTTCGAGCCGCTCGGCATAGTCGGCGAACAAGGGGGCGAGATCGGGACGGTCGCTCAGCCGGTATCGATTCTGGAAGCGCGACAGGAGGTCGGGTCGCTCGAGGTCGTAGCCGCTGAAATGAAAGAAGCGCAACGGCTGGTCGCCGACACGGAACGCGCCTTCCGCATTCCGGTCGAGCCGGCGATGCGGCAGATTCCAGTAGGCCATGTTGAGGCCCGGATCGCGCAGGACGGCGACCCGCTCGACGAGCGCCGGCGCCAGGTCCATCCACTTCTGGTCGACGAAAAGCCCGTCCTCGATGGCGTGAACGCAGTCGCGCGCCAGCCTCTCCTCCCACCAGCGCAAGAACGAGAGGGCCTCCGGCGAGAACCGGACGCCGAGGAAGCCGAGGTTGTAGACGCCCGAGACCAGCAGCTCGCGCTCACCCGGAACGGCATCGTCGCCGATCGGAGCGGTGATGTGGGGCGTCAGCAGGAGATCGGCGTGCTCGAGCCGGTCGAAGAGCTCGTCGAGTGGCGAGAGCACCAGGATGTCGGGATCGAGGTAGACGGCGCGGTCGCAACCGAAGCGTGAGTGCAGGTGGCGAAGAAGGGTCGGCTTGAGCGCCGTGCCGAGCTCCAGCACGGAATACCGGAAGGCCATCGTGCGCAGACCCGGGAGATCCAGGTCGCTCGCGGCCACGGTCTCGAACGGCTCGGTCGCCGCGACGGCACCTTGCGGGGGCGGATCGACGAGGAGCACGACGAGTCGCGCGTCGCGATGATGCTCGCGCAACGAATGCGCGAGGACCCGGGCATACGCCAGGTAGTTGTGCGCAACGATGGTGCAGAAGCAGGAGGTGCTCACGACCGGATGATTCTAGAGGCCGCGGCGAACCCGCGCCGCGGAGCCGCCGGTCACAGCAGTCCGAGACTCCGGTAGAGCTCGAGATGAGCCTCCACCGCGTCGGGAGCTTCGGTCATCGCCACCGAAGGAAACGGTTCGGCGAGCGCCGCCATCACGCCGGTGACACCCGCCTCGAGCGGCACCAGCCGGCCGGCGCCGAATCTCGGGAGCCGCTCGGCGAGGGCTCCGTGCGCGAAGGCGACGACCGGCACGCCGGCCGCGGCACACTCGTCGAGCACCAGGCCGTACGACTCGGGGACGACCGAGAGCATCAGCGCGGCGTCGACCTGCTCGCGAACCAGCAGCCTGGTGAGCGTCCCGGTGCGGTAGTAGCCACGCACGGTGACCCCGGCGCCGCGCAAGCGATCGAGCCAGACCGGGTCGCCGTTGCCGAAGGAGCTCCAGCGCACCGGCGGTCCGCTCCAGCTGCGCACCAGGCGCTCGAAGACATCGGCCCCTTTGTGCGGCTGGACGCTGCCGACCAGAGCAAGATGACGCGGCGGGCTGAGCGGCGCGCGCCGCGCGGCGCCGTGGCCGCCAGACGAGGTGGGCGGCACGATCAACCGGCGAGCCGGAAGACCGGGAAACAAATCGTCGTAGGCCCGGGCAAGGAAGGTCGAGGGAAAGAGCAGCGCCTCCGCTCGCCCGAGTAATTCGGCCATCGCTTTTCGCCGCTCGGACTGGAAACCGTCCGGGAGCGACCAGCTCTGCGCCAGGCAACGTGCACAACGCGCCGCGTCGCGAGAAAAGTCGCAGAAGCGCTCGTCCGGCAAGGCGAAGAGATGGGGGCGCAGGCAGAAGCCGGAGAAATCGTGCAGGCTGACGATCAGGCGCACCGGACGATGCGCTACCGCCAGCAAGGCTCGAGGCGACCAGCCGGCGAGGCCGTGGAGGTGGATCAACTCGGCCCCGACCTGATCGACCGCGGAGCCGACGAGCGCCACCTGTTCAGGGAGTTCCAGCGCGCTCGGCGAGGGCGCCGGAGCCGCGAAGCGCAGGTGGGCTCGCCAGGCACCTCGACGCAGCTCGAGACGCCAGTTCACCCGATCGGGGTAGAGCATGGCGAGAGGCCGACGAGCTCCTTCGCGTTCGAGCCTCGCGCCGAGCAACAGCTGCGACCCGCCGAGCCAGGGAACGGGCTGCGCGGCGGTCAGGTCGAGGACCGGAAAGGTGCCATGCGTGCGGGCCGCAGCGCTCTCGAGGTGTCGGTAGCGGAACCGCCGCCGTGCTTCGGCAAGGTGGTCGAGCAGACGCTCGCGTACCGCTCGTGCCCCTTCGCTCTGTGCGACCCGGCGAACCACGTCCCGCAGGCGCGCCGGTCGCTCGCCTTCGACCGGTGAGGTGGCGATGGCGGGCGTGGGGCGGCGAGGGGCGGGCATAGTTGCGCGACTCGGGCGGCTCGCCGTTGCACCTCCGGACGAGGTGCGGACGTGGGCGGTCAGCCTACCGCAGTCTCAGCGGCCCTTGCGCCGCGGCACGTCGAGACCCGCTGCTAGAGTTCGCGGCAATGGTTCCTACGCCCGGCGACCGGAGGAGGTCCCGCCTCGCCGCGAGACCCGGGTCGGCGCACGGACCTCGGACCTCGCGATGATCGCCGCCCTCGTCTGCTTCGTCCGGCCGCTCGCGGTCGCCGCCCTGCTCTCGCTGCTGGCCGCCGGACTCGGGCGACGGATTCTCGGCCGGCGACCGGGCACGTGGGAGGAGCTGGCCCTCGCTCTGCCCCTCGGCCTGACCGCTCTCGGACTGGCCGCATTCGCCCTGCTCGCCCTCGACCTGCTCCGCCCAGGGCCCTTGGCCATCGCCACGGTCGCCCTCGCTCTGTTCGCCGTCCGCGGGCTCGGGATGCTGCGCCACGACCTCGCCGAGCGCAGGCAGGCGGCGTCACGAACGCTCTGGCGTCTCGCCATGATGGTCTCCGGCGCCAGCGCGGTGATCCTCTCGGCCCTCGCGCTCTATCCGCCGACCGCATGGGACGCGACGATCTATCACCTGCCGCTCGCCCGTGCCTTCGTCGAGGCCGGGGGGTTCGTCTTTGCCTCCCACCTGCGCGTTCCGATCTTCCCGCTCCTGGCCGAGAGCCTCTTCGCGGTCCTGGACCTGGCCGGCGGGGAGCTCGCCACGCAACAGTTGCAGGTCCTCGCCACCCTGGCCACCGCCCTGGTCGCTGCCGCGTGGGCACGCGTGCGTCTCGGCCACGGCTTGGCCAGCGCTGCGCTGGCCGCCGCGGTCTTTCTCGGCTCGCCGATCGTCGTGCTGTACGCCGGAACGGCCTACGTCGATCCGCTCCTGGCGATGTTCAGCTCCGCATCCCTGTTGGCGCTCGACCGCTACCGCCGCAGCGGAGAGCAACGGCTGGCGATCGTGGCCGGGCTGCTGGCCGGCAGCGCGGCAGCCGTCAAGTACCTGGGGCTCTACTTCGCGGCCGTCGTCCCCGTGGCCGTGGCCTGCACGTCACCGCGTTCCGCCGAGGTCCGGCAACGCCCCGTCCGCATGCTCGCCGTCGCCGGAGTCGCGGCGGCCCTGGCCCTGGCTCCGTGGTACCTGCGCCTGCTCGCCACCACCGGGAACCCGGTCTTTCCGTTTGCGTCCGGGATCTTCGGCGCCAACGAATGGACGGTGGTCTCGCGAAGCGCCACCGAGCTGCGGACGAGCGAGGGCGGCGTGTTGCCCGAGGGGATAGCGGCGGTCCCGCAGCGGCTCGCGGCGCTTCCCCGACTGCCGGTCGACCTGCTGCTGGCGCGGGCTCGCTATAACCGGCAGGCCCCCTTCTCACCGGCGTTTCTCTTGTGGTGGCCGATGGTCGCGGTCCTGCTCTGGCGCCGTCCGTGGTCTCGACTCCCGCTCGCGATCGCGGGCGCCTACGTGCTCTGTCTGCTTCCGCTTCCCGCGGACTCACGCTACCTGTTGCCGGTGTATCCGCTCGTTGCCGTGCTCGTCGCCGACGCGCTCGAAGCCGCTCTCGAGCTCTCTCGCCCCGCAAGAGGGCGGGCGCGAACGCTCGTCACCCTGGCGGCGACGACCCTCGGCCTCGGACTTCCCGCCTATGCCGCCGCTCATGCGATGCGCCTGGGTGCCCTGCCGACGGACTCGCGATCGCGGGAGGTGTTTCTCGAGCGGAACGTCCCCGGCTACCGGGGAATCGCCGCCGCCAACGCTCGGCGGCGGGGTGAAACCACCTACCTCCTCCTGCTCGAGCGTCTGCACTACTACGCCGAGCACGACGCGATCGGTGACTTCAGCGGGCCCGCGCGCTTCGAGCTCGTCCTGCCATTGCTCGACGACCCGGCAGCCCTTCGCTCCCGCCTCGTCGGCCTCGGCGCCGACCTCCTTCTCCTGCCACGGAGCACGGCCGAGAGCCTCCCGCGGAACGAGGTCTTTGCCCATTGCTTCCGCACCGTGTATCGCGACGACGAAGTCGAGCTTCTCGAGGTCGTCGCACCGGAGCCGCGGGGCGAGAATCGCGGCGGAAGCGGAGGACGCGACGCCGGTTGAGATCCGGCGTCGCGTCCCCGCCCCGTTCGTCAGGTCAGGGGACGAAGGCGAGCGCCCGCTGACGCCGTTCGAGCAGTCCGAGTCGCCCTTGGTCCCGCAGCTCGAGCCCTCGCAACTCCCAGGGGCCGGTGAGTCCGGAAGACTTCAGCGTGGCGGCGTCGAAGCGGAGGGTCAGTGCTCCCTTTCCGGCCGGCAACCAGGCCGCCGCATGGCCGGTCGCTGCAGGGCGCAACTGCCCTTCCCGATCGAGGCCGTAGAGCAGACCACGCACCTCGTAGCGACCCTCGCTCGCCGCTTCCACCCCCAGACGAACCGTCCGCTCACCCTGGCGACCGCGCAACGCCTCGGCGTTGCCGTCGAAGCGTCCGGTCGGCGCCGCCACCGAGAAGGCCACCCGGGTCGAGCGCAGGACCGGCACGCCATCGCGCACCCCGCCCACCGAGCCGACGAGCTCCCAGAGCCCACCGGTGCCCGACTCCACCGCTGGCGGCAGGCTCGCGACGGCAACGAAGCCACCGTCGGAGCTCCGCTGGAGCGACACCGGGAAGACGCGCCCGCTCGGCGAGGTCAGGAACCCGTCGGCACGATCGATTGAGGGGACGACGCCGTCGGCCTGCAGGCGCAGCGCGACGTCGATCCGCTCACCGGCGAGGAAGTTCCCTCGGGAGGCCTCGGCGACGAGCGCGACGGTGCTTGCGCGATCGAAGACGTGGACCACATAGCGACCCGCTGCCGCCGCCGGCAGCTGCAGCACGAAGCGTCCGCCACCGAGCTCGTCGCGCAAGCGCAAGGCACACGTTCCCTCGGCGAACGGAGCGTCCGCCGCAGCGAGCTGCTCGGCGGTGACGAGCGTGTCGGCGGCCTCCTCGGCGGTCAGTTTCTGGCCGTTCGGCGACTCGATCCGCAGATCGTGCGGATCGACGACCTGCCCCGTCGCTCCGGGATCACCGGGTTGGATCCGCACCAGGGCTCCCGGGGCGGTCGTGAAGATGGCGAAACCGGCTGCGAGCTCGGAGCCGCTGACGGCGACCCAGTACTCGCGGCTCGCCGACCGCGGCGGCGCCGGGACGCTGTCGATCTCGGTCGTCGCCTCGACGGGCCAGCTGAAGGAAAGCTCGGCCCGCTCGGCGGTCGCCATCGCCTCCACCCCCTTCGGTGCCGACAGCGTCGAGGCCACGAGGTCGCCCGCCGTCGGGCGTTCGAGCTGCGCCGCCCCTCCCGCGGCAACGACTGCAAGCGGCAATGCTAGGAGCCAAAGCACCATCTCTCGCTTCATGCGCATGGTCTCTCCCCTTGTCTCAGACGTCGTCGCGCAGGAAGACGTCGAGCCCGAAGCACTTGCGACGGCTCTGGTTGTGCGAGAACGGCTCGGCCCCGTTCGTCCGGCTCTTGTCGTAGAACCAGATGCGTCCGGCGCCAGCCTGGCTGGTGCAGTTGAGGAAACCGTCCGAGCAGCTGTCGAGCCAGGCCTGGGTGATCTCGAGGCCGAGGTTCAGCGAGTAGCCGCCGCAGTAGCTGTCGGGATCCCAGATCGCCGTGTCGACGTCGGTGCCGACGACCGCCCAGAAGCCCTTGGGCAGCGCCGGACGCCCGCTCGTCCCGTAGAGGTTGTTGGCGTTGTAGTAGGCCATCCACGAGACCTGTTGCTGGCGTACCGCGTCGCTCTTGTAGCCGAGCAGCCAGCCGAGCGACTGCTCGAAGACGGTACCGTTGATCACCGCATCGGCGAGCGGGGTGCCCAGCGAGGAGGGCGCGAGAGCATCGACCCAGCGGATGCGGCTGATGATCGTCGGGTAGCGGCTGTCGAAGGTCGGATTCGACAGGATCCAGCGCATGACGTTGCCGCCATTGGAGTGGGTGATCACGACCAGGTCGTCGATGCCGCGCGAGGTCACGAAGTTGTAGAGCGCCCCGGCAAGGCACCCCGCCGCCTCGGGTTTCCACATGTACTGGGTGAAATCGCAGTTGACGACGGCGTAGTTTGCCGTGTTCGGCAGCCCCTGCCGGACCGAGTCGACGAGCTCGCGCGTCCAGTAGTCGTCGAGGGCGTTGGTCTGCTTGCCCGTGCCGTGCACGAAGGCGACGCCGGTCACCGCCGCCTGCACGGGAGCGCCCAATGCACCGGCAAGCGCCGCGGCCGCGAGCCCGCGGGAGAGTAGTCGACGCATCGTCGCGACCTCCTTGGTCGATCGTGCGGAGCGCCGATGCTCCGCGCTGGCGGCCCAACGCAAGGTCCATACCGACCTGGCGGAGCGCTCGCCCCGGCGAAAGGGGTGACGCCGGAACGATTTGGCGGGGGGATGGCGGGGCGAAGCGTCAATCGTTGACCCGGCGAGGGGTCAAAGTGCGGCCTGGGCTTCGGCCTTTCGGATCAATCGATGACCCGAGGCGCCCACTGAACGGATGGGAGATCGAGCTTCCGAGGGGGAAACTGGCGGAGAGGGAGGGATTCGAACCCTCGATACAGGTTTAGGCCCGTATGACGGTTTAGCAAACCGTTGCCTTCAGCCGCTCGGCCACCTCTCCGGAAGGCACTGGGAGGCCGATTCTAGGGAGAGCGCCGGCGAGAGTCAAAGCGGCGGCGAACTCGCGGGTCGGAGTAGACTGAATTGTCGGGCGCCGCCCGCCCGCAGAACCTTCCGGACTTCTCGATGATCTCCCGCGAACGCGACCTGCTCGCCGTCAACACGCTGCGCTTCCTCGCCGTCGACATGGTCGAACGGGCCCGCTCCGGACATCCGGGAGCACCGCTCGGACAGGCGCCCGTCGCCTACACGCTCTGGTCGCGCCTCCTCCGTTTCGACCCGGCCGACCCCGACTGGCCCGACCGCGACCGCTTCGTCCTGTCGTGCGGGCACGCCTCGGCGCTCCTCTACTCGCTGCTCCACCTGGCCGGCTTCGACCTGCCGCTCGCCGAGCTCGAGCGGTTCCGCCAGCTCGGTTCGCGCACCCCGGGACACCCGGAGCGCGGCCTGACCCCCGGCGTCGAGGTGACGACCGGCCCGCTCGGCCAGGGAGTGGCCACCGCCGTCGGCATGGCGATGGCCCAGCGGCTGCTCGCCGCTCGGTTCAACCGGCCCGGATTCCCGCTCTTCGATCACCGCATCTGGGTTCTCGCCGGAGACGGCGACCTGATGGAGGGCGTCGCCGCGGAGGCCTGCTCGCTCGCCGGTCACCAGCGGCTCGGCCAGCTCAAGCTGATCTACGACGACAACCGGATCACCATCGACGGCTCCACCTCGCTCGCGTTTTCCGAAGACGTGACCGGGCGCTTCGCCGCCTATGGCTGGCGGATCGTCGAGGTGGCAGACGGCAACGACCTCGACGCGTTGGGCACGGCCCTCGAGACCGCCGCCGCCGAGAGCGAACGACCCGTGCTGCTGCGGGTGCACACCCACATCGGCTACGGCAGCCCGAACAAGCAGGACACCGCCGAGGCCCATGGCTCGCCGCTCGGCGGGTCGGAGATCGAGCTGACCAAGCAAGCTCTCGGCTGGCCGACCTCACCGACGTTTCTCGTTCCGGACGGGGCGCGCGAGGCCTTCGCCCCGGCACGCGCACGCGGCGCCGCGGCGCGCGCGGAGTGGCTGGCGCATGTGGCGGCCTACCGGGTCGCCCACCCCGACCTCGCCGACGAGCTCGCTCGCCGCATCGCCCGCTGCCTTCCGGCGGACTGGGATGCCGGGCTCCCGTCCTTCGCCGCGGACGCGAGCGGCCTTGCCACGCGCGTGGCCTCGGGCAAGGCGATCAACGCCCTCGCTCCCCGATTGCCCGAGCTCGTGGGTGGCTCGGCCGACCTCACCCCGTCGAACAACACCCAGATCGACGGCGCGGCGGACTTTTCCTTCGCCCATCCGGACGGCCGCTACTTCCATTTCGGCGTGCGCGAGCATGCGATGGGCGCCGCGCTCAACGGGCTCGCGCTCTCGGGCCTGGTGCGACCGTTCGGAGGCACGTTCCTGGTCTTTTCGGACTACATGCGGCCGGCGATTCGGCTGGCGGCGCTGATGCGCGTGCCGGCAATCTATGTCTTCACCCACGACTCGGTCTTTCTCGGCGAGGACGGCCCGACCCACCAGCCGATCGACCAGCTTGCCGCGCTGCGGGCCATCCCAGGCCTTGTGGTGCTGCGTCCGGCCGATGCCAACGAGACGGTCGCCGCCTGGCGGGTGGCGATCGAACGGCAGGACGGTCCGACCGCACTCGCGCTGTCGCGCCAGAAGCTCCCGACCCTTGCCGGTACCGTGCATGGGGCCGCCGAGGGCGTCCGGCGCGGCGCCTACGTCGTCTTCGACGGCGCCCCGGGGACGACGCCGCGGGTGCTCCTGCTCGCCAGCGGATCGGAAGTGGCACCGATCGTCGCCGCCGCGACGGCACTCTCGACAGAAGGGATCCCCTGCCGGGCGATCTCGATGCCGTCCTGGGAGCTCTTCGCCGCCCAGCCGGCGGACTACCGAGAGCAGATTCTCCCGCCGAGCGTTCGTGCACGCCTGGCAGTGGAGGCGGGGTGTGGTCTCGGCTGGCACCGCTGGGCAGGAGATCAGGGCTCCGTGGTGAGCCTCGACCGCTTCGGGGAGAGCGCTCCCGCCGAGGTTCTGGCCGAGCATTTCGGACTGACCGCAGCGGCAATCACGACCAAAGCCAGGGCTCTGGCGACCGGCCTTGCCGCGGAAGCCTAGCGGGCTCCGATCCTTGTGCTATACTGCGCGCGTATGAAACCCAGATCGGGGCTGTTGTAGGACAACTCCTCCAGCCCGCACCCCCAACAATCACGACGTCCCCAACTCATCGATCGGAGTGGGAAGACCCCATAAGGAGGGAGAGAAAGTCATGCGTAACAAGAAGCTTGTCCTTGGGTTCGCCGCGCTGATGGTCGTGGCTCTGACCACCGGTTGCGCCAAGCCCCCGCAGCAGGAGATCGACGCTGCCAAGGCCGCCGTCTCCGCCGCCGAGGCCGCCCAGGCCGCCAAGTACGCTTCGGAGGCTTGGGACAAGGCGCAGCAGGCGATGAACGCCGTCAACGCCGAGGTCGAGGCGCAGAACCAGAAGTTCGCTCTGTTCCGCTCCTACACCAAGGCCAAGGAGCTCGTCGCGGCCGCCACGCAGGCTGCCAACGAGGCCAAGGACGCCGCCATCGCTGGCAAGGAGAAGGCGAAGAACGAGGCTCAGGCTGCCATCGACGCCGCCAAGGCCGTGGTCGCCGAGGCTCAGACCGCTCTTGCCGACCTTGGCAAGTGCAAGCGTCAGCCGAAGGACTTCAAGAAGGACCTCGAGGCGATGAAGGGCAACCTTGACGGCCTCGCCGCCCAGGTCACCGGCATCGAGAGCGCGTTCGCGGGTGAGGACTTCTTCGGCGCCAAGGCCCAGGCCGAGTCGCTGAAGGCCCAGGTCGACACGCTCAAGACCGACATGGCGGGCGCCAAGACCAAGATCAAGTGCTAAGAGCCTAGTCGCTCTTGGTCGATCTTCTTCGCATCATGCGACCGGCGGTTTCCTTCCGCCGGTCGTTTCTTTTTCTCTCGATCGGATTGCTCGCCCTGCTCGGGGCGACCACCGTCTGGATTCATCGGACGGGCGAATCGCCTTCGCGTTTCTCCGTCGCCGCCTCTCGCCGGGCCGCTCACCGCGCACTGCGCGTCGTCCGGCCGGAGTCGCCGGACACCGCGAAGCTGGTCGACCGCCTGGTCGCCGACGCGGAAGTGATCACGGCCCAGGAGGGCGCGGCACAACCGTGGGACCGCTCGCCGGGCCGGGTCGAGACCGCCTGGGTGCGCGTCTTGACGACCGTTCGGCGCGCCGCCGTCGACATCAATACCCGGGCAGCCGCCGCCGAGAAGCGCTGGAAGGAGCTCGCCGCCGCCGCCAGCACCCAGGTCGCCCAGGCCCACGAAGAAGCCGGCGAGGCCGGCGTCGGGGCACGCGAGAGCTCGGCCGCCCGCCGCGCCGAGTATCACCTCGGCCTGGCCCGCAAGTTCGCCGCCAGTCGCGCCTTCGACCGCGCCAACGTCTCGGCGATGATGGCCCTCGACTTCGCTCAGGTCGTCCACAAGAGCTGGAAGGACCTGCATGCCCGTTTCGGCGAGCCGCGCAACCTCGCCACCTGGCGCGGCTGGGTCGAGGAGACGATCGCCCAATCGCGTCGCGACGGCGGCTCGGCGATCGTCATCGACAAGCTCAAGCGCCGCCTCTACCTCTATCAGCGCGGCGAACGGGTGGCGACGCTCGAGGCCGAGATCGGCGCCAAGGGGTTGAAGCGCAAGCTCCACGCCGGGGACATGGCGACGCCGGAGGGGCGGTACCGCGTCGTCCAGGTCAAGGACGGGCGGAGCACCAAGTACTACAAGGCCCTGCTGATCAACTACCCCAACTCCGAGGACTACGCCCGCTACCGCATGGGGCGGGCGACCGGACAGGTTCCCGTTCGAGCCGGAATCGGAAACCTGATCGAGATCCACGGTGACGGGGGCCAGGGACGCGACTGGACCAACGGCTGCGTCGCGCTCACCAACAAAGACATGGACCTCGTCTTCGCGCGCTCTCGGGTAGGGACGCCGGTGACGATCGTCGGAACGTTCTAGGATGGCCGTCATGAACGACCCGCTCGGCTCGACGAGGAGCATCCCGCCCCCGGAGCCGCCTCCGCCGAAGCGCCGGATCTGGCTGCGCCTGCTCGGCCTCGCCCTGCTCGCCGTGGTGCTGGTCGCCGTCGCCGCCTCGGCGGCTCTCGCCCGCTTCGGTGGGGCCTACGCCGACGTCCCCTTCGTCGCCACCAACAGCCTCGCTGTCGATCCCGAAGCGAAGGTCATCTCGCCGGCCAAGGCGGAGAAGATCGAGGCGCGCCTCGCCTCGTTCCGGCCGACGGGGATCTACGTCACGGTCGACACCTACCGCAATCGCCTGAAGGTCTTCGAGGGCGATCGCCAGGTGCGCGAGGCGGTCTGCTCGACCGGCACCGGCATCGTGCTGCGCGACCCACGCTCGGGGCGCAAGTGGGTCTTCGACACGCCGCTCGGCGAGTTCCCGATCCTTCGCAAGCAGAAGAACCCGGTCTGGAGCAAGCCGGACTGGGCCTTCGTCGAAGAGGGCTACGAACCGCCGCCGGCCGGCTCGGAAGATCGTTTCGACAACGTCTCGCTCGGCGACTACGCGCTCTACATGCCCGACGGGTACATCATCCACGGCACCATCTTCAAGACGCTGCTCGGCAAACGGGTGACGCACGGCTGCGTCCGGCTCGGAGACCAGGACCTTGAATTCGTCTACAAGACGGTTCCTGTCGGCGCTCGCGTTTTCATGTACTAGCGCGGTGCTCGGGGCCGCCGAGCCACCCCCGGCGCGCACGCCCGAGCAGTTGCGACTCGTCGAGCTCGAGGGCAACCTCGCCAAGCTCCCGCAGGTCTACCTCGCTCTCGACCCGGCGGCCCAGCGTCTCGACGTGCGGCTGCGCGGCATCGTGCTCGAGCGCATCGAGCTCGTCGCCGTGACGACGCTGCGCTTCCGACCGCTCTTCGGCGAGGACCAGGCGCCGCCTCTGCTCGCCCCGGCGGTCTGGTCGGTGAGTGAAGGTCCGGGCGACACCGATCGCGAGACGATCGCCCCGGTCACCCTCAAGCCCTATCCCAAGGAGGGCGAAGAGGAAGAGGCGCCGGCCGAGCCCGGGGCCACCCCCACTCCCGCAGCGAAGAAGCCGGGAGACGACGACAAGCCGTCCACCTATCGCGTCCGGCTCGACAACGAGTGGCAGCTCTACGTGATCAACGAGGTGCCGCAGCTCGATGGATGGAGGCGCTATCAGGACGCCGTGATGGACGGCTGGCAACGGATCCGTGGCGAAGAACCGGCCCATCCGCCGCTGCTCACGCTCGTCATGTCCGCCGACGACGCCAAGCGCCTCCACCACCTCTTCCGCGCCAAGATGCCGATCCTCGTCGGCGACGGCATCGCCGCGATCCGCTGAGCAACCGGCCGCGGACCCCGCTCCGCGCCACCTTCAGTCCCAGGTCCACCCGATCTCGACGCTGGCGTGCCGCAAGGCACGCCGGCGTGCGCGAAAGTCCGGCTGATCGCACTCGACGAGGCGCCAGAACGCGGGCCCGTGATGGTGCTCGGCCAGATGGGCGAGCTCGTGCACGATGACGTAATCGACCAGCGCCGGGTCGAGGAGGATCAGCCGCCAATTGAAGGCGATCCGGCCGTCGCGCGCACACGAGCCCCAGCGCCGCCCCATCTCGCGGACCGCCACGCCGATCGGAGCCCGTCCGACCTCGCCGGCAATCCGCTCGACGCGCTCGCCGATCCACGCGCTGGCATGCCGCCGGGCCCAGCGCACGAAGTGATGACGTCCCTTTCCCACCGCCTCACGCGACAGCTCGAACCTCCCGTCGACCAACTCGAGAATCGGCCGACGGCGATCGACGAGATGCAGGGGCAACGGCTCGCCGAGGCAAGGGAGGCGGTCGCCTTCGCCGAAGGTCGGGGCCGCCGGCACGGGGCCGCGCGCCGCCCGCGCCGCGAGGTGCTTGTCCACCCAGGGACGTTTCCGCCGGGCGAACTCGACGAGGAACGACGGGGCGCAGCCCGACGGCGCGGCGAGGCGCAACCGCCCGCGCGCGTCGATGGCGATCTCGACCGTCCGTCGGCGCGTGCTCCAGCGCAGCTCGTAGACGAGACCGTCGACGTCGAGCGAGCGCGGCTCGGTCTGCGGCGCGCGACGTTTCCGGCCGAACAGGCGCACGAGACTCATCGAGAACCGACCTGCCCGAGAAACGGCGTGCGAGACGGCAGCCGGAGAGGACTGTCGCAGGGGACGAGCATGGCGGAGGGGGCGGGATTCGAACCCGCGGGACCGTTGCCGGCCCTCCGGTTTTCAAGACCGGCGCAATCGACCGCTCTGCCACCCCTCCGCAGGGTCAGGAGCTTAGCAGTCCGTCTCCATTCGAACGGCGCGCCGCGCCGCGTCGACCTCACCGGCCGGTGATCCGCTCGACACCACCCATGTAAGGCCGGAGCGCCGGCGGCACGGTGACACTGCCGTCGGCCTCCTGGAAGTTCTCGAGAATGGCGATCAGCGTCCGGCCGACCGCGAGGCCCGAGCCGTTCAGGGTGTGGGCGAGCTTCGGCTTGCCGCCGTCGGCAGGCCGGTAGCGGATGCCGGCGCGTCGCGCCTGGAAGTCGCCGCAGTTCGAGCAGGAGGAGATCTCGCGATAGGCGTTCTGTCCCGGCAGCCAGACTTCGAGGTCGTAGGTCTTGGTCGCCGAGAAACCCATGTCGCCGGTCGAGAGGCAGACGACGCGGTACGGCAGGCCGAGCCGCTCCATCACCCGCCCGGCGTTGGCGGTCATCAGCTCGAGCTCGTCGAAGCTCGTCTCCTCGGTAGCGAAGTGCACCATCTCGACTTTGTTGAACTGGTGCTGGCGGATGAGGCCGCGCACGTCCTTGCCGTACGAGCCCGCCTCGCTACGGAAGCAGGGCGAGTAGGCGGTGTAGCGGATCGGCAGCGCCGCGGCTTCGAGGATCTCGCCGCGGTGCAGGTTGGTGACCGGCACCTCGGAGGTGGGGATCAGGTAGTACGGGAACCCTTCGAGGTGGAAGAGATCCTGCTCGAACTTCGGCAACTGTCCGGTCCCGAGAAGGCTTTCCCGGTTGACGATGAACGGCGGCAACACCTCGGTCAGACCGTGCTCGAGGGTGTGCAGGTCGAGCATGAACGAGATGAGCGCCCGCTCAAGTCGCGCCCCGGCGCCGAACGAGGCGGTGAACCGTGCCCCGGCCACCTTGGCGCCACGCTCGAAATCGAGGATGCCGAGCGCCGTGCCGAGGTCCCAGTGCGCCTTCGGCTCGAAGTCGAAGACCCGCGGCTCGCCCCACACCCGCTCGACGCGGTTGGCCCGCTCGTCGGCACCGCGCGGCACCGTCTCGTGCGGCAGGTTGGGAATCGTCATCTCGATCGCCTCGAGCTCGGGATCGAGCGCCGCGAGGCGTGCCTCCCCCGACTCGATCCGCCCCTTGAGATCCGAGACCGCGGCGATCGCTGCCCCGGCGTCGGCGCCCTGCGCCTTGAGCTTGCCGATCTCCTTGCTCGCCTCGTTACGCCGACGTTTGGCGTCCTCGAGGTCGACAAGGAGGGTGCGGCGTTCGGTGTCGAGCGCCTGCCAGGCGTCGAGCAGGTCGGTCGAGTGGTGGCGGTCGGCGAGAGCGCGGCGAACGCGCTCGGGGTCGCTGCGGAGAAGGTCTCGCGAGAGCATGGGCCGGTCACTCTAGCCCCCGGCTCGCGACAGCGTCAAACTCACAGCGCCCCGCGAGCGACGGCGGCGGACGCCGGCGCGTAGACCTCTCGAGCGGCCGCGCGCGCTCGTGCTGCGGATAGGATGAGCCGTTGCCGCCCCTTCAGCCTTGTCGAGCTCTTTCTTGCGCTTCCCGACCGTCCGCCTCGCGGCCTTGACCGGCGCGCTCGTCGCCCTCGGCAGCGGTCTTGCTCTGGCCGCCCTCGCCGGCTCGCTCGACGAGCCCACGGCGCGCGCCGAGACGGCCTATCTTTCCCTCTGGGTCACGGCGGTGCTGCTCCCGGCCGGCCTCGCTCTGCCGCGGGCACCGTTCGCCCTCGGGCTCGGCGGCCTCGCCGTCGAGCTCGCGGCGTGGCTCCTGCCCGCCGGCTCCCAACGCGGTGCCGCCGTGGCGCTCGCGCTTGCAGGTGGCCTCGCACTCGCCACCGCGCAAGGGCTGGATCCGCGAGCTTTTTCGGTGCGCTCGCCGCGGCTGCCCCTGCTCGCCCTGGCCATGGCGGGGCTCTTCAGCTCCAGCCTCGTGCTACAGCCGCAGCTCGGGACGGTCTTCCTCACCGCACTGGCCCCCGCCTGGCTCGCCGGCATGGCCGCCGCCAGCCTGTCCGAAGTCCGCGGATGGACCGCCCTGCTGGCGGCTGCCGCGGTCCTCGTCGCCGGCGACGGCCCCGGCTGGCTCGCCGCCGCCACCCTGGCCGCGCTCGCCGTGGGCGAACAGCTTCGGCTCGGGCGCCTTCGGCTCCCGGTCGCCCTGCCCCTCCTCCTCTGCGCCGCGCTCCCGCTGCGCGATGAACCTCTCGCCGCCCTCGGCGTCGTGTCGGCAGGCGTCGCGCTCGCCTTTCCGCGGCCGGCGGTCCGCTGGACTCTGTCCGCCCTCTTGCTCGCCACGGCTCTCTTGCCCGGCTCCACGCACACGGCGAGTCTCGGGGTGCTCGTCGCGATGATCCCGATCGTCCCGATCGCCGCCAGCCGCAGCGCCGAGCGTCGAAGCGCACTCGCGGCGTGCCTCGTCTCCGTGCTCGTCGCCTGGGTGGGCGGCAACGCCGCGCTCCCCGCGGCGGCCGGTCTCGCGGTGCTGGCGAGCGCGCCGCGGGGCACGTTCCGGCGACTTCAGGCCGGCTGGACCGGGTGGCTTCTCGCCGGGTCGGCGCTCTCTGCCGCCTATCCGTGGCTGCGCAGCACCCCGACCTCGAACGCGCTCACGCTCTGGAGCCTGCCGACGACGGCGTCCGGCGCCGGCCTCCTGCCGCTCTTCGTGCCGTTTCTCGTCGCGGCCGCCGTGCTCGCTCTCGGTGCCACGCCGGGGCCGCTCGGCGCGACGGTCGTGCGTCGTCTCGCACCGGTGCTCCCGGGTCTCGCGCTGCTCGCGCTCGGCGTTCGCGGGCCCGGCCGGCCGCTCCTCGGCACCGAGCCGGTCGTCCTCGACCAGGGAATGGCGGCCTGGTCGAGCGCCACCGAGCCCGGTCCGATCGCCTTCGTCCTGGTCGAGGCCGCGCTGTCGAACTCGACCGCGCTCCCCGACGGCGCCGAGGTGGCGAGCGTGCGCCTTCGCTCGGCAGACGGTCACGTCGAGGAGCGCCCGCTGCGCGTCGCCCACGAGGTCGACGAGTGGGCGGCAAGACGGCCCGACGTCGCCACGACACGCCCTTCGTGGGCCAGCGCCTGGACGAGCTGGGTGCCGCCGGGCGGCGGTTTCTTCGCCCAGCGCTATCGCACGCGGCTCGCGTTCCACGCGGCTCAGGTCACGGAGGTCGAGATCCGTCGACGTGACTCCGCTCCCGCCTCGCTCGCCCTGGCCCTCTACCGCGTCGAGGTCGAGCGATGAGCCGTCTCTGGCGTTGGGCCGCGGCGCTGGCAGGCTTCCTGTTCATCGCCTGGGCCGACCCGCACGGCGCCCTGCGCTCGACCCTGTTCGTGCTCCCCTGGGTCGTCGCAGCCCTCGACGAGATCGCCGCCGTGCCGGGCATCCGTCGCCTGTCGACCGCGGCGACGACGGTCGAGGCCGTCTCCCTCGTCGCCCTCGCGGCACTCGCGCTGCGCGGTAGCAGCCTCGGCCTCGTCTTCTGGGAGCACCTCGTCGCCGGTGGCCTCTTCACCCTGCTGCTCGTCGCCGCGACTCGTCGCGCCCTCGCCCTGTCGCCGCTGCTCACCGGAAGGCTTCCGCGCCGTCCGGCGTGGCCGTTCTTCGCCCTGCCGCTCGTCGTCTACCTGGCGATCCTTCCTTGGGTGACGGAGCGTCGGCCGCCCAACGGCGACGAGCCGTACTATCTGCTCGTCGCCCACAGCCTCGCCTACGATTTCGACGCCGACCTCGCCAACAACTACGCCGCCGGCGACTCGCGCCAGTTCGTCGGTCGCGCGCTCGAGCCGCAGCCGGGCGATCCCGTGGGCTCCGAGGGACAGGTCTACTCGCGCCACAACCTGATGCTGCCGCTCCTGCTGGCACCGGCCTACCGGCTCGCCGGCGCGCGCGGCACCGAGGTCGGCATGGCGATTCTCGCCGCTGCCCTCGCCTGGTGGACGCTGCGCCTCGGACGGCACTACGTGCGCGAGCGACCGGGCGAAGCGACGCTCGTCTGGTGGCTGCTCGCGGTCTTCTCGCCGCTGCTTCTCTACTCACACCAGATCTGGGTGGAGGTCCCGGCAGCGCTCGCCTGCGTCATCTCGCTCGACCATCTACGCGAGTTGCGCTACGACCGCCAGTGGACACCGCGCCGTTGGCTCGGCATGGGCCTTCCCCTGGTCTTTCTGCCGCTGCTCAAGATCCGCTTCCTGTTGCTCGCCGCGCCGTTGCTCGCGCTGGCCTGGTGGCACGGCGGACGCCCGCGCAAGCCGCTGATCGCCATGGGGCTCGTGCTCGCCGCCGTGACCGCCGGGATCCTGGTGCACAACACCCTCGTCTACGGCAACGCCCTCAAGATCCACTCGACCGCCGAGCTCGGCCTGTTCTCGACGCCGCTCTCGGCCTACGCCGACGGCGGCTTCGGCCTGCTCTTCGACGGCGCCTTCGGGCTCGTGGCGAGCTTCCCGATCTGGCTGCTGCTCGTCCCCGGCCTGATCGCGGCCGCTCGGAAGCTGCGGCCGCTGCTCTTCGACTCGATGGTGGTCTCCTTCCCGTACCTGATCGTGGTCGCTTCGCGGCGGGAATGGTACGGCGGCTGGTCGCCGCCCTTCCGGTACGCCCTCGTCGGGCTGCCGGCGCTCGCGCTCGCGCTGGTCCCGCTGCTTGCCACCCGACGGCGCTGGGGTGCGCGGGTTCTTCTCGGCGCGCTCGGCGCGTTCACCCTGGCGCTGACGCTCGTCTGGCTGATCGAGCCGGGCTGGACCTACAACTTTGCCGACGGCCGGACGCTGCTGCTCGATCGCCTCGAAGCGGCGACCCACCTCGATCTCGGACGGCTCGTGCCGAGCATGGTGCGGCCCCGTCCGGCGACTTGGGCCGTGCCGCTGGCGTTCGGACTCGCGGCAGTCGTTCTGTGGCACCTGCCGTCGCGTCCCGCCGCACCCCGCGCCAGCGCCGCCGGAATCGCGCTCGCACTGGGGCTCGCCGCCGCGGCGCTGCCGCTCGCCGCCGCGTGGCCGACGACGAGGATCGACCTGGAGGATCCGTGGGTCGCCAAGAGCGGCGGTCACGTCCATCCCGGTCCCTGGGTGATCGAGCGACCGCTCCACCGCGGCGGCTGGGTCTTGCGCGAAGGCGAACGGGCCACCGCCCGGGTGATCCGCGGCGGGGATTCCCTCGCTCTCGCCCTCGAGCTCGAGTGGGTTCGCAACACGCCTTCGCCTCTCGCCCTCGAGATTCGAGCGGGCGAACAGTTGCTTGCCCGTTGGGAGCCGGTCGAGCCGCGTCGCTGGGAGCGACTCGAGCTCGGCCCCTTCCCGTTCCCGCTCGACGCTCCCCTGGTCTTCGCCGTTGTCGGCCCGCCCGGCGCGCCGCCGCTCAACGGACTGATCCTCGATCGAGCGGAGCTCTCCTGGCGGTGAGCGACACGGTCGCCGTGGTGCCGACGCTCGGCTGGAGCCCCCGGCTCGCCGAGACGCTCGCCGCGCTGCGAGCCGACGGCGGCGCGCGCCTCGAAACCGTCGTCGTCTGGCAGGGCGAGGCGTCGCCGCCGCGGGAGCTCGCGGCCGATCGCCTCCTCACCTCTGTTGCCAACCTCGGTTTCAGCGGTGCGATCAACCTCGCGCTCGCCGACGGCGACGCTCCCTTCGTCGCCCTGGTCAACGACGACGCGACGGTCGAGCCGGGCTGGCTCGCCGCGATGCACGCCGGCCTCGACGAGGCGCGCGAGGTGGCCGCGGTTCAGGGCGTCAATCTGCTCGACGATGGCACGACGACCGATCGGATCGACGGTTGCGGTCTCGCCTGGAACAACGCCTGGCAGGCGGTCCAGGTCGGGCGCTCCGCTCCCGCTCTGGCGCCGACAGCTTCGCCCTTCGAGGTCTTCGGGGTCTCGGCCACGGCCGCGCTCTACCGCCGCGAGGCACTGCTCGACGCGAGCCTTCGTCCCGGCGAGTTGCTCGACGCCTCGCTCTTCGCCTACTACGAGGACGTCGACCTTGCCTGCCGGCTGCGCGGCCGGGGACGCTCGGCGCTCTGCGTTCCGGCCGCGCGGGCGCGCCACCTCGGCTCGGTGAGCGGCGACAGGATGGGAGACCGTCGCTGGATCTGGATCCACGCCCACCGTCTCCTGGTGCTCGCGCGGTTGCTCGGTCGCCGCTTCTGGCCCCGCCTGCCACGACTCCTGCTGCGCGATCTCGCGGACACGCTGTCGCCGCGCGCCGCGCGTCCCGGACCCGCCGCGCTCGGCGCCGCCTGGCGTGCGGCCTGGCGTCTCCTCCCGCGCTTCGCCCGCCGCGGCCCTTCGCTCGTCCCGCTCGCCGAGCTCGCGCGCTTCCGGGTAGGCTCGGACGGATGGCCGCCTCGTCCGTCCCGCTGATCAGTGGCGTGGTGGTGCACTGGCGGGCGGAGGAGGATCTCGCCCGGCTGGTCGCCGCCTGGCCGCCCGACCCTCGCTTCGAGCTCGTGGTCGTGGACAACGCCTCCTCCCGGGCGTTGCCCGAGCGGGAAGACGTGCACTGGCTGCGCCCGGCGGAGAATCTCGGGTTCGCCGGCGGCGCCAACCTCGGTGCGCGCAGTGCACGGGGAGGGGCCATCCTGCTGCTGAACCCGGACGTCGTCCCGCGCGAGGGGGCGCTTCGCGCGCTTGCCGAAGGGCTCGCAGCCCGACCCGACGCGGCGGGGCTGGTACCCCGCCTCGTCGGACCCGACGGCGACGAGCAGGCTCGCTGGCAGCTTCGCCCGCTGCCCACCGTCGTCGATCTGCTCGGTCACGCCTTCTTTCTCGGCGGCCCGACCGGCCCCGCCACGCCGCCGCTCGCCGGAGCCCCGATCGCCCAGCCCGCCGCCGCCGCGCTTCTCGTGCGGCGGTCCGCCTGGGAGCAGCTCGGTGGTCTCGACGAACGCTTCCACCCCGCCTGGTTCGAGGACGTCGACCTCGCCCGTCGCGCCGACGCGGCGGGCATGCGCTTCCTCTACTGGCCTTCGGCCGTCTTCTCGCACCGGCTCGGCGGAAGCGTCTCCGAGCTCGGCTACGGACCGTTCCTCGCCGCCTACTTCCGCAACCTGGCGCGCTATCTGGGTCTGCACCACGGCCCGGCCGCCAGGATCCTCCTGCGCCTGCTGCTGCCGCTCGGACTCCTGCTCCGCCTCGCGCTCCTGCCGCTGCGCAAGGCGCGCCATGCCGCCTCTCGCTCCGCAGCCGCGGCGGCCCTCTGGCGCGTGGTCGGCGATGCGCTTCGCGGCTGGCCCGAGCCATGAGCCGTTCTCCGTTGGTCTCGGTGGCGATCGTCACCCACGATTCGGCTGCCGACCTTCCCGCCTGTTTCGCGGCGATCGACGCCCTCGAACACCGGCCGCTCGAGCTCGTGGTGGTCGACTGCGCGAGTCGTGACGAGAGCGTCGCCGTCGCCCGGCGGCACGCTCCGGTGAACCTGCCGACGACCGTCGAGCCGCTCGGCGAGAACCGTGGCTTCGCCGGCGGAATGAACGCCGCCCTGGCGCTTGCCACGGGCGAGTGGGTGCTGACGCTCAACGCCGACGCACAACCGCGCCCCGACTTCCTCGCCCACCTGCTCGATGCCGCCCGGGTCGACCGGGGTGCGAGTGGACCCTCGGCACCGGTCGGCGGGGTGACCGGGCGCCTGGTGCGACCGGCACGGGGGAGCGAGCCGCGGCGGCTCGACGCCTGCGGCATGCGCCTGGTGCCGACCTGGCGACATCTCGATCGCGGCTCGGGCGAGCTCGATCGCGGTCAGCTCGCCACGCCCGCCCGCGTCTTCGGCGCGACCGGTGCAGCCTCGCTCTGGCGACGGGCGGCGCTCGAGGACGTGGCCGTGGACGGCGAGATCTTCGATCCGCGCTTCCACTCCTACCGCGAGGACGCCGAGCTCTGCTTCCGCCTGCGCGAACGGGGCTGGGAGGTCGTCTACGAACCGCGGGCGGTCGCCGAGCACCGCCGGCACAACCTGCCGGCGAGACGGGCGGCGATGGCGACGGCGATCAACCGTCACTCGCTGAAGAACCGCTACCTGCTGCGGCTGTATCATCAGACGACGCTCAATCTCGTGACGACGGCGCTGCCGGCGCTCCTGCGCGACGCGCTCGCTCTCGGCTACGTACTAGTCAGGGAGCGCGAGTCCCTCGACGCCTACGCCTGGCTCTGGCGCAACCGGAGCGATCTCTGGCGACGGCGCAAGGCGATCCAGGCCCGCCGTACCGTCGGTGCGCTGGCGCTCGAACGCTGGTTCTGGCGGAGCGCACTTCCCTGGTGAAACCTCTCTCGATCGCCCTGCTCGGCAGCCGCGGCGTCCCCTCCCGCTACGGCGGCTACGAGACGCTGATGGACGAGCTCGCGCCGCGCCTCGTGGCGCGCGGCTTCGCGGTGACCGTCTACGGACGGACGCACGCCGTGCGCCGCCGCGTGCGGCGCCATCGCGGGGCGCGAGTGATCCTCCTGCCCGCCCTGCGCGGCAAGCACCTCGAGACGCCGAGCCACACCTTCCTGTCGTTCCTCCACGCCCGCGGCGAAGGCTTCGACGCCGCGCTGGTGGTGAACTCCGCCAACGCCATGTTCTTGCCGCTTCTGCGCCTCGCCGGCATTCCCACGGCGCTCAACGTCGACGGGATCGAGAAGCGCCGTGCCAAGTGGGGAGCCTTCGGCCGCGCGGTGTACGCGCTCTCCGAGCGGCTCGCCTGCCACTTGCCCGACGTCCTGGTGACCGACGCCGAGATCATCCGCCGGCACTATCTCGCCCGCTACGACACCCCGTCGGTCGTCATCACCTACGGCGTCGCTCCCCGCCCGCTGCCCCCGACGCGGCTGCTGCCGAAGCTCGGACTCGAGAGCCGGCGCTACTTCCTCTACGTCAGCCGCTTCGAGCCGGAGAACAACCCGCACCGCGTCGTCGCGGCCTATCGCGAGGCGGGCGGCGACCTGCCGCTGGTAATGGTCGGGGACGCACCTTACGCGCACGCCTTCATTCGCTCCTTCACCGAGGGCACCGACCGCCGAGTGCTCTTTCCCGGGGCGATCTACGGCCCGGGCTACCGCGAGCTGCTCTCGCATGCGCTCGCCTACATCCAGGCGACGGAGGTCGGCGGCACGCATCCGGCGCTCGTCGAGGCGATGGGTTACGGCAACTGCGTGCTGGCCAACGACACGCCCGAACACCGCGAGGTCGCCGGCGACACGGCGCGCTACTTCCCGGTGCGGGATCCCCGGGCGCTTGCCACCCTGCTCGACTGGGCGCGGCTCGAACCCGGCGAAGCCGCTGCGCTCGGGAAGCGTGCGGCCGAGCGTGCGCTCACCCGCCACGGCTGGGAGGAGGTCGCCGACCGCTACGCCGCGCTGCTCACCGCCCTCGGCCGAGGGCGTTGCTACAATCCACCCGACGTCGCTCGGGCGGATCCAGCCGCTCTCTGACGCCCCATGCTCAAGCAACGCGCTCGCATCGTCGCCGCCTTCGTCTTCTCGCTCGATCTCGCACTGATCGCGGCGGCGTTCTTCCTTGCCTTCTGGGGTCGCCACGACCTGGCGCCGCGCCTCGCGCCAGGGCAGTTCGGCAGCAGCTTCTATCCGCTCCGCCAGTACCTCCCCCTGCTGCCCATCTCTCTCGCGGTGTGGGCTCCGCTGCTCTGGTTCTCCGGCCGCTACCGCTCGCATCGCACCGTCTCGCTGCGCACCGAGACCGTGGCGTTGCTGCGGCTGACCGCTGTCGCCGCCGCCCTGCTCACGCTGGTCGTCTACGCCCTGCGCCTCGACGCCCGCCTGCTCGCCGGCGACAAGATCAGCCGCCTCTGGCTGCTGCTCTTCCCGGCGCTCTCCGGCGCTCTGCTCATCTCGGAGAAGATCGCGCTGCGAGCCACCTCGCGCTGGGTGCGCTCGCGGGGGCTCAACTTCCGCACCGTCCTGGTGGTCGGGACGGGCCGGCAGGCGCGCTCGCTCGCCCAGTTCCTCGAGGGCCATCGCCAGTGGGGCTACCGCCTGCTCGGCTTCGTCGCCGGGCGCGGCGAGGAGCACGACGGCACGGTCGCCGGCCATCCGGTGCTCGGCGAGCTCGCCGACCTGCCCGCGCTGGTGCAACAGAACGTCATCGACGAGGTGCTCTTCGCGGTGAGCCGCCGCGACCTCGACGACATCGAGGACCTCTACCTCTGCCTGCAGGAGCAGGGGATCATCACCCGGTTCGCGCTCGATTTCTTCCCGCACACCCAGGCGCGGATGGCGATCGACGAGCTCGACGGCGTGCCGCTGCTGACCTTCACCACCTCGCCGTCGAGCCCGTTGCTGTTGCTGATCAAGCGCCTCCTCGACGTCGCGCTCTCGGTCCTGCTCATGCTGCTCGGGCTGCCGGTGCTGCTGCTCGTCGCCTTCGCCATCAAGCTCAGCACGCGAGGCACCGTGCTCTTCCGCCAGACGCGCTGCGGGCTCAACGGGCGTACCTTCACCCTCTACAAGTTCCGCACCATGGTCGAGGACGCCGAAGAGCTGCAACGCGACCTGCTGCACCTCAACGAGATGGACGGACCGGTGTTCAAGCTGCGCGAGGACCCGCGCGTGACCGTCCTGGGCCGCTTCCTGCGCAAGTTCAGCCTCGACGAGCTGCCGCAGTTCTGGAACGTGCTGCGCGGCGACATGAGCCTGGTCGGCCCGCGGCCGCCGATCCCCGAGGAGGTGGCGCGCTACGAACGCTGGCAGCGCCGGCGCCTGGCGATGAAACCCGGACTCACCTGCCTCTGGCAGGTCAGTGGGCGCAACGAGCTCGACTTCCAGCAGTGGATGGAGCTCGACCTCGAGTACATCGACACCTGGACCCCCTGGCTCGACCTGAAGATCCTGCTCAAGACGATCCCCGCGGTGCTTTCCGGCCGCGGGGCGTCTTGAAGAGACGGGTCGCTCCGCGACTCGGTGGTGGCGACGGACTGAAGAGGCGCGGCGATCGGGGCGGCGGAAACACCCCGCTCGGTTCTCCGGCGGTTGCCGCCCTCAGCCGGGCGACGCGAGCAGCTCGAGGGTGGTGTCGAGCACCGCGAGCATCGGCCCCTCGTCAGCTCGTCCGGTGCCGGCGAGGTGGAAAGCGGTGCCGTGGTCGACCGAGGTGCGCAGGAAGGGCAGACCGACCGTCCAGTTCGTCGCCGCGCCGAAGCTCGCCGTCTTGACCGCGATCAGCCCCTGATCGTGGAAGAGCGACAGGACCCAGTCGAACTCCCCGCGCCGGGCGCGTGCGAAGAGCGAGTCGGCGCTCTCCGGCCCGTGCGCGTTGATGCCGCGCCGCCGCGCCTCGGCAACCGCCGGGGCGAGCAGGTCACGGTCTTCGCTGCCGAGCAGGCCCTCTTCTCCGGCATGGGGATTGAAGCCGGCCAGGGCGATCCGTCCGGCGCCATGGCGATGAAGACACGTCAACGCCTCGAGCAGGCTCTCCCCGGTGATCGCGCGCAGCGCTTCGAGCAGCGGCACGTGCACCGAAAGCAGCGCGACGCGCAGGCCCGGCGACAGGAACGCCATCAGGTAGTCGCGCCCGTAGCGCTCCAGCCCGCAGGCGGCGGCGAGGTAGTCGGTGTGGCCGACGAAGCCGGGCAACAGGTGGCGGGCGATCGACCCCTTGCTGACCGGCGCCGTGACCAGGGCGTCGACGGTACCGGCCCGAGCGAGGGCGATGGCGGCGTCGAGGGCGGCCATCGCGCCGGCCGCGTCGTCGCTACCGGAGCGACCGAGCGCGATCACCCGAGGCGCTCCGACCGGATCGAGAACCGGAATCCGCTCGCCGGCGCGTTCGAGCTCGCCACGCGTCGGCGGCGAACCGAGGAAGAACAGCCGCTCCCACACACCGGCGGGGACGAGCGGACGGACCGCCTCGAGCGCGGCGCGCTCGGCCACGAGCAGCGGCAGCGCCCGCTCGGCAGAGAACCGAGCGAGGGCCTTGAGCAGGATCTCCGGGCCGATTCCGGCAGGATCGCCCTGGGTGAGGGCGAGAACAGGGCGCATCGACGGAGCTCAGCTCTCGTCCGCGCGCTCGGGGTCTCCCTCGCCGGCGGACCGGCGGCGCGGACGACGCAGCTCCTCCTCCTTGAAGAGGTAGAGGATGCTGCGCTTGGGGATCAGCAGATTCGGCCCGCTCCAGCGATTGAGCTTGATGGCGCCCTTGTCGTACCACTCGATCCAGCCGCGCAACTCTTCGCCGTTGGTGAGCAGGACGACCATCGGCGTCTTGGCCGCCATCTGCTTGAGGTAGTAGAACTCCTCGGCGTTGGTCTGCTCCGGCGGGCTCTGCTTGCGCCGCACGACGCGCGTCGGCGTCTCCTTCTTGAGCTCCCCGAGGTCGGGGCGGATCAGCTTGCGATTGCTCATCGGTCTGGGATCACCGGCAGCACCGGCGCCGGGCGCGGCGGCCCGCTCCTCTTGTAGTCCTCGTCTTCGTAGGCGAGGCAGCAGAGCAGCCGGCCACACTGCCCCGAAATCTTCGACGGGTTGAGCGAGAGGTTCTGCCGCTTGGCCATGCTGATGGCGATCGGCTTGAAGTCCTTGAGCCAGCTCGAGCAGCAGAGGGTGCGACCGCAGACGCCGACGCCGCCGAGAAGCTTCGCCTCGTCTCGCGCGCCGACCTGGGTCATCTGCACCCGCGCGCCGAAGCGTTGCGAGAAGTCCCGAACCAGCTGCCGGAAGTCGACACGCTTCTCGGCGGTGAAGTAGACGATCGCGCGTTTGCGGGAGAGGGAGAACTCCACGCGGGCGATCTTCATGTCCAGGCTCTGGCCGCGCGCCCGCTCCTGGCAGAAGAGCTTGCCCGCCGTCTCGGCGGCGAGCTGCCGCTCGTGGGCCTCGCGGTCCTCCGGCGCGGCACAGCGCAGGATCGGCTTGGCGCCCGACTTCTGGCAGGGCTTGAAGACCGGCATCGGCGACTTCTCGACGCGGCCGAAACGCGGCTCACCGTCGACTTCGACGACGACCTGCGAACCGACGGCGTAGAGCGTTCCTCCGGTGGTGCAGAGGGTCATGTTCGCCTCCTCTGCAAACCGCACGCCGACGTAGGTGTCTTCCACCGCCGTCGACTTGCCGAGGAACGAACACCCACAGCCGCTCAACCCTGGTCACTCCTTCCATCGTGTCGCTCGCCGCCACCCGGGAAGCACTCGGCATGCCCCTGCCGCACGAGAGGCCGATCGCCGGTCCCGAGGGAGCGAGTGCGCGCCATTGTGGCACGGCGCCAGGGGGGGGTCAAACCGCGAAAGGGGCGATCAGCTGTCGGCTGCAACCACCGAGGCGACGACCCGACGGCCGATGTCGTGGCGCAGGATCTTGCTCGGCCAGTCGATTTTGGCGGCCGCGGCGTAGGCCCGCCGCAACGCCTCGGCGAGGTTCGCTCCGGTGGCGCAGACGTTCAACACCCGCCCTCCGGCGCTCACCACCCGCCCGTCCTCGAGCGCCGTCGCGGCATGGAAGACGGCGACGCCTTCGACCGCGGCGGCCTCGTCGAGGCCGTCGATCGGTTCCCCGGTGACGGGACGGTCGGGATAGCCCTGGCTCGCCAGCACGAGACAAGCCGCCGCCTCTTTGCGGAAGTGCAGCCGCGACGTGCCGAAGGCTCCCTCCGCTCCCGCGGCGAGCAACGGCAGAAGGTCGTCTTCGAGTCGCAGCAGGAGAACCTGCGCTTCGGGATCGCCGAGGCGCGCGTTGAACTCGAGCACCCGCGGCCCGTCGGGAGTGAGCATCAGTCCGGCGTAGAGAAAGCCGCGAAACGGGCGATTCTCCGCGGCGAGCCCATCGACGGTCGGCCGCAGCACCTGCTCGAGCACCGCGGCGGCTTCGTCGGCGCCGAGCACCCCGGCCGGGCTGTGCGATCCCATGCCGCCGGTGTTCGGTCCGCTGTCGCCGTCGCCGACCCGCTTGTAGTCCTTCGCCGCCGCAAGCGGCAGGACACGGTGCCCGTCGGAGAGGGCGATGAGCGAGACCTCCTCGCCGACCAGGCACTGTTCGACGACCACGCGATCCGCCGAGACGCCGAACCGCCGCTGGGTGAAGAACATGTCGAGCGCCGCGGCGAGCTCCTCCTCGTTCTGCGGGATGACGACGCCCTTGCCGGAGGCCAAACCGTCCGCCTTCAGGACGACCGGGAAGCCGAAGCGTTGGCAGGCAGCGCGTGCCGCCGCCACATCGCGCACCACCTCGAAGGCTGCGGTCGGGATCCCCTGTCGCGCCATGAACTCCTTGGAGAAGACCTTGCTGCCCTCGATCTCGGCGGCAGCGCGCCGCGGCCCGAAGATGGCGAGCCCACGCTTCTCGAACTCGTCGACGATGCCGAGCGAGAGCGGCAGCTCGGGACCGACGACGGTCAAGTCGATGCGCATCTCCTGGGCGAACTCGGCGAGCTCCTGGATGTCGTCGGCGGCGAGCGGCACGCGGTCGGCCACCGCGGCGATTCCCGGATTGCCCGGCGCACAGTAGAGCTCGGTGAGCAGGGGGCTCTGCCGCAGCTTCCAGCACAGGGCATGCTCCCGGCCACCGGAGCCGACCACCAGGACCTTCATCTCGAGCTCCCCGCGATCGCCGCAGGTGACGTCACCCCGAGCGCGACGACCGCCGCCTCGACCTCGTCGATGACGTAGTCGGGGGTCGAGGCGCCCGCGGTCAGCCCGACGGTTTCGACTCCGTCGAACCAGGCGGGATCGAGATCGTCGATCCCCTGGATCAGGTAGCTGGGCTTGTAGCGCTGGCAGATCTCCCAGAGGTGGCGCGTGTTGGCGCTGTGCTGCCCGCCGATCACCAGGATGAGGCCGACCTCGGCGTCGCGTCCGAGTGCGTGGGCCGCCTCCTGGTTCTCCTTGGTGGCGTAGCAGATCGTGTCGGCGCGCCGCGTTGCCGGCACCCGCGCCTCGATCGCCCGCACCACGTCCTCGAATTCCTCGGCGTTGAGCGTCGTCTGGTAGAAGACCTTGACCTCGCGATAGCGCGACCAGTCGATCGACTCGACCTCCTCGACGCGGGTCAGCACGTGGTAGGTCGCCGGGTCGAGGTCGCGCGTATAACCGACGACCTCGCGGTGGCGCGGGTCGCCGATGAAGACCAGATGGCTGCCGGCCGCGAGCGCCGCCTCGGCCTCGTCATGGATGTCGTAGACGAACGGACAGGTGGTATCGAGGATGCGCAGCCCGCGACGTCGCGCCGCGTCGTGGAAGGAGGGTGGAACGCCGTGGGCCGAGAAGACCAGCGTTCCCGCGCTCGCCTCCTCGACGTCCTGAACCGTGCCGACCCCGAGACGCTCCATCTCCTCGACGACGCGCTCGTTGTGGACGACCTGACCGAGGATCTGCCCGGCGTTGCCCTCGCGGACGAACTTCTTGACCTTCTTGTCGGCGATCCGGACGCCGGCGCAAAAGCCGTATTTCTCGGCCCGCTTGACTCTCACAGTCGGGCGATTCTACCAGAGGGGTCGCGCCGGACCCGACGCGCTCAGTGTCCGGCCAGGCGCTGGAGAAGACCGCGCCAGCCGTGAAACCGCACCGGGCGTTCGAGGCAGAAGAGGATCCAGCACGGCTCGCCTTCGAGCGTGTCCGGACCGTGGTCGGAGCCGGGCGGACAGACGCCGAAGTCGCCCTCCTCGAACGTCCCGCTCTCGTCGCGGTAGCCGCCGGCGAGTACGACCGAATGCTCGTACCCGAGATGCGTGTGGCGTGGGAAGCGGCGACCGCCTGGCATCTGCGCCATGCCGAGGATCGACTCGCCTTCGCGATCGACGTCGAGAACGAAGAACCGCGCCCCGCGGGTGAAGAACCCGCCCCAGGAGCGCTGCACGCCGCCGGTCAGCTCGGCCTGTGCCGCGGGCGGAACCGGCGCCCCCGGCGGCAGGGAGGGGGCCGATAGCGGCTCGTCCAACCGGGCCAGCAGCCGGCTCCAACAGCTCGTCGACGGCGGCGGACCGTCGACTCGCCGCAGCAACTCGCCGCCAGGCACGGCGAGCGCCGCAACCGTCGTCCGGCAGGTCGGACAGAGGTCGAGGTGCGCTTCGACGACCGGCCGCAGGTGGCGGCCCAGCCGGCCCGAAGCATGATCGAGCAGCGTCTCCTCGGCGGGATGGAGCTCAGGCATTGCGAACCTCTCGCGGACGCGACTCGGCCAGCCGCGACCGCATGCTCATCAGGCCCGCCCGGATGCGGGACTTGAGGGTGCCGAGTGGCAGCCGCAGGCGCGCGGCGGTCTCCTCGTAGGTCAGACCGCCGAAATAGGCGAGCTCGACCGCCTGGCGCTGGTCGTCGGAGAGCTCGGCGAGGACCTGGCGGACCGAGAGCCGCAGGTCCGCCGCGAGCTCGGAACGCTCGTCAGGCAGGCGGGAAAAGTCGAACTCCTCCTCTGTCGGCTCTCCCGGACCGCGTCGCCGCCAGAGGTCGACCATCTTGTTGCGGGTGATCGTGTAGAGCCATCCGGCCACGTCGCCGCGCTCGGGTCGATAGCTTCCAGCCTTGCGGAAGACGGCCAGGAAGACCTCCTGGACAATGTCTTCCGAGACCGCGGCGTCGCGGCTCAGCATCCGCACGTAGGCCAGCACCTTGGCCGCGTAGCGGTCGTAGAAGTCGCGAAAGGCGTCCCGGTCGCCACCCGCGATGCGGGCCAGCAGACGGGAGTCGTCAGCAGCGTCGGTCACGGTGGGTTCGCGGCGAAGGTCAGGCTCCGCCAGGACGATCTTCTCACGTGCTTCGCGCTCCCGCGGGGCGTTCGTGGCAGCGGAGCGCCAGCGCGGCCGGGGTAGCAGGGGAAGGTCGAAAGCGAGCTCGCTGGGCCAGGTGGTCGTCACGGAGTCTCTCCGTGGTCAGGTACGGCCCCGGCGCCGGGGCGGATGAACCCCGGCGACGGATCCTCGCGTGCGCGCCGGGCGCCGTTCAGTCGACGAGCGTCAGCATGACGCTGGCGAGGCTCCGCTCGACGCGGATGGCCACCGGCGTCGCCGCCGGGTCGGCGGCCAGCCAGAGGTCGATCTCGCCCTTCCAGACGCGCCGCTGCGGCAGCTGGATCGGTCGGATCGAGTAGCGCCGCGCGGCCACGGCGACCCCGTGGAGACGCTTCTGCTCCACCTCCTGGGGCACGACCAGCACCGGGTAGAGGCGGCCGTCGCTCCAGATCTCGAGCTGCCGCGGGCGGCGCGGCGGGTCGCGGCGCAGCAGCAGGATCGCCGAGGCGATGTCCACCACCCGGGCCTGGTCGATCCGCGCCTCGCGCGACTTCGACTCGCCGCGCCAGCGAGAGCTGCTCCAGGCGCGCAGCGCCAAGCCGGTCGTCGCGTCGCGCTCCGAGCCGTAGCGGAAGTACTCGCCGTCCTCGTTGCGGTCCGAGACCAGGTAGAGCTCGATCGACTCGTGCCCCCCGCCGAGATCGCGATGGGTCAGTGTCGCCGACCCGTCCGCCGGCATCGAGAAGATCGCCAGACCGCGGAGAAAGCCCTGAAGCCTCCAACGGTAGGTGAGGACTTCGTCCCCCGGTTGGGCGGCGGTGGCAGCGGATCCCCACGCCATCAGGACGAGGAGAAGGGCGGCGAGGCGGGGCGAGGATCGGCGCATGCGCGGAAATATACGGGATCGGGCCCGGCGGACCGAGCCCCACCCGTCGACCGGGCCTGTGCCATGATCGCTCCGGTACGCCGCGCACCACCCTCGAGAGGCGCGCCGGCCGGTCCCTTTCGGCTCTTCGAGCTCGCCGTGAGCGCTTCTCACCCCTCGCCACCGACCGACGATCTCGCCCTCCTGCTTGCCACGCTGCCGGAGGACCTGCAGCAGGCGATTGTCTCCCGGGGCAGCACCGACGAGCTTCTCGAAGTGGTGATGGACCTTGGCCGACCGCCGGAGGCGCGCTACCCCGGTCGCGCCGTCGAGCTCGCCGAGCGGCCGATCGGCGCCGACGATCTGGCGCAGGTCCTCGCGCGCGTCGGCCTCTTCGGCCGTGACAACCGGGCGGGCATCGAGCGCACCCTGCATCGCATTTCGGCGCTGCGCAACCGTGCTGGCGCGATCATCGGGCTGACCTGCCGGATCGGACGGGCGGTGGTCGGCACGCTCGACATCGTGCGCGACACGATCGAGGGGGGACATTCGGTCCTGTTGCTCGGCCGGCCGGGCGTCGGCAAGACGACGCTGCTGCGCGAGGCGGCACGGGTGCTCGCCGACGAGCTCGGCAAGCGGGTGATCGTCGTCGACACCTCGAACGAGATCGCCGGCGACGGCGACGTCCCGCACCCCGGCATCGGCCGCGCCCGGCGATTGCAGGTGGCGGCACCCGAGCAGCAGCACGCGGTGATGATCGAGGCGGTGGAGAACCACATGCCGGAGGTGATCGTCATCGACGAGATCGGCACCCAGGCCGAGGCGCTCGCCGCCCGGACGATCGCCGAGCGGGGCGTCCAGCTGATCGGCACGGCGCACGGCAACACGCTCGCCAACCTGCTGCAGAATCCGACGCTCAACGAGCTGCTCGGCGGCATCCAGTCGGTGACCCTTTCCGATGACGAGGCCCGGCGGCGAGGCACGCAGAAGGCGGTGCTCGAACGGCGAGCCCCGCCCACCTTCGACGTCCTCGTCGAGATCCAGAGTCGCGACGCCTTCGCCGTCCATCGCGATCTCGCCGAGGTCGTGGATCGGGCGCTGCGCGGCCTGCCGCCTCGCCCGGAGATCCGGACCCGGACCCCCGACGGCGGGGTGGCGATCGCCCCCGGCGAGGCCGGGCCCGACGGAGACGAGGAGGCCGCCGTCGCGGCCGCCGGACATCTGCCGCGGCGCGATTCCCCGGGTCCGGCCCGGCGACGGACCTTGCGCCTTCTGCCCTACGCCATCTCGCGACCGCGCCTCGAGCGCGCCATCCGTCAACTGCGGGCCAACGCCCGGCTGGTCGAGAGCGTTCACGAGGCCGACCTCGTCGTCACGCTGAAGTCGCAGGAGAAGCGGCTGCCGCGTCCGCTCCGCGAGCGGCCGCTCCACCTGCTGCGCAGCGCCACCATTGCCCAGGTGGAGGGCTTCCTGCGCGACGCCTGCGATCTGCCCGACGGCCTTGCCGACCAGCAGGCGGCGCTGCGCGAAGTCGATCACGCCGCCCACCGCGTCCTCGATTCCGGAGCGGCCGTGGAGCTCGCCCCGCAGCGCGCCTACGTCCGCCACCTGCAGCACGAGGCGGCGCAACGTCTCGGCCTCTCCTCGGCGAGCCGCGGCGAGGAGCCGCTGCGGCGGGTGGTCATCCTCCCCGGTTGAGGTCGCCGGGACCTCCGCCGGTCGCCGCGCCCCGCCGCTCGCGCCAGGCGCGGTAGCCGAGCACCGCCAGGGTCAAGCCAACCAACGGCAGGACGAACGCCTCCATCACCCCGCTGTAGGCCGGCAGGGCGTCGTGCCCGGTGGCATCGAGGATCAGGTAGGCGGTGTAGGCGAAGTAGCCGCCGAGGAAGAGCAGACCCTCCCAGCGGTGGATCACCGAGCCGTGGGCGAAGATCGGCAGGCAGGCCACCGCCACGGCGAGCATCACCGGGATGTCGAAGCGCAGCGCGGCCGGCGACACGGCCACGCCGCCGGGGCTCAACGCCGCGGCCAGCCCGAGCACCGCCAGCAGGTTGAAGATGTTGCTCCCCACCACGTTGCCGACCGCGATGTCGCGCTCGCCGCGCACGGCCGCCAGCACCGAGGTGGCGACCTCCGGGAGCGAGGTGCCGGCGGCGACGATGGTCAGGCCGATGACCAGCTCGCTCAGGCCGAAGGCACGGGCGATCTGCACCGCGCCGCCGAGGAACAGGTTGGCGCCGACGACCAGCAGCCCGAGTCCGGCGGCCGCGAGAAAGCCGGCGAGCACCAGCGCCGCCGCCCCGCGCGGCGCCGGCACCGCGTACTCCTGGTCGTACTCGGCGCGCACCGCGGCGCTCTCGCGCCGGCTCGTGCGGATCATGAAGACCGTGTAGGCAACCATCCCGGCGACGAGGAACAGGCCGTCGACCCGGCCGATCGACCCGTCGAGGCCGAGCAGCAGCGTGGCGAGCGAGACGGCGATCATGATCGGCACGTCGAGGCGCACCAGCTGCTGCGCCACCACCAGCGGGGTGATCCCCGCCGAGAGACCGAGGATGAAGAGGACGTTGAAGATGTTGCTCCCCACCACGTTGCCGAGCGCCACGTCCGCCTGACCGGCGAGCGAGGACTTGAGCGACACCGCGAGCTCCGGCGCGCTGGTGCCGAACGCCACCACGGTGAGCCCGATGACCAGCGGCGAGATTCCCGCCGCTGCCGCCAAGCGTGAGGCGCCGCGCACCAGCCCCTCCGCTCCCGCCACCAACAGGATCAACCCTCCAGCCAGCATCGCGGCGATCTGCCAGGTCATCTCGCGCTCCTCTCCCCTCTCCCCGCCAGCGGGCGGGCGCGGCGCGCATCCTATGCCGGGCCGACGCCGGCGGGTGAGCCGCGCGCCGACGCCCCCTGCGATAGATTCCGCGCCGCGCCCGCCCGACGGCGCGCGCGGTCCTTCTCGAGGGAGAACCGATGCGCCAGCCGCTCCGCCGCCCGTTGTTCGCCGCCCTCGGCCTCCTGCTGCTCGCTTGCGCGCCCGCGGCGCTCGCCGCCGCCGGCGCTGCCGGTCCGCCCCCCGACTTCCCGCCGCCGCTCGAGAGCTACACCGGCGAGGAGGGGCTCTCCACCGGCCAGGTGCTCCTCCAGCGCGCCGCCGCCGAGCCGCTCAACGTCGTCGCCACGGTGATCTTCGCCCTCGCCATCCTCCACACCTTCGCCGCGCCCCGGATCGCCGCCTACGCTCACCGACTGGTGCACCGGCCGGCGGCCGACCACGACCGGGACGGCACGATCGAGCCGCACGAGCGGCCGGTCGACCGGCGCAGCTTCAAGGCCGAGATCCTGCACTTCTTCGGCGAGATCGAGGCGGTCTTCGGGCTCTGGGTGGTGCCGCTGGTCCTCGTCCTGCTGTTCTCCGAAGGCTGGGGGACGGTCGACCACCTCTTCGCCCACCGCCTCACCTTCGTCGAGCCGATGTTCGTGGTGGTGATCATGGCCATCGCCGCCACCCGCCCGGTGCTGCAGTTCGCGCGCACCGCGATCGGACGCCTGGCGGCGCTCGGGGGCGGCACGCCGTTCGCCTGGTGGGTCAGCATCCTGGTGGTGGGGCCGCTGCTCGGCTCCTTCATCACCGAGCCCGCGGCGATGGTGATCAGCGCCCTGCTGCTGTCGCAGGAGGTCTTCGACCGCGGGGGCAGCCGGCGGCTGCGCTACGCCACGCTCGGCCTGCTCTTCGTCAACATCTCGGTCGGCGGCACCCTGACCCACTTCGCCGCGCCGCCGGTGCTGATGGTCGCCGGCAAGTGGGGCTGGGGGCTCTCGCACATGCTCACCGAGTTCGGCTGGAAGGCGGCGCTCGGCGTCCTGCTCTCGACGGCCCTCTACGCCCTCCTGCTGCGGCGCGAGCTCGCCGCGCTCGCCGGCGCCGCCGGCCGCTCCCGCGCCGGTGACGACGGCCGCGACCCCGCCCCGGTCTGGGTGGTCGGCATCCACCTCGCCTTCCTCGGCTGGACGGTGTTCACCGCCCACACGCCGGCGCTGTTCATCGGCGGCTTCCTCTTCTTCCTCGCCTTCGCCCAGGCGAGCGCCCCGCACCAGGCGCCGATCGACCTCAAGCCGCCGCTGCTCGTCGGCTTCTTCCTCGCCGGCCTGGTGATCCACGGCTCGCTGCAGCAGTGGTGGATCGCCCCGCTGCTCGCCGGGCTCTCGCCGGTGCCGCTGATGCTCGGCGCCACCGTGCTGACCGCCTTCAACGACAACGCGGCGATCACCTACCTCGCCTCGCTGGTGCCGGGGTTCACCCCGGAGATGAAGTACGCGGTGGTGGCCGGCGCGGTGACCGGCGGCGGCCTGACGGTCATCGCCAACGCCCCCAACCCGGCCGGCCAGGCGCTCCTCGGCCGCTACTTCGAAGGCGGCATCTCCCCCCTCGGCCTCGCTGCGGCGGCGATCGTGCCTACGGTCCTCGTCGGCTGCTGCTATCTGCTGCTGGGCTAGGTTGGGGTCACCGATGATGGGCCATGGATTGAACCGTTGTCAGCGTGGAGGCTGTACGGCCTGCCTGCCACCAGCTGAGCCGAAAGGCCCCGGCTCGCCCATGCTGCTGCGCGGCAGCTTGCCGCCGTAGCATCTATTCTCGCAACTCGCCCCTTCGCCGCTTCGCGCCGGCACGTCTAGCGCTGAACGGCTGCGTGTGCCCGCCACCCTTGCTAGCTGCGTCTCCCCGCCACGAATCAAACTGCAAGTTCGCGGCTGAGCCGCGTCGAGAACCGGGCATTGTCTGAATGCCCTTCGTCAACCGGCGCCTCAGTGGGGGCCGCAGGTCGGGAACGCCGAAGTATCAGCCACCGTCTCGAACGGCCGCCCTCCAACGCTGAGATAGGTCTTGGACTGACCCGCGATGATGTCCTCTACTGTCAGCTCGACCGTCACGTCGGTCATCCCGGCAGCGAAGAACCAGAAGCTATTGAAGGGGTCCACACAGGCGTCGATGACCTTGACAACGAGTTCGACATTGGCAGGGCTGAAGAACCAGAAGTACCCAGCATCCTCCGTCAGGGACACCGCAGTGCCGTCGCCTGCTCCGCCTGCAGAAGTCGACCAGTGCGCTCGTGCGACAAAGCGCCCCTGCCCCAGCAACAACTCGCTCCCCGTGGCGGCCGGTGCCCAAGGCTCGCTCCCGGTGTCGTCGCCTCCCGACTCGGCACCCTCCGTCTCCTGAACGCCCCCCTCGGCTTGTACCGCTTCCTCCCCGCAGAGCGGAAAGGCCGCGGTGTCCGTCACTGTCTGATAGAGCCTGCCTTCGGGGTTCGAGTATCGCTGGACTGCGCCGGTCCTCGTGTCGGCTACGTAGAGGTCCACGCCGACATTCGTTAGGCCGGCCGAGAAGGACCAGAACGAGTTGAACGGCGGCACGCAGGCATCGACGATCTTCGTCACGACCTCGATGTTCCTGGGGTCGAAGAACCAGAAGTACCCGGTATCCTCGGTGAGTTTCACTGCCGTTCCCGCACCACTCCCACGCGAGCTCGCCTTCCAGTCCGCAGTCAGCAAGAACCGATCATCGGAAAGACAGAGGCTGTCCGCACCTCCGCAATCGCCGCAGACACTCACCCAGAGGCGACCCTCGCGATCTCCTCTGGCGATCCTCACTGGCCCTATCCCAGCCAGCAGCTTGGACTGTCCGCCGCGCCACTCGACCTCCGGGAAGGCGCCCGCGTCCAGAGCCCAATGTGCACCGTCCCGGCTCCGCATCGAGGTGCCATAACCGATCGCACAGAAGACGCCGCTCGACCACGAGACCCCGAGGTCCGCGCGGGCGGGCTGGGCCTCGGCCGACGCCCATGTTGCACCTTGGTCTGTTGAGCGGAGGACCGCGCCGCCTGTGGTAGTTGCCACAACGACACTTCCGTCAGCGGCTGCGGCCATTCCGCTGATGACGGAGCCACCAAGATCTCTCGTTGCCACCACTGACGACAGGGCTTCGGTCGTGACGATGCTCCTGCCTGCCAGGATGATGTGCGTACCAACGCGAAGGACTTCTGTGAAGGTGTTGGTCCCATCGAAGCTTGGGTATCGCCTCCATGAAGCTCCATCGACACTTGCCAAGACGGCGCCGTCTTTGGTCAATGCGACAAATCTGTCTCCTACCCAGTCGATGTTCGTGATGCGGAGGGACGACTCGCCCACCTGTGTCCAAGTCACCTTGTCCGAGCTTCGCCAGAGTCCCTCTTTGCCGGCGACGAATACCCCATTGCCGTAGGCAACTCCAGCGCCAGGCGACGCGAAGCCCTCATACGACCAGCCCCAGGCGAGACTTCTCCTCCACGATCTCAAGTCGCGGCTGAGGAAGACACCGACTGGCGTAGCGGCCAGGAAGTCACGCCCGTCGAACGCCAAGTCATCGAACATGGCATTCATCGTCTCCCCTTCGGGCAGGTTCCAATGAACCGCATCGTCGCTCCAAAGGACGGTACCCCCCGTCGCGGTGAAGTAGCGACCGTTGATTCTGCGGAGCCGAAAAAGCCAGATGTCAGTCTGCTCCGTGGGCATTACGCGCCGTTCGAGGCTCCACGCTCGCCCATCTACGCTCGAAGCCAACGCTGGGCCGAGCCCCGATGAGCCAAAGTTGGTCGCCAACGCCACGAATCTCACTCCGTCCCAAATGGGATTGCCGGGGATGGTATTGAACGGTAGGGCCGCTACCTCCCAGTGGTCGCCGTCGTCGCTGTAGAGGAGGTGAATGTTGCTATTGACGACATATGTGTGACCGTTCCAAGCGACATCCGAATCGCGGGAAAACGCCGCCGTTGTGTTCAGAACTTTCGAAAAGACAACGCCATCGAAACTCCGGTATATTCCGCCATTCCCCAACCCAAAGTACCCCGACGAGAATCGGCGAATGACGCTTAGTTCGGGAGCGTTCGGTTCCGTCGAGAGCTGCCTCCACTGAAGGCCATCCACGCTTTCGATGATGTAGTGACCGCGAACGCCGAGGAATCTGGCGCCGTCCCACATCGCGGCGTGGACCGTTTCTGGGGTCTCCCACGGGACACTTTCCCAGCTCGCGCCATCCGAACTAACCAAGGTCATGAAGCTTTCCCTTGCGTCATACGCATCAGCAACAATACGAGTTCCGCTGGTCGCGACATCCTCTAACCATAGTGACTCCAGCGGTCCTCCTAGCCGCTTCCAAGATAGGCCCTGATCCGTGCTCCTGGATGCCCCACCATGCTCGCCGACGGCGTAGAGTGCGCCTTGGAGCATTAGGACATCACGAAGCCCAGTGTCACCGAACCCCACCGGTTGCGGGCTCGTCCAAGCTGTGCACCGTGGGAACCCACTCCGCGGCGAAGGGCTTACTGTGGCATCGTCTAGTCTCACTCCGTACCCAGCCGCTCCAAAGGAACACTCTGCAACGAAGCGGTAGTACCCTGGCGGGTAGTACCTGGTGCCGCCGATTCGCAACCAACCACTGCCTCCATCTAGCCTCTCCGAGGCGAGCGGAGTGATGGGCAGCACTTGGGCCGTGCACTGCTGGTCTACGAACCGCTGAAGGCCCAATTGGCAGGGGCCCCAGCCATTCGCCGGGATGCCGTTCTTGAGCGGCCTAAACTGCGCTCCGACATCCCAGTTTTCGCTTGAGGTGATCGCAAAGCAAGGGCTCGCGACTTTCACGTGGTACGGGTCGCTCGGTTCCCCTTCAAGGAGCTGCAGTGCGCCCTGTGTTCCGAGGCCGTCCGTCCCGTTCCAGGACTTCTCGGCTCCTGCGAGGAGCGTCCAGGAACTGACCTCCGCAGGTGAAGCGAACCCGCAGGATGGAACAACGTTGCCAGGTGTAGTTCGGCAGTCGCCCCGCGCGGCACCGGCACCGACGAGGAGGAGAATCGCCAGGGGTAAGAGGCGGGCGCACCCCCACCGGTCGCGGTGTCTTCTCACTGCATGCCCCGTTGCTACCGCTTGTCCTGGCCTTCGTTGCCCCTCGTCGTGCTTCATCATCGAACCACCTCGCCCTGAATTGCCAATGCCGCCCCATTGCTCCCGCCGGCGATGCAATTGCCACCTGCTCCCAACTCAGCCTGCTGCTGACTACCATCGCGTCTTGGAACACACATCTACCGACTTCTCGCAGACCGCCGCTGAGTCCGCCTGCGTGCGCGTCTCGCTCATTGAGACGAACGCTTTCGGAACAGCAGCCAGAAGAGCGCCCCGACCGCGAAGAGCCCAATGCAAAGCGGAGCCGCTTTCCATGGGTCGATCGCCGAAAGCGTTCGCTGATCCGCCAGGTAGGCGCGCAAGTCTGTGAACACAGAGAAGACAGTCAAGCTGGCGAGGCCGAGAACTGCGATCTGGAGGCGCTGGGCTGAATCAGAGGAACGCTCTGTTTCCAGGCCCTCGACCCCGGCCAAAAGCGACTGCTCCGCACTCCGGTAGCTCTCGAGGACGCTCTCCGTCTCAGCCAGCTTCCTCTGCATCCGGCAGTAGGCGGCCTGCGACTCATCTAGATAGTGCTCGAACCTCTCCATTCGAAGCAAGAGTACTCGGTGGAGATTGATGACGTTCCGAACTGCCGCTGGCTGGAGGCCAAACCTCTCCTTGTACGTCAAGGCCATCAGGATCTTCGCGAATGCCGTGCAGCCAGTCGAAGCGATCGCCTGTTTGCCATTGACGACCCAGTCCACGTCGAGGAGCCCGTCGACTCCGTTTCGCGACCTGGCCGACGTGACATGCCACACATAGCAGGCGCGACCCGGGAACACCTCGCTGCCTCGATATTCGAGCGGCTCCGCTTCCAGCCCTGTGGCGGCGGCGATCTCAGCGGCAAGATCCCGCGCTTCATCGATCACGAAGAGATGAAGGTTGTAGAGCAGGCCGTCGAACGGAGAAGCCCCTAACGACCATACCGTGAACTCCGAGTACCCCCTGAGAAAGGTGGGGGTACCGAAGGAGAAGTCCGCCGCCCGGCGCAAGACAGCGTGATCGCAGAGGAAGTCAACCAGCCCCTTGGCGATTGGAAACTGTTCGGTCAGCCACTCGTTGATCTCGTCGCCGACATCCTCGAACCGCTTGGCCGAATCCTGGTCCGTCACTTCACAGCGGACCTGAATGAGCAGAAGCCCACTCGCGTGCACTTGGAGCGTCAAGGCACGGAGCTGCCATGGGGTGACCTTCGCGAGGCTGGACCCAAGGACATCGAGCGCGCCTTTGTCGAGGTCAAGGACTAGGCGGTCCGGGAACCTCAGATCGTCCCACTGCGACCCGACGGTCAGCCTTGCGGCCCCGGCTCGCGCGAAGCCGCCCGTGACCGCCGGGAGGGAGATGGTCCCGAGGGCGGGGGGAAGATCGAACCGGAGTATTCGCGTTCCAAGGACCCAGACGAGACTCTCCACGAACTCGATCATCGGACTCCCTTCAGAAGGCGAACCATCGTGTTTCGTCGAGCTTCTCCTCAGCCACAAAGCGCCCGGCTATCGGCAGGCAAGGCCTACGCTTCTTCTGGTTCTCCGAGTTGCACTTGTCCGCCGAGCCTTATGCGCCGCGGACCGGGTCAACCTCCGCGCATCTCTCTAGCTGGCTGCCTTCAAGGCCTGCAACTGAGCGGGTGCCTCTCGGCGTCGCAGTACATGCATAATACTACCGACGGTCGAGATCACCGAGGGAACCGGCTTGGGCTGCGGGTCGAGATTGTGTTCGAGAGAGCTTCCCGCGGCGGTCGCCCCGAACCGACGTGGTACTACTCGGTGGTGACGGCCGGCGCCCCACCTTCGAGGGCCGACTTCAAGGTGTGCCAGGCGAGAGTCGCGCACTTGACGCGCATCGGGAACTCGCGGACGCCGGAGAGGGCGGCGAGCTTGCCGAGCGCCGGGTCGAACGCCGCCTTCTCGTCCGGCGGGCCGGTGAGCAGGTCGTGGAAGCGGTGGAAGAGGGCCTCGGCTTCGGCGACCGTGTGGCCCTTGATCGCCTCGGTCATCAACGAGGCCGAGGCGGTCGAGATGGCGCAGCCGCTCCCTTCGAAACCGACGTCGACGACGCGATCGCCGTCGAGCCGCAGGGCAACGCGCACCTTGTCGCCGCAGAGCGGGTTCGCGCCGTCGGCCTGGTGATCGGCCCCGGCCGGCAGGCCGAAGTTCCGCGGCCGGCGGTAGTGGTCGAGGATGACTTCCTGGTAAAGGTCGGCGAGCCCGTCCATGGCTTGACGATATCCCGTTGCCGGCTGTTTCAGAGGGGGAAGAAGCGCCGCACCTTGGCGAGGCCGGCGGCGAGCGCGGCGACCTCGTCGAGGGTGTTGTAGAGCGCGAAGGAGGCGCGGACGGTGGCCGGCACGCCGAAGCGGTCCATCACCGGCTGGGCGCAGTGATGGCCGGCGCGCACGGCGATCCCTTCGCGGTCCAGGATCGTTCCGACGTCGTGGGGATGAGCGCCCTCGACGACGAAGGAGAGGACGCCGGCCTTGTCCGGAGCGGTACCGACGAGGCGGATCCCCGGCACGGCCGCCACCGCGTCCGTGGCCGCCGCGAGTAGCCTGTCCTCCCAGGCCGCGATCGCCGGCCGACCGACTTTTTCGATCAGCTCGAGCGCCGCGGCGAGGCCGACCGCCTCGGCCACCGCCGGGGTGCCCGCCTCGAAGCGCGACGGTGGCGCGTCGAACACCGTCTTCTCGAAGCTGACCGAGCGGATCATGCCGCCACCCGACTGATAGGGCGGCATCGACTCGAGCAGCTCCTGGCGTCCGTAGAGCACGCCGATTCCGGTCGGGCCGTAGGTCTTGTGGCCGGAGAAGACGTAGAAGTCGCAACCGAGCTCCTGCACGTCGACGGGCAGGTGCGGTGCCCCCTGGGCGCCGTCGACCAGCACCGGCACGCCGCGGGCATGAGCGAGGGCGACCATCTCGCGTACCGGGTTCACCGTGCCGAGGGCGTTCGAGACGTGGGCGAGCGCGGCGATGCGCGTCCGGTCGGAGAGGAGCCGTTCGAATTCTTCGAGGATCACCACCCCGCGGTCGTCGATCGGTGCGACGACCAGCCGGGCTCCCGCCTGTTGGCAGGCGATCTGCCAGGGGACGAGGTTCGAGTGATGCTCGAGCGCGGTGATCAGGACCTCGTCGCCAGCGCCGAGTCGCCCCCGCAGATAGGACGACGCGACGAGGTTCACCCCCTCGGTGGCACCGCGGACGAAGACCACTTCGGAGAGCTTCGCCGCACCGAGGAAGCGGCGGGCCGTCTCCCGCGCCCGTTCGTACGAGGCGGTCGCCTGGGCGGAGAGCAGGTGGACCCCGCGGTGGATCGCCGCGTACTCGTGGGCATAGAAGCGGGCGAGCCGATCGATGACGGCGCGCGGCTTCTGCGCCGTGGCGGCGCTGTCGAAGTAGACCAGCGGCTTGCCGTACGGACGCTCGGCAAGCACCGGGAACTCGGCGCGCCAGCGCTCGACGTCGAACGCGCCCGTCTCCGTCATCGCTCGCTCCGCCGCCTCGGCGCTCATGTGGCGTCCCGCACCACTTCGCCGTGGGGAATCCAGGAGAGGAGCGATTCGCGCAGGGCCTGGCGCACCGACTCGACGCGAATCCGCTCGACGATGTCCGAGGCGAAGGCGTAGGTCAGGATACTGCGCGCCGCCTCCTCGCCGATGCCGCGCGAACGCAGGTAGAAGACCGCGTCGGCATCGAGCTGGCCCACCGTCGAGCCGTGGGTGCAGCGGACGTCGTCGGCGAAGATCTCGAGCTGCGGATTCGTGTTGACCAACGCCTCCTTCGACAGCAGGAGGTTGCGGTTGGTCTGTTTGGCGTCGGTCTTCTGCGCGTGGGGATGCACGAAGATGCGGCCGTTGAAAACGGCACGCGCCTTCTCGTTGAGGATCCCCTTGTAGAGCTCGTGACTCGCGCAATGCGGCTTGGCGTGATCGACCCGCATGTGGGTGTCGGCGAGCTGCCGCCCGCGGACCATGTAGAGGCCGTTGAGATTCGCCTCCCCGCCTTCGCCGTCGAGCAGCGCCCGCACGTCGTGGCGGACGAGCGCTCCGCCGAGCGAGATCGAGTGCGAGGAGACACGGCTGTCCCGTCCGGTGGCCAGGGCGAAGGTCGCCAGGTGGAACGCCTCCAACCCCTCCCGCTGCACCTTGTAGTGGTCGATCGCCGCCGCGGGGCCGGCGACGAGCTCGGTGACGGCGCAGGTCAGGTAGTTATCTCCCGGCCGGCCGACGTAGGTCTCGACCACCGTCGCCGCGCTCCGTTCCCCGGCGAGGACGAGCACGCGCGGGAAGGCGGCCGTCGGGACACCCTCCTCGTTGGCGCCGAGGAAGAGCAGGTGCACGGGCGGGTCGAGCGCCACGGCACGAGGCAGGACGAGCACCGCTCCGTCCTCGAAGAGCGCCGTGTTCAGGGCGACGAACGGGTTGTCGACGACGTCGGCCCGGCTGCCGAGCGCCTGGGCGACCTCGCTGCGCCCCGCGGCGAGCTGGGCGGCGAGCGAGCCGAGAAGCACGCCGTCCGGGACGCCGGCGAGGCGCGAAAGCGACGGTGCGAGGCGACCGCCGACGAAGACGAGCTCGATCGCCCCGGGGATGCGATGCGGCGCGAGCAGCGCTTCGGCGTCGGCCGGGACGGTCCCGGCGGCGCGCCGGAAGACGGTCCGGGCGAGCGGCGCGACGTTGGTGAACCGCCACTCCTCGAGCTTCGTCGTGGGGTAGCCGACTTCGGCGAAACGGGCCGCGGCGAGCTGGCGGCGGCGGGCGACGGCCTCCGGCTCACGGCCGGCAGCGGCCAGCCGCACCGCCTCGAAGTCGGTCGAGAACGGGGGGGCGACAGGGGTGCTGGTGACGGTCATCGCGTCTCCGCTCAGCCGACGGACGGGGCGACGACCGCCGAGGCCTCGTCCTCGAGCCAGGCGTAGCCCTTCTCCTCGAGCTCGTGGGCCAGCTCCTTGCCGCCGGAGCGCACGATGCGCCCGTCGATCAGCACGTGCACGACGTCGGGAACGATGTAGTTGAGCAACCGCTGGTAGTGCGTGATGACCAGGAACGACCGGTTGCCGGCACGCAGGCTGTTGACTCCGTCGGCGACGATCCGCAGGGCGTCGATGTCGAGCCCCGAGTCGGTCTCGTCGAGCACGCAGAGGCTCGGCTCGAGGACGGCCATGTGGAAGATCTCGTTCCGCTTCTTCTCGCCGCCCGAGAAGCCCTCGTTGACCGGCCGCTGCAGCAGGCTCTCGTCGAGGCCGACCAGCCTGACCTTCTGCCGCACCAGGGCGAGGAAGTCCATCGCGTCGTACTCGGGCAGGCCCCGGTGCTTCCGCACCGCGTTGACCGCCGCCTTGAGGAAGTAGGTGTTGGAGACGCCGGGGATCTCGACGGGGTACTGGAAGGCCATGAAGACGCCCTCCCGCGCCCGTTCCTCCGGGGCCATGGCGAGCAGGTCCTTGCCGTCGAGCAGGACCTCCCCGTCGGTGACCTCGTAAGCCTCCCGCCCGGCGAGCACCGAGGCGAGCGTCGACTTGCCGGAACCGTTCGGCCCCATGATGGCGTGCACCTCGCCCGGCTTCACGGCGAGATCGAGTCCGTGGAGGATCTCGCGGCCCTCCACGTTGGCGTGCAGATTGCGGATTTCGAGCATGTTCACAGGGGTTCCTCGATCTGGATGACGGGCGGCGTCAGCCGACGCTGCCCTCGAGCGACACGGAGAGGAGCTTCTGGGCTTCGACGGCGAACTCCATCGGGAGCTCGCGGAAGACCTCTTTGCAGAAGCCGTTGACGATCATCGAGACGGCGTCCTCGGTCTCGATGCCGCGCTGATTGCAGTAGAAGAGCTGGTCCTCGCCGATCTTCGAGGTCGAGGCCTCGTGCTCCATCTGGGCGGTGGGGTTCTGCACGTCGATGTAGGGGAAGGTGTGGGCCCCGCACTCCGAGCCGATCAGCATCGAATCGCACTGGGAGAAGTTGCGGGCGTTGTCGGCACCGGGGAGGATCTTGACCGCCCCGCGATAGGTGTTCTGGCCGTGGCCGGCCGAGATGCCCTTCGAGACGATCGTCGAGCGGGTGTTCTTGCCGATGTGGATCATCTTCGTCCCGGTGTCGGCCTGCTGGCGGTTGTTGGTCACCGCCACGGAGTAGAACTCGCCGATCGAGTCGTCCCCCTTGAGTATCACCGAGGGGTACTTCCAGGTGATCGACGATCCGGTCTCGACCTGGGTCCAGGAGATCTTCGACCCTCGACCCTCGCACTTGCCGCGCTTGGTGACGAAGTTGTAGATCCCGCCCTTGCCGTCCTTGTCGCCGGGGTACCAGTTCTGGACGGTCGAGTACTTGATGGCGGCGTGGTCGAGGGCGACAAGCTCGACGACGGCGGCGTGCAGCTGGTTTTCGTCGCGCATCGGCGCCGTGCACCCCTCGAGGTAGGAGACGTGGGCCCCCTCCTCGGCGACGATCAGCGTGCGCTCGAACTGCCCGGTGTTCTTGGCGTTGATGCGGAAGTAGGTCGACAGCTCCATCGGGCAGCGCACCCCCTTCGGCACGAAGACGAACGAGCCGTCGGAGAAGACCGCCGAGTTGAGCGTGGCGAAGAAGTTGTCGCTGTAGGGCACGACCGAGCCGAGGTACTTGCGGACCAGCTCCGGGTGCTCGCGGATCGCCTCGGACATCGAGCAGAAGATGATGCCGAGGTCCTTGAGCTTCCCCTTGAAGGTGGTCGCCACCGAGACCGAGTCGAAGACGGCGTCGACGGCCACCCCGGCGAGCGCCGCCCGCTCGTGGAGCGGGATGCCCAGCTTCTCGTAGGTGCGCAACAGCTCCGGATCGACCTCGTCGAGGCTCTTCGGTCCGTCCTTCATCGACCTCGGGGCGGAGTAGTAGACGATGGACTGGTAGTCGATCGGGGGCCACTTGACGTTCGCCCAGCGCGGCTCGACGAGCGTCAGCCAGTGGCGGTAGGCCTTGAGCCGCCACTCCAGCATCCACTCCGGCTCCTGTTTGAGCGCCGAGATGCGGGCGACGATCTCCTCGGAGAGGCCGGCAGGAAGCGCGTCCTGCTCGATCTCGGTGACGAAGCCGTATTTGTACTCGCGGTTGGCGAGCTGCTCGATGGTCTCGTTGTCGGTGGTCGTCATGCCCTCTCCTTGACTGCTTTCGTCGCCGCTGCGGGCGCTCGTCGGGCGACTCGCGCCGCACGCAGCTGGATCAGCCGCGGCGGCGGTGCGCTGAGATCGGCCAGCGTGATCCCGGCGAGTGCCTGCCGCACCGCCTGGTTGATCCGCTGCCAGTGGCCGCGCACGGCGCAGTAGGCCTCGCGATCGCACTCGCCCGGACTGCCATCGACGCAGACGGTCAGCGCCACCGGACCTTCGAGCGCCTGCAGAATCTCGGCGGCCGCGATGTCGCGCGGCGCCCGCGCCAGGCCGTAGCCGCCGCGGATCCCACGGTGCGACGTCAGCAGCCCGTTGCGGGCGAGGATCTTGAGGATCTTGCTGACCATCGGCGCCGGCAGCCGCGTCTCGGCGGCGAGGTCGGGTGCGTTGGCCACGCGCTCGGGATCCTCGGCGAGGCGGCTGAGCAAGATGAAGCCGTAATCGGTCTGCTTGGTCATCCGGATCATCGACGGATCTCTCGGGCGTCCATGGAGGCGACGGGTCGCGCACTAAACAGTACGGCCTCGGTACTGTTTCGGATGGATGATAGCAGCCGCCTTCGCGCTGTCAACCGCGCGGGCGGGCCGACTCCGGGCGTGGCCGGCGGTCAGGCGGGGTTGGAAGGCGTGCGCGCCCCCGCAGGGTGCGAGCGGGCGGCGCGACGCGGCTCGGGCGACGGCTCGCCGCTGTCGAGCAGGCAGGCGAGCCAGTGCAGCTCCGCGTCGCCGTCGGCGACGATCTTGATGGTCAGCGTCAAGGGAACCGAGAGCAGCATGCCGGCACCGCCCCACAGCCAGCCCCAGAAGACCAGCGAGAGGAAGACGGCCAGCGTGGAGAGCCCGAGGCGGCGGCCGAGCAACAGCGGCTCGGCGACGCTGCCCAGGACGACGCCCACGACCAGGTAGCCGAGCCCGACCAGCATGGCGTGCGCCGGATCGTGCTGGACGAAGGCGATGAGCATCGCCGGAAGAGCGGCGAGCAGGGCGCCGACGTTCGGAATGAAGTGGCAGGCGAAGGCCAGCAGGCCGAGCAGCACGGCGAAGTCGAGCCCCATCCATGCCACCCAGAGACCGACGGTGAGTCCGAGGACGGCGCTCATCAGCGTCTTGATCCCGAGGTAGCGCTGCAGCTCGCCGGCGACGCGCGTCATCCGGTCGATGCGCGGGTGCTCGCCGAAGGCGCGCACCAGGCGTGCGCGGAAGCCGTCCGCCTCGAGGAGGATGAAGATCATCGTCAGCAGCACCAGGGTCCCCGACGAGAGGAAGCCGGCGACCTGTCGCAGGGTGCGCGACGCCATGTCGACCACCGCCTTCGGATCCACCCAGCGCTCGGGCAGCCAGGTGTCGACGACGACGCCCTTGGCGCTCCACCAGTCGAGGGTGTAGGCGAGGCGGCTGCGGATCTCCGCCAGGTAGCGCGGCCCCACCTCCATGAGCTCGGAGAGCGAGCCGAGGAGGAGGACGAAGAAGCCGGTGAGCAGTCCGAAGGCGGCGGCGAGCGCCGCCAGAACCGCCAGCGAGAGCGGCAAACCGCGGCGCTCCAGGGCGCGGACGAGCGGTAGCGCGAGCACCGCGAAGAACCAGGCGAGGACGATCGGCACCAGCAGCGCCTCGGCGGCGCGCATCGCAGCGAGCACGACCAGCACGGCGGCAACGCCGAGCAGAGTGCTCGAAAGGCCCCGGATCTCGCGGCTTTCAGCCATCGCGCGGCAGTGTAGCACCGGCTCGAACGGCGCTTCGTCGCCCCTCTCGACACCGCCGAAGCGACTGCGATATCTCGCGCGCGCGTTCTACCCTCTTGTAATCCGAAAGAAAATGTTGACAATAGGCACAACACTTCGACCCAAGGCCTCGGGCAAGCGCACATCGCGTGCGAGCTAGCAGGGCTACAGGGAGAAGCGGAGGGAACAACGGCTCGCCCAATGAAGGGCGGACCCAAAGGAGAGAACGGATGGCGACGAAGAAGAAGAGCCCCAGCAAGAAGGCCGCGAAGAAGCCGGCGAAGAAGGCTGCCAAGAAGCCGGCGAAGAAGGCCGCGAAGAAGCCGGCGAAGAAGGCTGCGAAGAAGGCTGCCAAGAAGCCCGCCAAGAAGGCGGCGAAGAAGGCTGCCAAGAAGCCCGCCAAGAAGGCTGCGAAGAAGGCTGCGAAGAAGCCCGCCAAGAAGGCCGCCAAGAAGCCGGCCAAGAAGGCGGCTCGCAAGCCGAAGGCGGCTCCCCCGGCGGCTCCTGCGCCCGCCCCGGCGATGGGCTGAGGATCTTTCTTTCTCCCTCGCCTCGAGGGACCATCCCGGCTCCGGCGTCCTGCCGGGCCGGGATTTTTCATTCTGAGCGGAGGCAACGATGACCGGTCGACGAGAACAGCTCGCCCTTCTCGCTGCGGTGGCGGCGGTGCTCCTCTGGTCGGGTATCCGGCCACACGATCGACTCACCTGGTGGCTCGAGGTGACGCCGGTGCTGCTCGTCGTGCCGCTCCTGCTCGCCACCGCCCGGCGCTTCCCGCTCACGCGGCTGCTCACCTGGCTGATCGCCGTTCACGCGGTGATCCTCATGGTCGGTGGCCACTACACCTACGCCCTGGTCCCGGCCGGCGCCTGGGTGAGCGAGCTGCTCGGTCTGGCACGAAACCACTACGACCGGCTCGGCCACTTCGTCCAGGGGTTCGTTCCGGCGATCGCGGCGCGCGAGGTGCTCCTGCGGCGCACGCCGCTACGCGTCGGGGGCTGGCTCTTCCTGCTGGTGACCAGCGTCTGCCTGGCGGTCTCGGCGCTCTACGAGCTCGTGGAATGGTGGGCCGCGCTTGCCGGGGGCGAGGAGGCGTCCGCCTTCCTCGGCACCCAGGGGGACGTCTGGGACACGCAGTGGGACATGTTCCTCTGCCTCTGCGGCGCGCTCGTCGCGCAGCTCGTGCTCGCCCGGATCCACGACCGTCAGCTCGCCCGCCTCGCGGCAAGCTGACCGCACCCGCCGTTCGTCGCGCCCCACGGGGCGACGAGCGCCAACTCGGCCCGGGCATGCGTCACGAACCGATCTGCACCACCCCGAGCTAGCGGCGCAGGAAGGCGTCGGGGTCGAGCCCCTGGGCGCGCGCGGCGCGTTCGAGCAGGTCGCGGAAGCGCAGCGGGTCGATGTCGACGAAGAGACCTTCGGACTCGGCAAAGAGCGTTCCGTCCGCGCCGACGAGCCGACCGCGCGCCTCCATCTTGCGTCGCTCGCTGCCGACGACCCACGCCTCCAACCGAGCATCGGTGCCGAGCGGCAACATGCGACGGAAGTCGGTCACCAGCCGGACGGCGACGGCGATCCGTCCTTCGAGCCACACCGCCGCGCCCATGCCTTCGTCGAGGACGGCAGCGATCGAACCGCCGTGTGCGTGTCCCGGCGGACCCTCGGCTCCCGGCCCGAACCAGGCGCGCCCGACGAGCCGCGGCGATTCCGCCCGTTCGAAGTAGGCGACGCGCAGGCGATCGCCCGGGGTGTCGCTCGAGACGAAGGTGCCGCGCCCCGCCTCCAGGCGAAACGGCTTGAAGGGCACCCAACCCGGCTCGGCGACGACCGGCGGCGGACCGAGCGGGCGCATCGCATCGCGTCCGGCTGCTTCCATGATTCGACTCCTCCCCGGCGCGTCGAGGACGCACCGCGACAAGCGTAGGGCGCGACGCGACGCCTCGCAACCCGCCAGGCCGCTGCGTGTCGGCCGGTCGACTGCCCCATAGAATGCGCCGAGCTCCCGAGGAGGTGTCGATGGACCCGCACTCCGCCGCCCCCACCCGAAATGCCCGGCTTCTGGCCTGGGTCGACGAGATCCGCGCGCTCTGCCAGCCCGCTGCCGTCCACTGGTGCGATGGCTCCGAAGCCGAGCGCGATGCGCTCTGCGCCGCCATGGTCGAGTCCGGGACCTTCATCCGCCTCAACCCGGAGAAGCGCCCGGGCAGCTTCCTCTGTCGCTCCGATCCGCGCGACGTGGCGCGCGTCGAACACCGCACCTTCATCGCCTGGAAGCACCGCGAAGACGCCGGCCCGACCAACAACTGGATGGACCCACGCGAGCTGCGTCAGACGCTCCACGGGCTCGCCGCCGGCTGCATGCGCGGCCGAACGATGTATGTCGTGCCCTTCTCCATGGGGCCGATCGGCTCGCCGATCTCCCACCTCGGCGTGCAACTGACCGACTCGCCCTACGTCGTCGTCAGCATGCGGATCATGACCCGGATGGGCCGGCTCGCCCTCGAGGCGCTCGGCGAAGAGGGCGAGTTCGTCCCCTGCTTCCATTCCGTCGGTCGCCCGCTCGCTGCGGGAGAGGTCGACGTCGCGTGGCCGTGCAATCCGGAGAACACCTGGATCGCCCACTTCCCCGAGGAGCGCCTGATCTGGTCGTTTGGCAGCGGCTACGGCGGCAACGCACTCCTCGGCAAGAAGTGCTTCGCCCTGCGCATCGCCTCGGTGCTGGCGCGCGACGAGGGGTGGCTCGCCGAGCACATGCTGATCGTCGGGGTCGAGTCGCCGCGGGGAGACAAGACGTACGTTGCCGCAGCCTTCCCCAGCGCCTGCGGCAAGACGAACTTCGCCATGATGATCCCGCCGGCCGGCTTCGACGGCTGGAAGGTCTGGACAGTCGGCGACGACATCGCCTGGATCAAGCCGGGGCCCGACGGCCGGCTGTGGGCGATCAACCCCGAGAACGGCTTCTTCGGCGTCGCCCCCGGGACCAACGGGCGCTCGAACCCCAACGCCATGGCGACACTCTCGGCCAACTGCATCTTCACCAACGTGGCGCTGACCGACGACGGCGACGTCTGGTGGGAGGGGATGACCGAGGAGAAGCCGGCACACCTGATCGACTGGCGCGGGCGCGACTGGACGCCGGCGTCGCCGGAGCCGGCAGCGCACCCGAACTCGCGCTTCACGGCGCCGGCCGCGCAGTGCCCTTCGATCGACCCGGCCTGGGAGGATCCGCGGGGCGTGCCGATCGGCGCCTTCATCTTCGGCGGCCGGCAGAGCCGCGACATGCCCCTCGTCTACCAGGCGTTCAACTGGGGGCACGGCGTCTACATCGCCGCCACGATGGGCTCGGAGGCCACGGCGGCGGCCGAAGGCCAGGCCGCCGTGCGTCGCGACCCGATGGCCATGCTGCCCTTCTGCGGCTACAACATGGCCGACTACTTCGCCCACTGGCTCTACCTGCGGCGCAAGCTCAACGACCCGCCCCGCATCTTCAAGGTCAACTGGTTCCGTCGCGACGCCGACGGCAAATTCCTCTGGCCGGGCTTCGGCGAGAACATGCGGGTGCTCAAGTGGATCGTCGACCGCGTCGACGGCCGCGGCAAGGGCGTCGAAAGTCCGCTCGGCTGGATGCCGCGCTTCGAGGACCTGCAGTGGGAAGGGCTCGACTTCCCCCGCGAGCGGTTCAACGAGCTGATGGCGGTCAAGCGCGAGGCGCACGCCGCCGATGCCCGCTCGCACGAGGAGCTGCTCGATCGCTTCTACGACCGCCTGCCGAAGGAGTTCGTCTACGAGCGGCAGCTGCTCAAGTACCGGGTCTGGCGCTCGCAGGAGGTGTGGGAGCACTGGAAGGAGCGCGGCTGAGGGCCGGCAGCTCGGCGCGCCGGGCGAGGTAGAGCAGGTGGGCGTGCGGATACCCGCGCCCGAGCGGGTGCGTCTCGATCCGCTCGAAGCCGGCGTTCGCCAGCAGCTCGCCCATCCGCTCGGGGATCTCGTAGGTGAAGGCGTCGCCGAGCGTCAGCCCCACAAGGTCGACCAACCGCTCCTGGAGGCGGTTCCAGGCGCCCTTCACCCGAGCGCGCGGGTCGATCTCCTTGAGCAGCAGAACGCCCCCGGGGCGAAGTCGATCGTGCGCCGTCGCGAGCAACGCCGGCCAGGCCTCGGCGGGCAGCCGGTAGAGCACGTCGAGGATCGACACAGCGTCGAACGTCCCACCGATCGCCTCGGCGTAGCCGGCGACCGCCTGCAGGCCCGGGCGGTGGACCGGGGGGAAGTGCTTGCGGCGGTCCGGTTCGAGCGCCACCGCGCGGCGCGCTCCGGCAGCGAGCGCGAGGTGTGCGAAGATCCCGTGCCCGGCTCCCAGATCGAGCAGCGTGGCCTCCGGCGGCAGAAACTCGAGCACGCGCCGCAGTGGACAGGTCAGGTAGCGCACGAGCACATGGAGTCGCGTGCCGCGCGGTGAGGCACCGAAGGCACGCGAGAGAGTCCGCCAACCGGTCCAGAAGCCGAGACGCATCACCCAGCGTTCATATGTCCTCGCCGGAACTCGCGTCAACCGCGATGCCGCCGACCCGCCGGTCGACCCTCACCCTTCCCAGGGTCTGGCTCGCTGCGGCCGCGGTCGTCGCCATCCGCGTGGCGAGCGCTCCGCACACCTTGTGGGAGCACGACGAGGGGCTCTTCGTCCTCGCGGTCGAGCGCTTCGCTCCGCTCCTCCACCACCCTCATCCTCCGGGGTACCCACTCTTCATCGGCCTCGGCAAGCTCCTCTCTCCGTTCGCCGGCGACCCGTTCCGCGCCCTCGTGGTGTTGGCCGTCTTGGCGACGGCGATCGGCTTCGTCGCGCTCGTCGATGCCTTCCGGCGGCTCGCCGGCTCGTTCGGCGCCGCGGGCGACCGTCTGGCGCTCGCCGCCGCGCTGCTCTTCCACCTCTCGCCGGCGATGCTCGTCCAGGGACCGCTGCCGATCTCCGACGCTCCGGCGCTGGCCTTCCTCTCGCTCGCGCTCGCCGCGGCGGCGCACCTCGGCGAGCGTCCGTCGCTCGCCGCCACCGCGAGCCTCGGTGCCGCCGCCGCCGCCGCGGTCGGTTGCCGCCCGCAGCTCGTCGTGCCGGTGGTCCCACTGCTCCTGCTCGCCTGGACGCCGCGGCTCGGATGGCGACGCACGCTCGCCACCGTCGGCGCCTTCGCGGCCGTCGCGCTCGCCTGGTTCGTGCCGCTGGCCGTCGCGACCGGCGGGCTCGGCGGGCTGATCGACTACGAGCTCGGTCACGCCGGCAGGATCGCCGAGCATCAGCTCGCCGACTGGCGCGCCGCGTGGCCCGCGACCCGTCTCGCGGCCCGCTTCGTCGCTCACGGCTGGGGGCGCGCCGCGACCGCGCTGCCGCTACTCTCGCTCGCCGCCGTCGGCGCCTGGACGCTCGTGCAGCGACGGGTTTGCTCCGCCCTGCCGCTCGCCGGCCTGGCCCTCGGTCAGCTCGCCTTCTGCCTCGCCGCGATGGAGCCGGCCGACGGCGTGCGCTATGCCCTGCCGGTCACGCTCGGTGTCGCCTTCGCCGCGACTGCCGGGGCCTTTGCGCTCGCCAGCGCGCTCGCCCTTCCGCGGCTCGCTCCGCTGCCGCTCGCCATCGTCGCCGGCTTCGGCGCCGCCTACGTCTGGCCGCTGCTCGCCGAGCGCGTGACGACTCCGTCGCCGCCCGCCGCCGCCGCCGCGTGGATCCGTGACGAGCTGCCGCGCGACACCGCGGTGCTGGTCGCCAAGACGCTCCTGCCGCACGCCGCGGTGCTGCTCGCCGATCGCGAGCGGCGGTCGCTCGAGGCGACTCCCGAGATGTTCGCCGGCGAGACGCGCCGCACCGTCGTCATGCTCACCGAAGGCGCCAGCAGCTGGCCGGGAGCCCGGCTCTTCGCCTGGCCGCCGAGCGATGCCTACGGCAAGCTGACCCGCGCGCAGTACCGCGAGGTTTCCGTCACGTCGCTACCCGCGGAACGGCGCTTCGCGGCGTTGCGCGGCGTCCACCCGTACGAACCGAACGGCCCGGACGGCTGGTGGTGGCTCGCCGACGACTGCGCGCTACGCCTCTATCCGGACGGACACCGGCGCGTCCGGCTGACGCTGCGCGAGCCGCCGATCGTGCCGTTCGCCGCCAACGGCATCCGCCTCTTCGTCGACGGCGCACCCGCCGCCACCGTCTCCGTGCCGCGGGGAGAGCGGCGCGAGGTCGAGCTCGAGCTCCCGGCGGACGCGGCCAGCGTGGAGATCGGTCTGCGCGCCGAGATCGGACTCGTGCCGGCCGACTCGGGCCTCAATCCACGCGACCACCGGCGCGTCGCCGTGCAGCTGCTCGGCCTCGAAATGCTACGCTGACGTCCCGTCGGCCATGAACGAACGCCCCACCGTCTCCCTCGTCGTACCGATGTTCAACGAGCAGGAGAACATCGAGCACGCCCTCGACTGCGGCATCGAGTCCCTGGCGCGCTATGCCCGGGACTGGGAGGTGATCGTCGTCGACGACGCCTCGACGGACGGTTCGGCGGCGCTCGTCGAGCGGCTGTCCGCCGCCGAGCCGCGCATCCGCCTCCTGCGGCACGAACGGAATCAGAAGCTCGGCGGCACCCTGCGCACCGGCTTCGCTGCCTGCCGCCACGAGGTCGTCCTCTACATGGACGCCGACCTGCCGTTCGACCCGGACGTGCTCGGCCCGGCGCTTCGCGCCCTGGCGGTGACGCGCGCCGACCTCATCGCCGGCTACCGGCTCGACCGGACGACCGAGGGCCTGCTGCGCACGATCTACTCGTACTGCTACAACACGCTGATCGGCTTCCTCTTCGGCTGGCCCCACCGCGACATCAACTTCTCCTTCAAGCTGCTACGGCGCGAGGTGCTCGACGCCGTCGAGCTGCGCTCGGAAGGGTCGCTGATCGACGCCGAGCTGATCGTCAAGGCGCGCAATCTCGGTTTCGTCATCCAGCAGATCGGTCTGGACTACTTCCCGCGGGTGCGCGGCACCTCGACGCTGTCGTCGCCCGGGGTGATCCTCAAGATCCTGCGCGAGCTCGTCATGCTCTTCCCGGACATGCGCCGGCCCCGCCGCCGAGCTTCCACGCCTCCCGCGACCCCGGCACCGTGAGCTCGGGGCGCGCGCTCGTCGTCACCGCCGACGACGTCGGCCTCCATCCCGGCATGACCGCTGGCGCTCTGGCGGCGCACGACGGCGGCCTGGTGACCGCGTGCAGCCTCTCGGCCTGCGGCGCGGCCTTCGGCGAGGCCGTCGCCGCGCTCGCCTGCCGGCCAGGTCTCGATGTCGGGGTGCATCTCACGCTGGTGGAGGAGCGCCCGCTCTCGCCCGCCGGCGAAGTGCCGACGCTCGTCGACGGCAATGGGCGCTTCCTTCCGGGGTTTCCCATCTTCGTCGCCCGCTACGCGCTCGGCGCCATCGCCTGCGACGAGGTCGAGCGCGAATGGCGACGGCAGATCGCGCGGGTGTTCGACGCCGGGCTCGCGCCGCTGCACCTCAACTCGCACCAGCATCTGCACACCCTGCCGCGGCTCTTCGCGCTCACCGTCCGGCTGGCGCGCGAGCACGGCATCCCGTTCGTGCGCGTTCCTGGGGATCCCGCCGCCTTCCGGAGCCTTCGTCCGCGCGCCCTGGCCGTTCGCGCGCTCGACCGCCTCGGCCGCCGCGCCCGGCGCCGCCTCGACTCCGCCGAGCCCCCCTCCGTTCGGGCCGTCGACCGCACCGTCGGCGTGCTGGTCGCCGGCCAGCTCGACGAGCCGGCGCTCCTCTCGGTTCTCGAGGACGTCGAAGGGACTGCGGAGCTCGTCTGTCACCCCGGTCGCGGCGACGCCGACCTCGCTCACGCCTACGACTGGGGCTACCGCTGGGACGCCGAGACCGCCGCTCTCCGCTCCCCCCGTGCCGCCGCCGCCCTCGCGGCGCGCGGGATCGAGCTGACGCGCTTCTCGCGACTCGCGCCGCTCTCGGGCTCGCCCGTGCCTAGGCCCCCAACGGCAACGGTCGCGCCGCGTCGGTGACGGCGTCGATCTTGGCCGCGTAGCTCTCGCCGCGCGCGATGTCGGCGTCGGTGACGTACTGGACGTCGAGCAGGCCGTCGGTCTTGTAGCCGGTGCGCAGAAAGTTGGTTTCGGCAAGCGCCAGGCTCCAGCCCTCGAGCCACTCCTCGAGAGAACGGCGCTGCTGATCGGTGACACCCGCTTCGAGGTGCACCAGCAGGTCGAGGTCGGAGGCCGGGCCGGCGGTGGCGTTCTTGGTGCTGCCGAACAGATAGAGCGCCCGCACGCCGAAGCGCACCGGATCGAGCGCCGCGGCGAGCCGCTGGGCCATCCGCAACCGCCATCGCCAGTGGTCGTCGGGGCGCCGCTCGGTCGCCTCGGGGACTCCCGGAGCGCCGCGGTCCTCCGGTCCCGCGCTGGGCAGCGAAAGCACGCCGACGGCCTCGTCGAGCTCGGCGTTCATCAGCACCTTGAGGACCAGACCTTCCGCTTCGCGCCGGACGTCGATGACGTGGACGACCGCGGCGAGATGGGCGAACTCGGGCAGCAGGTCGGCCAGCGCGTTGCGCGAACGGCGGAAGAACGCCTCCTGGAAGACCACCTCCGGGTCGTCCGGGTAGAGAGGGAGGTAGCGGATCGACGACTCGACGAGATCCTGGAAGAAGTGCGTCCCGAAGGAGAGGTCGGGCACATACCCCTCCTTCTGGCGCGCGATCTCGATCAGCACGGCGGTGTTGCTGATGTCGGCGTAGGTCACCGGCACCCCCAGCCGGATGTCGCCGCGGCTCCCCCAGCGGCCCGGCCCCATGAGGATGAACTGGCGCTTCGGCAGAACGCGATTGAGTCGGCCGACGCAGTGTCCGACCTCCTTGAGCGCCGTGTGGTCGAGCGCCGCATAGCCCTCCGGGTCGACGTAGACGAGATGGGTGATGTCGCCGACCTGCCCGTTCGAGACGTAGCGGTTGGCCGAGAAGATCACCCGCTCCCGCGGCAGGTCGCGCGGGATCGGCACCGGGCTCGCCCCGCTCGTCGCTCCCTGCGGGCGGCACTGCAGCAGGTAGACGTTCTCGCCGTCGCAGGCGAACTCGATGTCGACCGGGGTCTTCAGGCGCTCGCAGAGCACCTGCAGGAGGGTCCGCATGCGCTGCAGGAACGAGGAGTCGGACAGCAGCCCTTCGAAGGTGACCACCAGCGGGTCCTTGGCGAAGTCGATCAGGCCGCGGATCCGTCGCAGCCGGTCGTGGTCGACGAGCGAGAGGATCTGGCGCGCCATCGGCAGTTGCTCGCCGTACTCGGCGACGAAGGCGCGCGCGTCGATCGACTCGAACTCGCCGGTCTCGAGGTTGACCACGTCGAGCTTGCTCGGGGCGTAGCGCAGCGCCTCCTCAGCCGTCTGGTTGACCCGCAGCCCGGGCTGACCGGGTGCGACCAGCACCGGGTAGTCGTCGGCCAGGCGATCGACGGCGCGCGTCCCGAGACCGGGAACGATGCGCAGCAACCCGTCCTCCCGGCGGATGCGCGCCGACCAGCGGAACTCGTTGTTCGAGAAGCCCACCCCGGCGAAGACCGGCAGCCAGTACGGTCCGATCCGCGTCCCGACCACTTCCTGGATGAGGATCCCCATCTCCTCGTGCATGTCGAGGAAGCCCTTGCGGGCGCGGTACTCGATCGGGTCGGGCGAGAAAACCGAAGCGTAGACCTCGGCGATGGCGTCGCAGAGCGCGGTGAGCCGCTCGCGCTTCGTGCCGACGTTGCCGAGGAAGAGACTCTTGTACTTGCCCGAGAAGGCCGAGCCCAGACGGTCCTCGAGCAGCGAAGAGCTGCGCACGATGATCGGCCGTCCCTCGAGCTCGTCGAGCACCACCGTCAGGCCGCGGATCATCTCGGCGGAGAAGAAGGAGTTCTTGAAGAGCTGGACGAGGTGCGGGTACTCGAGGCGCACCCGGTCGGTCTCGTCGTACTTGCGGTTGTGCACCTCGGCGAGGTCGTTGTGCAGGATGAAGTCCAGCAGGCCGTCGGAGGGGATGAACCAGCTGCGCGGGATCTTGATCTCGCCGAGCACGTCGCGGTACTCGGTGGCGCGCTCGAGGATCTTGGCGGCGAGAAAGAGTCCCGCCGACTTGCCGCCGATCCGTCCGTGGCTCTTCGGCGGGTAGACGACGCGCTGGGCGAGATCGTGGAAGTCGGACACCTGGAGCACCGTCTTGGCGATGTTGACGAACTCGAGCTGGTCGGTGAGGAAGCGACGCACCAGGGCGGCCCGCAGCCCGGTCTGCGTCGCCGCCGAGAGCTCGTGCTCGTCGACACCGCTCTGGCGGAAGCGCTGGAGCGCGTCGACCAGCTCGGCGAGCGGGGTATCGACCCGCTCGACGGCGTGCTTGAGGAAGGTGGTCTTGTCCTCCTTGATCCAGCTCTGGATGCAGTTGAGGATCTCGCCTTCGGGCAGGTGGAGGACGGCGATGCGGAACGCCGCCTCGACCGTCGCCGAGTCGGCGGCAAGCGCGGTCCGGGGCAGCGGCCGGTTCTCGTCGAACGCGTCTTCGTCGGAGATCACCGGGGCCGCCTCGCGCAGCAGCCGCTCGGCCTCCTCGACGCCGCTCCAGCAGAGGTAGTTGATCATCTTGCGCCCGAGCCGACCGAGGAGCGCGCGATCCGTGCGGCGCAGGAACTCGAGGATCACCCACCATTCGGGAGCCGCATTGTCGCCATGGTTGCCCAGGGCGCGCTGCGAGCGGCGCCGCGAGAGCATCGAGGCGAGACGCTCGGCGATCGTCTCGAGCAGCTTCTGCTCCTCGCGCGAGAACGGGTCTTCTCCGGCGCGCCCCGGCGGGCTCGTGTAGTAGACCTCGAGCCAACCCGACATCTCCCCCTGGACCACCACCGGCGCCGCCTGCTTCCACGGGCTCGGCTGGAATCCGTTCGACTCGTAGACGCGGTTGCCCAAGGTGGCGCGCGCCGCGCAGCGGTCCGGATGCTGCCAGCCGGCCGGAATCGCCGCCAGCACCTCGCGCACCACCTCGTCGGTCGGCGCCTCGGAACGGGCGAGCGCCTCGTCGACGCGGTAGAGGCAGTTGAGCTCCTTGGCCCGCTCCTGCAGGTCGTGGAGGATCCGGTCGAGCGGTTCGTCGGTCGGTGGGGTCATGGCGGGTCAGGCCTCATGTCGGGCTCGCCGCGCGACGGAAGCGCTCGCCCTTCGCGGGCGGCGGCGTCGGCCGAGGAGCTCCGGAGGTTGGAGGAACGGGGGGCGGAAGGGGTCAAACAGACCGCCCCCGAGCCCGTGGATCCGGGCCCGGGGGCGGGAAGTCACCGTTCGTTCGTCAGGGACGTCGTTCAACGCCCCTGAAGGTTACACCCAGCCGCGGTCGTGGCAGGCCTGCGCCACGCGGCTGATCGAGATCACGTAGGCGGCGTCGCGCATGTAGAGCTTGCGCTTGGCCGCCAGGTCGGCGACCGCGTTGAAGGCCGAGGTCATCGCCAGGTCGAGCTTGCCCAGCACCTCGTCCTTGTCCCAGTACATGTTCATGTTGCTCTGCACCTGCTCGAAGTAGGAGCAGGTCACGCCGCCGGCGTTGGCCAGGAAGTCCGGAATCATGTAGATCCCGCGCTGGTGAATCACGGCGTCGGCCTCGGGAGTCGTCGGGCCGTTGGCGCCCTCGGCGATCAGCTTGACGGTCGGGGCGATCTTGCCGACGTTGTCGGCACGCACCTGGTTCTCGATCGCCGACGGAATGAGGATCTCGACCGGCTCCTCGATCCACGCGTCACCCGGCAGGACCTCGTAGCCGAGCTCCTTGGCGCGCACCTTGTCGATGCCGCCGAAGCGGTCGGAGATGCCGACCAGCTCGTCGGGATCGACGCCGGCCTTCTTGCGGAAGCTGTAGGAGCACTGATCGCCCTGGTCCCAACAGGAGACACAGGTCACCGTGCCGCCGAGCTGCCGGAACAGCCGCACGGCGTACTGGGCGACGTTGCCGAAGCCCTGGACGCTCGCCCGGCAGCCCTCGGCCTTCATGCCGAGGCGCTTGAGCGCTTCGCGAATCGTGTAGACCACGCCGTAGCCGGTCGCCTCGGTGCGCCCCTGCGAGCCGCCGAGTCCCACCGGCTTGCCGGTGATGAAGCCCGGGTAGTGCCCGCCGTGGATCTTCTCGTACTCGTCCATCATCCAGAGCATGTGCTGGCCGGAGGTCATCACGTCGGGCGCCGGCACGTCCTGGAGCGGGCCGACGTTGCGCGCCAGCTGGCGCACCCAGCCACGGCAGATCTGCTCCTGCTCGCGCTGCGAGAGGTGGTGCGGGTCGCAGATCACGCCGCCCTTGCCGCCGCCGAGCGGGATGTCGACCACGGCGCACTTCCAGGTCATCCAGGTGGCGAGCGCCCGGACGGTGTCGAGGGTCTCTTGCGGATGGAAGCGGATGCCGCCCTTGGACGGACCGCGCGCGTCGTTGTGCTGCACGCGGAAGCCGTGGAAGATCTTCACCCGTCCGTCGTCCATGCGGACCGGGATCGAGAAGCTGTACTCGCGCATCGGCTGACGCAGCAGCTCGCGGGTGGCCTCGTCGAGATCGAGGATCGCCGCCACCTTGTCGAACTGAGCCTGCGCCATCGCGAACGGATTCACGCCCTGGATGGCCATCTAATCTCCTTTCACGATCACCTTGTGGGTTCTCTCGGGGGGAGCCCGAGCCGCCTTGCCCGCGCCGAGCGCGAGGGGGCCCTGGCCTCCACGTGAACATCATCCGCCTTTTCGACACCCTTCGCCTCCTCCCGTTGGGTAGGATCGGGGCGAATCCCAGGGACAGCGGATCGGCCCCGGCCGGTCGGCAAGGAGGGGGCGTGAAGGTCGAGGGACGCAAGGCATTGGTGCTCGGCGGCGCCGGGCTGGTCGGCGTGGCGGTCTGCCGCGAGCTGTTCGCGCGCCATCCGCGCGAGGTGCAGATCCACAGTCTGCGCCGCGAAGAGGTCGAGGAGGCGCTGCGGGAGCTCGAAGGCGAGGCCCCTGCCGGCACCCGCGTGACCGGAACCTGGGGAGACCTGTTCGGACCGGTGGCCGAGACCCCCCGCTGGGAGCGGATCCGGGCGCAGCTCGATCCGCTGGCCGACGCCCAGCTCGGCGAGTTCCTGCTCTACAAGGTCCTCGTCGAAGCCCGCCCCGACCTGGTGATCGACTGTGTCAACACCGCCACCGGCATCGCCTACCGCGACGTCTTCCGCGCCGCCGACGCCATCTCGCGGGAGATCGACGCCGGCGAGCCGAGCCGGGCCGCGGCCGAGGATCTGCTCGAGGCCCTCTACATGCCGCGCCTGATCCGCCACGTCCAGGTGCTCTATCGCGGCATGACCGACGCCGGCGTCGGCGTCTACATCAAGGTCGGCACCAGCGGCACCGGCGGGATGGGGCTGAACATCCCCTACACGCACTCCGAGGAGCGACCGAGTCGCGTGCTCCTCGCCAAGAGCGCCGTCGCCGGGGCGCACTCGATGCTGCTGTTCCTCATGGCGCGCACTCCGGGAGCGCCGATCACCAAGGAGATCAAGCCCGCCGCGGCGATCGCCTGGAAGCGCATCGCCCACGGTCCGGTGGTCCGCCGCGGCGAGACCCTGCGCTGGGTCGAGGCCCGCCCGCGACCGCTCGGCGCGACCTTCTCCACCCACGACCCCGGCGCCGCCCGCCTGCTCGACCGACCGCTCGAGAGCGTCTTCATCGACACCGGCGAGAACGGCATCTTCAGCCTCGAGGAGTTCGCCGCGCTGACCACCGCCGAGCAGATGGAGTTCGTCACCCCCGAGGAGATCGCCCAGTATCTGATCTTCGAGATCGAGGGGCGCTCGACCGGTCACGACATCATCAACGCGCTCGACAATGCCGTCCTGGGGCCGACCTACCGCGCCGGGTTGATGCGCCACTGGGCGCTCGAGCGGATGAACCAGCTCCAGCGCCAGCACGGGACCCACAGCGTCGCCTTCGAGATGCTCGGGCCGCCGCGCCTGTCGAAGCTGCTCTTCGAAGCGCATCTGCTGCGCCTGGCCTTCGGCACGATGACGGCGGTGCGCCAGTCCACCGCCGAGCAGGTGCGCGGCACGCTCGACCGCCTGGTGCGCGACCGTCCCGACGTGGCCAACGAGATCGCCGCCGTGGGCATCCCGCTCCTGCTCGACTCGGGCGAGATCGTGCGCGGGCCGAAGGTGATCGTCCCGGCGGCCGCACAGGAGGAGCCGGTCACCCCCGACCGCGTCGACGCCTGGGCGCACGACGGTTGGGTCGACCTGCGGCTGGCCAACTGCGCCCGCTGGATCGAGCGCTTCGAGGCGATTCTGCGCGAGGTGGAGGCGATTCCCGAGACCGACTCGAGTAGCCGCTACCTCCGGCACCGCCACTTCTGGGACGAGCAGCACGCCATCCAGCCCGGCAAGGTGGCCGGCTGGATCCTCTCGATCGAGGAGCGGGGCGGGCGGATCAAGCGCTAGACGAGGTCCCGCGAACCCGCGCCCGCCGTTCGAGCAGGTGCGTGTCGGCTCGCGACAGCGTCTCGGCGAGGCTCTCGTGCTCGGCTCGGATCGCCCAGCCGAGCGAGATCGTCACCGAGTCGCCCGCGTCGGGCTCGGCGAGGCGCTCGGCAACTTCCTCGGCGGAGGCGGCGCTGGCGTCGCCGAGGAGCACGACGAATTCGTCGCCGCCGTAGCGCACCACGTGGTCCCCGGCGCGCAGCCGGGACTGCAGCCGTTTCGCCACGGCCCGCAACACGCGATCGCCAACGAGGTGGCCTTCCCGGTCGTTGAACGACTTGAAATGGTCGACATCGACCACCACCACGCCCCAGGACTGGGTCGCGTTGTCCCACTGGGCCGCCAGCTCGGCGAGGAAGTGGCGATTGAGGCAGCCGGTGAGGGCGTCGCGCATCGACAGGTCGCGCAGTTGCGTCTCCAGCCGTTTGCGCCGGGTGATGTCGACGAGGATGCCATGGAAGCGCAGGCGACCCTCGTCGTCGCGTACCGCGAAGCAGGTGTCGAGAACGGTTCGCACTTCGCCGTCGGCGCGGCGAATCTCGAGCTCGAACTCCTTGACTTCGCCGAGTCGCTCGAGCTGCTCGATCTCGGCCCGGCGGCGCTCCGGATCGACGACCAGGTCCCCGGCTCGCACGCCCGGTAGCGCCTCCATCGAGGGGACGCCGAGGATCTCCAGCAGACGCGGGTTGGCGTCGAGGATCTCCCCCTCGGCACTGGTGACGTAGATCCCCTCCTTGAGACGGAAGACCAGGTTCCTCAGGGTCGAGGAATCGTCGAGCGGTTTTCGCATCGCCCTCCCCCTCCGCCGCGCCGCGGCGCGTCTTGCCTGGCTGCGGCGCCGCCGGTAGTCTCCGGCCGGTCCGATCGCCCCAGCAGCTCTTCCGGCGCGAGGCCAGCGGGGGTGCAATGCCGCGCCCGACCGCCACCTTCTGCGAGAACCATGTCCGAGACCATCGGTTTCTTCGACCAAGTCTGCCAGAACTTCGACCGGGCTGCTGCATTGACCCGGCACGATCCGCATCTGCTCGAGCAGATCAAGGTCTGCAACAGCGTCTACCGGATGGCTTTCCCGATCGAGAAAGACGACGGCTCGATCGAGGTCATCCACGCCTGGCGCGCCGAGCACAGCCAGCACAAGACGCCGACCAAGGGCGGGATCCGTTACGGCCTTCTGGTCTCCGAGGACGAGGTGATGGCGCTCGCCGCGCTGATGACCTACAAGTGCGCCATCGTCAACGTGCCGTTCGGCGGCGCCAAGGGCGGCGTGCGGATCGACCGGGCCAAGTACTCCGATCGGGAGCTCGAGCGGATCACCCGGCGCTACACCTACGAGCTCTTCCGCAAGGGGTTCATCGGACCGGCGGTCGACGTTCCCGCGCCGGACTACGGCTCGGGTCCGCGCGAAATGGCCTGGATCGCCGACACCTACCAGGCGCTCGCCCCGAACGACCTCAACTCGCTCGCCTGCGTCACCGGCAAGCCGGTCGGCCAGGGCGGCGTCCGGGGCCGCAAGGAGGCGACCGGCCGCGGCGTGGCCTACGGCATCCGCGAGGCCTGCGCGGTCGCCGAGGACATGAAGGCGCTGGGGCTCACGCCGGGTCTCGCCGGCAAGCGGGTGGTGGTCCAGGGGCTCGGCAACGTCGGCTACTTCGCCGCGAAGTACCTGGCCGAGGCCGGCGCGATCCTCGTCGGCCTTGCCGAATACGAGGGAGCGATCGCCAATCCGAACGGCCTCGACCTCGACGCGGTTTTCGCCCACCGGCGGGAGACCAAGTCGATCCTCGGCTTCCCCGGCGCCACGGACATCCGGCGCTCGGTCGAGGCGCTCGAGCTGCCCTGCGACATCCTCGTGCCTGCCGCGCTCGAGAACCAGATCACCGGCGAGAACGCCCCACGCGTTCAGGCCAAGATCATCGGCGAAGGGGCCAACGGCCCGTGCACCGCCGAGGCCAGCGCCATCCTCGAGCAGCGCGGCGTCCTGGTCGTCCCGGACATGTACCTCAACGCCGGCGGAGTCACGGTCTCCTACTTCGAGTGGCTGAAGAACCTCGAGCACGTCGCCTTCGGCCGCATGGCCCGGCGCTTCGAATCGGGCGTCAACCACAAGCTGCTGGCCGCAGTCGAGCAGCTGACCGGCAAGCGGCTGAGCGATGCCGAGAAGGCCGCCTTCGACGGTCCCGACGAGCTCGCCCTGGTCAACTCCGGCCTCGAGGAGACGATGGTGAACTCGTACCACGAGATCCGCGAGACCCGCCTGCGCACCCCCGGCAAGCCCGACCTGCGGACCGCCGCGTTCATCTGCGCGGTGGACAAGATCGCCACCACCTACGGGGAGATGGGCATCTTCCCCTGATCACCCCGCAGAGCGCCGACGTCCTTCGAGGGCCGGGGAAACCCGGCCCTCGCCGTTTTCTTGCCATGCTCCCGGGTCAGGGCGTCGCGAAGCGCGAAAGGCGGACCGGAAGGCGGCGCTCCCCCCACGTCCCTGCCGCTTCCGCCCACCGCCCCGCGAGCGGGGTGCCGCACTTCGGGCAGTTGCCTTCCCGGCCGAGGCTCCAATGCGTGAGGCGGAACCAGTCACGCCCGATCAGCGTTTCGCCGCAGCCGGCGCAGCGCGTCTCGCCCCCGGCGGCGTCGTGGACATTGCCGGTATAGGCATGGCGGACCCCGTTGCCGAGGGCGATCTCCCGTGCCCGGATCAGCGTGCCCGCCGGAGTCGGCGGGCGGTCGACGAGCTTCCAGTCGGGATGGAAGGCGGTGAAGTGCACCGGCACCTCCGGACCGAGCTCGGCGACGATCCACTTCGTCATCGCGTCGATCTCCCCGTCGGAGTCGTTGAGACCCGGGATCAGCAGGTTGGCGATCTCCAGCCAGACCTCCGTCTCGCGCCGCAGGTAGACCAGGGTGTCGAGCACCGGCTGCAGCTCCCCGCCGCAGATCTCGCGATAGAAGCCCTCGGAGAAGGCTTTGAGGTCGACGTTGGCGGCGTCGATCTCGGCGAAGAGCTCGGCGCGCGGTCCCGGGCAGATCTCGCCCGCGGTCACGGCGACGGTCTTCACCCCGCGTGCGTGGCAGGCCCGGGCGACGTCGATGGCGTACTCGTGGAAGATCACCGGATCGTTGTAGGTGAAGGCGACGCTCGTGCAGCCGAGCTCGACGGCCGCCCGCGCGATCGTCTCCGGGGCCGCCTCGTCGGCGAGGCGATCGACGTCCCGCGACTTCGAGATGTCCCAGTTCTGACAGAAGCGGCATGCCAGGTTGCAACCCGCGGTGCCGAAGGAGAGAACCGCGCTGCCGGGATAGAAGTGATGGAGCGGCTTCTTCTCGATCGGATCGACGCAGAAGCCGCTCGAGCGCCCGTAGGTGGTCAGCACGACCGCGCCGTCGAGCGCCGCGCGGACGAAGCAGAGTCCCCGCTGGCCGTCGCGCAGGCGGCAGAAGCGCGGGCAGAGATCGCACTGCACGCGGCCATCGTCCAGACGGTGCCAGTGGCGCGTCGGTACCGTGTGGCGATCGCGAACGCCGGGGGTGTCCATGGCGGAGACCTCCCCCCTATTCTGCGCCTCGATGGCCCGGGGGATCTTTCCTCAGGCGGGCGGCGTGGCTCGCAGGCGCGTGGCGACCTCGATCAGTCGCGCCACAACCCGGCGGACGGCAGCCGTTGCGCGCTCGTCGAGCAGGGCACCGTCTGGCGAAAACGCCGCCTGGGCCCGCGGCAGGACCACTTGCTCCGGGATGGCAAGAACCTCGAGCTCCTGCAGGATCGCCCGCAGCGCGGTGAGACTCCGTGCACCGCCGAGCGGACCGGGCGAGGCGGCGAGAAGCGCCGCGGGCCGGCCGGCGAGCGAGGCGAAGCGCCGTTCCCCGGGCAGCGCGCGCGACGCCCAGTCGAAGGAGTTCTTGAGAACCGCGGTCACGCAGGCATTGTGCTCGGGCGAAGCGACGAGGAACCCGTCGTGCGTCGCCATCGCCTGCTTGAGCTGGATCGCACCCGACGGGAACCCCTCCTGCTCTTCGAGGTTCGGGTCGTAGAGCGGCAGGGCGAGCTCGCCGAGCGCCAGGCGGGTGACCGACGCCCCTGCCCGCTCCGCCTCTTGCGCGGCCAACTCGAGGAGGCGCCCGTTGAGCGAGGCTCGGCGAAGGCTGCCGTGGAAGGCGAGGAGTCGAATCGGATGGGGCATCGGGATCTCCGGGTTGCAGACAAGCCAACCTCACCGCACCCGGAGGAATTCCCGCCGCCCGCCTCAGCCGACCGCGAGCGCGCGGTCGGCCTTGGCGGCAAGAACGAAGTCGCTCTCCGTCAGGCCGTCGATCTTGTGGGTCCAGATCGTCAGGCGCACCTTGCCCCAGGCGAGGTGGACGTCCGGGTGGTGCCCCTCGCGCTCGGCAAGCTCCCCGACGCGGTTGACGAAGGCGAGCGCCGAGACGAAGTCCGGGAAGGGATACTCCTTCTCGAGGTGGTGGACGTCGACCGCCCGCCAACCGTTCGGCCCGAGGTCAGCCAGCAACCGCTCGACCTCCGCGGCCGGGAGTGGCGGCACCCCGCCTCGGCACGGGACACAGGCACGGTTGGCGAGATCGCAGCTCTCCATCGGGACACCTCGGCTTTCAGCCCTTCTTCTGCAGACGCGCGACGAGCGTCGCCACGGCGGCGCGTGTCTCGTCGCTGAACCAGTCGTCGAGGAAGCGATCCTGGGCCGCGGCGTCGAGGTCGTCAAGGGCACCCAGGACACCGGCCCGCAGGAGCTCCCGGGTCCGCAGCATCGGCCCACGAGGCAGCGCGAGCAGGCCGCGGCACCAGGAGAGAGCGCGGGCAACCACCTCGGACGGCAGCGCGAGCTCGTCGACGAATCCGCTTGCCAGCGCCTCGGCGGCGAGAATCAGGCGACCAGAGACCGCCAGACGCTCTGCGACGCGCCCGCCCACCCGCTCGCGCAGGGCGGCGAGGATCGGCGACGGCACGGTCAGCCCCACCTGCACCTCGTTGAGCCCGATCTTGAACTCTCCCTCGGCCATCACCCGGTAGTCGCAGAAGAGGGCGAGCACGGCGCCGCCGGCCGGGCTGTGGCCGGTGATGGCCGCCGCGACCGGCACCGGCGAGGCGGCGATCGAGCGCATCAGGGCAAAGAAGTCCCGTACCACCTCGACCATCGCCGGACGGTCGAGCGTCGCGAGCCGCGGCACGTCGAGGCCGCCGGAGAAGATCCCCGGCTGACCGGAGAGCACCAGCGCCTCGGCTTGTCGGCTTCCCTCGTCGATCGCGTCGCGTAGCGCGGCGATCAGCTCGGGCGAGAGCGCGTTGACCGGCGGATGTGCCAGGCGCAGCTCGAGGATCGCTCCATGTTCCAGACGTTCGAGCATCGGCAGGCCTCCCGGCGAGGATCCTAGCCCGGATCGCCGCGGCCTCCGGCGAGGGACCGCCTCGAAGCGGCATTCGCCGAGGAGAGCTTCGCGCCCCCTGGCCCCGCGGCCCGCCAGAAAGGCGAAGGCCCCGCCGACGTCGCGGGGCCTTCGAAAACATCACCGGCGGCCGAGTGGATCGCCGGATCTCATCTGGCTCCTGGGGAGGGACTTGAACCCCCGACCAATCGGTTAACAGCCGATCGCTCTACCACTGAGCTACCCAGGATCGGGTCTCGGCTCGCGCCGAGCGTTCAATCTTAGATTCCGGCCCGGGGCTGCGTCAACGCGGTGCCCGGAGCCGGCCCTTCTCACATCGTGGTGTCCAGGAACGGCTTGAGCTTCGAGGCACGGGTCGGATGGCGGAGCTTGCGCAGCGCCTTCGACTCGATCTGCCGGATCCGCTCGCGGGTGACGTTGAACGAGCGGCCGACCTCCTCGAGGGTGTGCTCGGCGCCGTCCCCGACACCGAAGCGCATCCGCAGGACGAGCTCCTCGCGCGGCGTCAGCGTCTTGAGCACCCGACCGGTCTGCTCGCGCAGGTTGGTGAAGATCACCTGGTCGAGCGGCGAGACCGCCGACTTGTCCTCGATGAAGTCGCCGAGATGCGAATCTTCCTCTTCGCCGATCGGCGTCTCGAGGGAGATCGGCTCCTGGGCGATCTTCATGATCTTGCGCACCTTCGAGGCCGGCAGATCCATCCGCTCGCCGATCTCCTCGGCGGTGGGCTCGCGGCCCAGCTCCTGGACCAGCGAACGGCTGGTGCGGGTGAGCTTGTTGATCGTCTCGATCATGTGGACCGGAATGCGGATCGTCCGCGCCTGGTCGGCGATGGCGCGGGTGATCGCCTGGCGGATCCACCAGGTGGCGTAGGTCGAGAACTTGTAGCCGCGGCGGTACTCGAACTTCTCCACCGCCTTCATCAGGCCGATGTTGCCTTCCTGGATGAGGTCGAGGAACTGCAGGCCGCGGTTGGTGTACTTCTTGGCGATCGAGACGACCAAGCGGAGGTTGGCGACGATCAGCTCCTCCTTGGCCTTCTCGCACATCGCCTCGCCTTCGCGGATCTTGCGAATGGTGCCGGCCACCTGGTCGTGGCTGGTGCCGTAGCGCTCGTCGATCTCGGCGAGGCGCACGCGGTACTTCTCGATGCGCCGCTTGTGCAGGTCGCGCAGCTCGCGGTTCGACTCCCGGTCGAGCGCCGTCATCGCCCGGCGGATGTCCTGCTCGAGGCCCGAGAACTGGCGATCCAGGTTCTTGAGGAAGTCGACCAGCCGATTGCGGACCTGGACGGTGAAGTCGATCGAGCGGATCTCCTGCGAGATCTTGCCCACCACGCGGTCGATCTCGCGGTCGATCTCCTGGAAGCGCTGGCCACCCTCCTTGTACTTCTTCTGGAGCTTGCGCTGCTTCTGGATCTCGTGGTCGAGCTTGGCGATCTGCTCGAAGATCTTCAGGTTGCGCTTGATGCGGTCGGCGGCCTTCGGGTCGAGCGGCTCGTCGGGGTCGCTGCTGGCGATGAGCTCGCGCAGCACCTTCTTGTCCTTGGTGGCGAGCTCGTTCAGGCGCAGCAGCTCGCGCAGCACCACCGGGTTCTCGCAAAGCGCCTCGTAGATCAGCCACTCGCCGTGCTCGATGCGCTGGGCGATTTCGACTTCGCCCTCGCGGTCGAGCAAGGGGACGGTGCCCATCTCCCGGAGGTACATGCGCACCGGGTCGTTGGTCTTCTCGTGCTCTTCGAGCGCGAAGTCGGCGAGCTCCTCCGTCTCCTTGCGGTCGAAGTCGCTGATCGGCGTCGCCTCGACCTCTTCCCGGTTGAGGTAGCGGTCGGGCCGGTCGATGACGTCGATGCCAAGGTCGGTGAAGCGCTGGTACAGCTCGTCGACCTCGTCGGGCAGGCTGACGAGCTCCTCGGGCAGGAGGTCGTAGATTTCGTCGTAGAGCAAGTAGCCTTTGCCGCGCCCGAGCTCGACGAGCTGGCGAACGGACACGTACTTGTCTTCAATGTGCAGGATTCTGGCAGCAGGGGTCACGCGCGCGCTCCTCGTCCTCCGTCACCGGAGGGCGGTCGGTCGGCCACGGGTGCTGGAGGGGACCGCTCTCAGGTCGGTTCCTCCCGGCGATTCGTCGGCTGGAGGGAATGGAGGTCGCGGCTGAGCCGGCTCTTTTCGGCCAGGAGGGCTCCGAGGCGAGCAGGGTCTCCCTGCCGTTCCGCCTCGCGGATTTCGCTCGCCAACTCCCGCATCCTCTGCTTCTGCCAGCGGCGTCTGAGATTCTCGAGGGACTCCTGGAGCCGTCCCCCAACCTCAGGGCCATCGGGTCTTTCTAGCAAAAGTCGGGCAAGGCGGTCAACGTCCGCACCTCCAGCGGAGAGGGCCCCCATCACCTCTCGGAGATCCGGCACCCGCCCTTCTCGCTCATAGAGAGCGCGAAAAGCGCTGAAAATATTCCGGCAGACCGGATCCAGGAAAACCTCCGGGCCCGGAAGCGCCGCCAGAGCCACCCCCGCGGCGAGCGGGTCGAGCAGCAGGGAAAGAACTTCCTCCTCGTGGGAGCGGATGGCGCTCGGCGGCGTCGCTCCAGCCGGCGAGGCCGCCAGCAGCTCCTCCTTGCCGACCCCGAGTCGCCCCCAGAGCAGGTCCGCCGGCACGCCGAGACGATCGGCCGCGAGGCGACCGTAGCTGTAGCGGAGCACTGCATCGGGGATCGGCTTGAGCATTTCGGTGACCGCCGCGGCGGCCTTCGCCCGCACCTGCGGCTCGCGGTGGGCGTCCGGAGGAACCAGCCGGTCGATCTCCAGGAGCACGAGGTCCGGGGCATCGGTGAGCAGCTTGCCGAGCGCCGCGTCGCCGGCCGAGAGCCGCAAGGAGTCCGGATCCTGTCCGGCGGGCAGACGGATGCGGCGGACGGCGATCCGCTCGGCGAGGAGCAGCGGGAGCGCGCGGCGAGACGCCGTCTCGCCGGCCTCGTCCCCGTCGTAGGCGACGACCACCTGCTCGACGTAGCGCGCGGCGAGACGCACCTGGTCGGCGGTCAACGCCGTGCCCATGCTGGCCACCACCGCCTCCTCGCCGCTCGCCGCGACGGCCAGCAGGTCGAAGTAGCCCTCGACCAAGATCAACCTTCCCCCCTCGCGGGCCTTCCGCTTGGCGAGATCGAGCCCGTAAAGCAGGGTCCCCTTGCGGAAGCGCGCCGTCTCGGCGGTGTTGAGGTACTTGGCCTTGTCGTCGCCGAGGGTGCGACCGCCGAAGCCCACCAGGCGGCCGCCGGCGTCGCGGATGGGGAAGATGAGGCGGTGGCGAAAGCGGTCGTAGGCCTCGCCGCCCCCTTCGGGTCGCGACACCAGACCGGCCGCTTCGAGCTCGGCGACGGGGAATCGCGGCGAGAGCGCGCCGAGGAGACCTCGCCAGCCGTTCGGTGCGTAGCCGAGGGCGAATCGGCGGACCAGCTCGGCCGGAACGCGACGCCGGGCCAGCAACGCTTTCGCGTCCGCGGAGCGTTCGAGCTCGCGGGTGAAGTACTCGGCGGCGGCGAGCAGCGCAGCCTCGAGCGACGGCTCCTCGTTCGAGCGTTCGCCCCGTCGTCCGGGTGCGACCGTCGGCAGCGGCACTCCGAACCGGCGGGCCAGGCTCTCAATGGCCGCCGGGAAGTCGTCGCCCGACATCGCCATGTGAAGGCGGATGGCGTCGCCGCCGGCGCCGCAGCCGAAACAGTAGAAGAGCCCCTGCTCGGCATCGACCGAGAACGACGGCGTCTTCTCCTTGTGGATCGGACAGAGGCCGCTCCAGCGGCGCCCCGCCTTGCGCAGCTTGGTGTGCTCGCCGGCGATCGCGACGATGTCGGCCGCTTCGCGAACGGCCCGCACGAGGTCGGGGGTGAGATGGACGTGAGAGATCGCCATGACGGGGCGCCAGGGACTCTACGCCAGGCGACGCCGAGGGGCCGCCGGGCGGAGGGTCGCGGCTCGCCTCAACCGCGCAGGGTCACCACGGTCGCCCCGTTTCCCCCTTCGTTCGGGGCCCCGGGGCGCTGCGTCGCCACCAGCGGATGGGCGCGGAGGTGCTCGCGAATCGCCTGGCGCAGGCGACCGCTGCCGTGCCCGTGGACGATCCGCACCTGCGGCAGGTTCGAGCGCACGGCGCGATCGAGGTACTCGTCCACCGCGTCGAGGGCCGGTTCGACGCGTTCGCCGATCAGCTTGAGCTCGGCGGCGGTCTCCTGGGTCTGCAGGTCCGGCTGCGGCGCGCGCGGAGAGCGCGTCGCGGGAGCGCTCCCGCCGCCCCCACCCGCCTGCGCCGCGAGCTCCGCGACGGAACAGCGCAGGCGCTTGCCTCCCACGGCGACCTCGGCCTCGTCCCCGACCAGCCGTTCGAGCCGGCCGTTCCAGCCGAGCGCCCGGTGGCGAACGCGATCGCCCACCCGCAGGTCGCCGCCGACCGGTTCGTCGTCGACCTCGAGCCGAGGGGCCTCGGCAAAGAGGCGTTCCACGGAGCGCTCCGCCAGGCCGCGCCGGCGACCCTCCTCCCAGGCCGCCCGCATCTGCTCCACCTCGGCTCCCAGCTTGGCGACCGTCTCGCGACGGAACCGTTCGAGGTCGCGTCTGAGCCCGAGCGCCAGCTCACGGCGCTCGGCGACCGCCGCGGCGAGCTCGGCGGCGAGCCGTGCCCGTTCCGACTCCGCCGCGCGCGCTTCGCGGCGCGCACTTTCGGTTGCTGCCGTGAGCTCCTGTCGCGTCCGCTCGATCTCCCCGAGCAGGCGTCGCAGGTCGCGGTGCTCCGGCCCGAGCAGGTGCTCGGCACGATCGAGCCACGCGCTCGGCAGGCCCAGGCGGCGGGCCAGGGCGAGCGCCTCGCTCCCGCCCGGTGGCCCCGGCAACAACCGGTAGGTCGGCCGACCCGACGCCGGGTCGAACTCCATCGCCGCGCAGCCAGCGCCCGGCAGTTCCAGGGCGGCGGCCGCCAGGCGGGTCAGATGCGTGGTGATCACCGAGAGCGCGTCCGACTCGAGCAAGCCCTCGAGAAGCGAGACGGCGAGCGCCGCTCCCTCTTCGGGATCGGTTCCCGAACCGAGCTCGTCGACCAGCAGGAGCGCATCCGCACCGCGCGCCTCCCAGACCTCGGCGAGGCGGAGCAACCGGCCGCTGAAGGTCGAACGATCGGCGAGCATCTCCTGTTCGTCGCCCACCGCAGCGACGATGCGGGTGAAGCGCGGCACTGCGCTGCCGGCGGCGGCGGGGATGGGCAGACCCGCGAGCGTGGCAACCGCCAACAGCCCGGACGTCTTGAGCGCCACCGTCTTGCCGCCGGCGTTCGGCCCGGTCACCACCAGGGCGCGGCGGCTGCCGCCCAGCTCGAGCTCCAGCGCCACCGCCTCGCCGCGATGGCCGGCACTGCCCAGCACCCGCTCCCGCAGCTCGGCGAGGCGCGGGTCGAGAAGAGGATGGCGCGCTGCCCGCAGACGCAGCACACCGTCGTCGGCAAGCTCGGCCAACCGTGCGCCGGTCATGCCGGCGAAGCGATGACACGCCTGGAGGAGATCGAGCAGACCGAGGAAGCCGGCCAGCCGTTCGATTTCGGGAGCAGCGGCCCGAAGCTCGTCGAGCAGCTCGGCAAAGAGGCGCGCCCGCTCGGCCTCGTCTTCCTCGACTGCCGACTGCAGCGTGTTGTTCGCCTCGACCACCTCGAGCGGCTCGAAGTAGAAGCTGCGCCCGGTCCCCGAGCGCCCGTGCACCAACCCCGGGAGACGCCCCTTGGCTCCGGCCTGGAGCATCAGCATGAGCCGCCCGCCCCGCATCGGCACCGTCTCTTCGCTCAGCTCGTCGCGGAAACGCTCGCGGATCGCCGAAAGCTCGCCGTAGAGCTGGTCCCGGGAGCCCTGGATCCGGCGGCGCAATACGCCGAGCAACGGGCTCGCGTCGTCGCGCACGGTCCCGCGCCGATCGAGCGTGCGCTCGATCCGGCGGATCCAGTCCGACGGGTCGGGAAGCCCGGCGGCCAAGCCGGCGAGCTCGTCGCACGGCGGGTCGGCCGCCTGGACGCGATCGCTCGCCGCCGCCGCCACTCGCAAGAGCGAGCCGAGCTGGAGGACGTCGGTGCCGACGAGGGGGGGATGGTCCGAGAGTAGCCGCGGCACGAGTAGCTCGACCCCGTCCCCCAGACCGGGGACCAAGGGGCCGTCGAGCAGCAGGCGGCCGGTCTCCTCGAACGCCGCGCGGCGGGCCAGCAATCCACTCCAGGTCGGTGCCGGCGCCAGGCGCTCGACTCGGCGTGCCCCGAACGGCGTCTCGGCGAGCGCCGACAGCAGGCGGAGGAAGCGGGGCCATTCGAGCGCCTCGGACGAGGCGGACGAGAGTAGCGGCGAAGGGATTGGCGAGGCTTCGGACATGGAAACGGGGTACGACGAGGGGGAACGGGGTGACGGTGCGCGGGGCTCAAACGACAGCGGGAACGGAACCCGAAGGCCCCGTTCCCGCAAGACGACGGTCGCTCGATGGCCGATCAGGCCAGACCGAGACGCCGCTCCTCGCTGAGCTTGCGGGCCATCTTCTTGCGGGCCTGGACCGCCTTGCGCTTGCGCTTGACGGAGGGCTTCTCGAAGTGCTGGCGCTTCTTGAGCTCGGTCAGGACGCCAGCCTTCTCGCACTTGCGCTTGAAGCGGCGCAGCGCGTTCTCGAAGCTCTCGTCCTCACGCACGTGGACTACGGGCATCGCCTAGATCACCTCGATTCACCCTGCGGATCCGGCAGGCTTCGCCTGGCGGCCCCCAAAGAGGGGAACGATCATTTTCTTCCGGCGTCCCGGCGCTGTCAACCGCGATGGCCTCGCGGAGGCATGTCGGCCGCCCACGAGGATCCCGTCTCGGCGGGGTCGTCAGGCGCCGGCCATCCGCCACCGCCCTCGCGTGAGGCGCTCTCGCAGGGTGGCTCACCGGACCCGTTCCACCTCCGCTACGCTGGCTCTAAGTTCTTGAACAGGCGCGGCTTGGCGGACAGCGCGGCGCCTTGACAGGGGTGCGAAGCGGGTCCGATAATGCGAGGTTCGGAGCTTCTCTGAGCCCTGACTCACCGGCGGAGGTTCGTGATGCCGCGTCCTGAACAGCTCGAACAGGTCAACCGCCAACTTGCATCCCACCTCGAGGGGATCGTCGACGAGCTGCGACGCACGGTCCTCGCGAAGTTGAAGGAAGCGAACGCCTCCGCCTTCGAGCGGCTCGGCGACATCCGTGCCGACCTGCCGGCGCATCTCGTCGCTCCGGAGCTGCTCGACGACATCGCTGCGACGCTCGCCCCGCCGCCACCCGCCCCGATCGCTGTGCGCTCCACCTCGGCCGACCTGGTCGCGGCGATCCGTCGCGTCGACGGGGCTGGTACGCAGACCGAGTTGCTCGAAGGGTTGCTCGACGGCGTGCGTCGTTTCTGCGATCGCTCGGCGCTCTTCATCCTCGCCGAACAGGGTGTCCGGGGATGGGCAGCGGCCGGATTCGGCTCGGGCCTGACGGCGCTCGACGACTTGAGCCTCGCTCCCGGCACCGCGCTCGATCGCCTTGCCCAGGCGCACGGGGCCCTGCCCCTCGACCGCGACGAGTGCACCGCGCTGATCGGCGCCATCGACGGTGAGCCGGCAGTCGACGGGGCCCTCGTGCCGCTCGTCCTGCGCGACCGGCTCGCGGCGGCGCTCTACGTCGATTGCGTCGCCGACGGTCACCCGATCGACCTCGCGGCGGTGCAGGCGCTGGGGTTCGTCTCGGCGCAGGCGCTCGAGCTGCTCGGCCTGCGCGAGCGCACCGCCACGCCGACGCTCTACGCGGCCGACGACGAGGGGGCTCCGAGTCCCCTGCCGTTGTGGAGCGAGACCGGCGAGGAGTCCGAGCACGAGGCGGTGGCCGGAGCCCCGGCCATCGAAACTTCCTGGGACGCCGAGCCGGAGCCCGCCGAGCCCGAGCCCGTCGAGGCCGAGCCGGCGATCGAGCTCCCACCCGTCGCGATCGCCGAGGAGCCGCCGGCTTTCGTCGTCCAAGCTCCCGAGGCACCCGCCCCGTCGTGGGGCGCCGAGCCGCCCCCGGCCACGGCCGACGATTTCCTCTTCTCGACTCCGGTCGAGGTGGAGCCGTCCCCCTTCGCGAGCCCGAGCGCGGCGCCCCCCGCGCCCGAGCCCATCGCCGCCGCACCGGAGCCCGAAGCTCCCGCAGCCTTCGAGCTGCCGCCGATCGACGCGCCCACCGACACCTGGGAAACCACCAACGACGACACCGCGGTCGCCTCGGTGACGGTCGCCGAAGCGGGCGAGTCGTGGAGTGAGCCGGTTTTCGAGCTCGCCGCCGAGGAGCAGCAGGTCTTCGAGCTGGTCAACGACGAGCCGGCCGCGTCCGAGCCGGCCTTCGAGCTGGCGCCGATCGACGAGATCGCCGGAAAGGTGACGCCGTTCGCCACACCCGAGGCCGACGCTCTCGCCGAACCGCGGGCCACGGGCTTCGAGCGTCCGATCGAGGAGACGACCGCTCCCCTCGCTTCCCAGCCTTTCCCCTGGAACAGCCAGGCGTCGACCCAGCAGGTTCCGGTCGTCGCTCCCCCGCCGGTACGCGCCGATCTCAGTGAGGACGAGACGGTGATGATTCCGCGCTCGAGCCTGCCGGCAAACGCCCAGTCCATGTCGCCGTTCGCTACCGGCCCGACGCCGAGCCCGGTCGCTCCTCCGGTCCTGGGCGGCTGGCCGGCCGGCGACCGGACGGCCAGCGGTCGCGGGCCCGCCGAGGTCGTCCCGCCGACCGATCTCCAGGGGCCCGGCTGGGCCTTCAGTCCCGCCCGGCCGTCAGCCACCAGCGGCAGCGACGAAGCGTTCCACGAAGAGGCGCGACGCCTGGCGCGCCTCCTGGTTTCCGAGATCAAGCTCTACAACGAGGAGCAGGTCGAGGAAGGGCGTCGTCACAAGAACATCTATGCGCGATTGAAGGAGGACATCGACCGCTCGCGCCAGCTCTACGACGAGCGGGTCCACGAGCGCGTGCGGTCGAGCACCGACTACTTCCAGCAGGAGTTGGTGCGGAACCTCGCCGGCGGCGACCCGAGCGCGCTCGGTCGGTGAGGCCATGCGCAAGCCGGTCCTGATCGCCTCCTGGGCTGCGGGAGCCGTCGCCGCCGCCCTGGTCGCGGCGACCGGCCTGGTCGGCTCCGATACCCCGCCGATCGCCACCAACGCTCCCGTCGTCGACCCGGCGGGAACACCCGCCGACCCGACCGCCGACCGCGAGCTCGCCCGGGCGTTGCGCCAGGGAGACTGGAAGGCGGCGCTACGTCGACTCGAGCCGACACAGACCACCGGGGAGCCGGCGGGAGGCCGGGCGAGGCTCCTGCTCGGCTTCGCTGCGCACGCCAAGGGCCGACTCGCGGATGCCGAACGTTGGCTCGCCGGGGCCGGCGGTGCGACGGCGGCGCTCTCGGGCTTCGGCGATTGGCGCCTCTTCCTCCTTGCCGACGCCGCGGCCAGTCAGGGACACCGGCCGGTCGCCATCGCGGCGCTCGACGAGCTCATCGCCGGGTTCGCCGCGACGCCGTTGCGTTCCCAGGCCTACCTCAAGCTCGCCGAGCTGCTGGCGGCCGACAGCAAGAGCGCCCAGGCCGTCGCCTGGATCGCCGCAGGACGCGCCGCCGGTGCGACCGGCGAGCCCGCCGTCCGTCTCGAAGCCCTCGCTTGGGCGCTCGGACGGGAGCTCGGCGACCGCGCCGTCCAACTCGAAGCCGCCCGTCGCTTGCTGGTGATGGCCCCGCTCGAGGCGGCGCGCCTGGACGTCGCCGCCGCCTTCCCGGGCGGGAACTGGATCGGCACGCTCGGCCCCGAGGAGCTCGAGCGACGCGCCGAGAGCCTGCTGGCTCTCGAGCTCGCGCCGAGCGCCCTGCAAACCCTCGAGGCGATTCCTGCCACGGCGCGCGACGCCCGCTGGTCGACGCTCAAGGCCCGGGCGCTGGTGGCCGACCATCGCGCCGCCGAGGCGTGCGAGCTCCTCGCGGCGGTGCCCGCGGAGGGAGCCGCCGAGCGACTGCTCCTCGACTGGACGCGCGCCCAGGCCGCTGCCGCGGCGGCGACCGCCGAGCGGGGTCGCAACAACCCCCCGGCGAGCGTCCGGGCGCAGTATCGGCGGCTCGAGGAGGAGCTGCTGCAGCGCGCCGCGGCACGCGCCGTCGCCGATCCCGCCCTCGGGCGGCTCGCCCTTCGGGCGCTCTATGCCAACCTCGAGGCCGACGACCGGATCGAGGAGGCCGTGGCCACCCTCGTCCGGCTTCGAGCTCTCGACCCGACCGACACCACCGGGGCGCGACACCTCTGGGAGCGCGGCTGGCGCGAGTTCCGCGGACGGAACTTCACCGGCGCCGTCGGCTTCTGGGCGCAGTTGCACGATCTCTACCCGAAGTCGGCCTACGGGCGGAGCGCCCGCTACTGGACGGCGCGGGCGTTCGCCCGGCTCGGCGACAAGAGCCGCGCCCAGGAGGTCTTTCGCGAGGTCGCCGCCGGTCGGCCGGTGGATTTCTACGCTCGGCAGGCCGCCAGCCGCCTCGAGGCCCGCGGTGCGCTGCCGCCCGACGACGAGGCGAGTGCGCGCGAGCCCTGGCCGGAGGACGCGCGCCTGGGCCGGGCTCGGCAGCTCACCGACCTCGGCCTCGACGAGCTCGCGCTCGCCGAGATCGAGCTGCTCACCGGCACGGTCGACCCACGCAGCGAAACGGCCCTGCGTGGCGTGGTCCTGGCGCATCAGGGCGAACGGCGGGAGAGCCTGCGCCTGCTGCGTCGCGCCTTCCCCCGGCTCGGTACCGCCTTCCAGGCCGAGGTGCCGCGCGAAGCGATCGAGCTCTTCTACCCGCTCGACTACGGCGACACGATCCGCCGCCTGGCGACCGCCGCGCGGCTTCCGGCGCCGCTCGTCTTCGCCGTCATCCATCAAGAGAGCGCCTTCGACGCCCGGGCGAAGAGCCGCTCGGGCGCCCGCGGGTTGATGCAGGTCATGCCGGCGACCGGCCGGGAGCTCGCGAGGCGGATCGGCATTCCCTACTCGCTCGCCCGGCTCGACGAGCCCGAGACCAGCGTCCGGCTGGGAACCACCTACCTGCGCCAGGTGCTCGAGATGTTCGGCGGCAACGTCGAGCTGGCGCTCGCCGGCTACAACGGCGGGCCGAACCGCATCCTCTCGTTGTGGCGGCACGCCGGCCCCCAGCCCGAGCTCGACTCGTTCCTCGAAGACCTGTCCGTCGAGGAGTCGAAGAACTACGTGAAAAGGATCCTCGTCCTCGCGGATGGCTATCGCCAGCTCTATCCTTCGCTCGGATGAACTGTCTTCCCCGCCGACCACGCTGGCGACGGGTGCTATAGTGAAAGCTCGCGGCGGCCAACGGCCGTGTCGCCGCCATGGGTCCATAGCTCAGCGGTTAGAGCACCCGGCTCATAACCGGAGGGTCCCTGGTTCAAATCCAGGTGGGCCCACACCGCCGAGTCACCCGGCCGACTTGATGGAAGCCGACTCGCAGCCACTCCCCGCTTCCGCCGCCGCTCCGGCAGTTCCTTTCCGAGCTCCCGCTCGATCTCCATCGCCTCGTTCGCTGCGGTGCGGCCTCTCGCCGTGCCGGGCCGGGGCTTCAGGATGCCCGAAATGACCAGCCCTCTGGAAGTCGTCGTCGCACTGCAGAACAACCTTGTGGAAGCCCGGGCCACGGAGACGATCCTCTCCGGGCTCCCCGAATGGATGACCGAGCTCCACGCCGAGTACAGCAAGGCCAAGGGTGAGGTCGACGCCTTGCAGGCCGTCGCGGAGACCGCCGGCAAGGAGCGTCGCGATGCCGAGACGGCGATCGCCGAGAGTCAGGAGAAGCTCAAGCACTACCAGCAGCAGATGACCCTGGTGCGCAACCAGCGCGAGTACGGCGCCCTGTTGCAGGAGATCGACCACGCCAAGGTGGCGCTGCGCAAGCTCGAGGAGCAGGCGCTCGCGGCGGTCGAAAAGCTCGAGGGGGCCGAGCGCGAGGTCGCCTCGCGGCGCGAGGCGTTCGCCGACCTCGACCGTCGCTACGCCGAAGGGCTCTCCCGCTGGGAGCAGGAGAAGCCCCAGCTCGCCGCCAAGCTCGCCGAGCTCAAGAGCCGCATCGACGGGCTGCGCGAGCAGCTGCCCAAGCCGGTGCTGCGCCAGTTCGAGCGGATCTTCGAACGCCTCAAGGGGGACGCGACCGCCCCGGTGCGTCGCGTCGAGCGCGCCGGCAGCGGCGTGAGCCTCTGGCACTGCGGCAGCTGCCACTATCAGGTGCGCCCACAGGTGGCGATGGAGATCCGCGGCTCCGGCATCATCGTCCAGTGCGAGAGCTGCAAGCGGCTGCTCACCCCGGAGGAGGGGGCTTGAGCGAGCCGGCGGCGCGCGCCTGGGTCGACGGCGGCGCGCGCGGCAATCCCGGCCCGGCGGGTTTCGGGGTGATTCTCGAGCATGCCGGCGGACGGGAAGAGATCGGCGGCTACCTCGGCTCGACGACCAACAACGTCGCCGAGTACGCCGCGCTGGCCACGCTGCTCGGCCGTGCCCTCGAGCTCGGGCTCCCGCGCCTCGAGGTGGCGAGCGACAGCGAACTGGTCGTCAAGCAGGTCGCCGGTGCCTACAAGGTGCGCGCCCCGCATCTCCAGCCGATCTTCCTCGGCGTGCAGGCGATGAAGCGGCGCATCGCCCACTTCCGGCTCCGCCACGTGCCGCGCGAACAGAATCGCGAGGCCGATCGGCTCGCCAACCGCGCGATCGACGAGCGGCTGCCGCTGCCGGGCTGTCTCGATCGTTCGCTCCTGCCGCCGCGCTGAGGCTCGACCGTGCCGCTTGCGATCGCCGACTCGCTCGCCGCGATCGAGGCCCGCATCGCCGCCGCCTGCGCCCGCGCCGGGCGGGCTCGCTCCACGGTCACCCTCGTCGGGGCGAGCAAGGTGCAGCCGGTCGACTCGTTGCGCGCGGCGTTCGACGCCGGCCTCCGCGACTTCGGTGAGAACCGCGTGCAGGAGGGCTTGGCCAAGGCCGAGCTCCTCCCGGCCGAGATCGCGTGGCACCTCCTGGGGCCGCTGCAGTCGAACAAGGTCCGCGCCGCCCTCCGCCTCTACCGCACCTTCCACGCCGTCGACCGCTTGTCGATCGCGCTCGACCTCGAGCGCGAGGCCGCACGGGCCGGGCTCGACGCTCGCGGCTTTCTCGAAGTGAACCTCGGCGCCGAGCCCACCAAGCACGGCTTCGACCCGGACGAGGTCCTCGCCGCCGCGCGCGAGCTCGCCCCCCTCGAGCACCTGCGCCTCGTCGGCCTGATGGCGATCCCGCCATTCGGCGACGACCCCGAAGCTTCGCGCCCCTGGTTCGTCCAACTCCGATCGCTGCGAGACGACGTGGCCACCGCGCTTGGCCCTGAGCGCTTCCCCGGCCTCCTCTCGATGGGCATGAGCGACGACTTCGAAGTCGCCATCGAAGAAGGTGCCACCCACGTCCGCATCGGCACCGCGCTTTTCGGTGCGCGGCAGGTGCGCGAGAGCTCCTGAGGTTGCACCGCTCGAGGAGAGTGCGGCCTTCTCCTTCGATGACTACCGACGCCGCGGCGGGGCGTGACCGGCCGGAATCGTCCAGATCTCGCGGCCGTGAATGCCGTCGTCGGCGAGGAAGTAGAGGGCGTGGTTGGCCGCCGTGAAGCTCGACGGCTGGGAACCGGTGGCGCCGGGGACGACGTCCGCGAGTAGCCGCGTTCCTCCGGGGCTCCCGTCGGAGGTCCAGATTTCCTCGCCGTGGATGCCATCGTCGAAGGTGTAGTAGAGCCGCTCGTCGACGATCGCCAGCGACCCATCCCAGGCCCAACCATACTGCCAGTCTCCGAGCCGGATCGTGCCCGCGGTCGTGCCATCGGTTCGCCAAAGCTCGCGCTGCTGCTGCTCGCTGGTCAGCTCGAAATAGGCGAGCCAACGACCCACGCCGACGAGTGACGGCCCGTAGTCTCCCGGAGCATCCGTCAGACGCGTCGCCTGGCTGGTCCGCGGATCGAAGAGCCAGAGCTCCGACCCGTGCACGGGATCCCACCCATGGAAGAGCAACCCGTTGTCGAACACTCGCGGATACAACCCGGAGAGCATGCTCGGCGGGGCCTCGCTCATGCTCCAGAGCACCTCCACCGCCAGCGACTCTCCACGGCTCCACCGCAGCTCGATGCGCCCGTCGCTGCGGCGGACCGAAAAGACGAGGCCCGAGCCAAAGGTCGATGCCTCGAGGAGTTGCTCTCCGCTGGGCGTCTGGTAGACGGCCCGCGTTCCCTCCTGGGTTCCATCCGTGCGCCAGAGGCCGTATTCCCCGGGCCGAGACGAGCTTGTGCCGAAGTAGAGCGGTCCATGAGCTACCGGGTAGCTGGGGTAGAGGGAGCTCGACCCCTGTCGTGGACCGGCGATCCGGGTGACTTGCCGCGACACGGTGTCGAAGAGGACGAGATCCGCTCCGCCGGCTGCCCAAGCGCTCCAGACAAGCACCCGCTCATCGATCCAGCCCATAAACCAGTCGACCGGCGGAAGCTCCGCGACGAAGGTCGTACCGGCTTCGGTTCCGTCCGTGAACCAGAGGCCTCGCTGGTCGACACCGCTCTGGAGATAGGCGCCAGCACGGGAAGGCGCGGGAATGACTCGTTTCACCTCGGGGCGATCCGGCCTCGCCGGCCCGAACAGCTGAAAGTCCGTGCTTGCACCACGCTCGCGCGCGTGAACGGCGAACGACCAGCACTCGTCCTCCACGAACAGAACAGCGCGTTGCGTAGGGACCACGTCCGGGAGGGAGTTGGAGTAGGTGAGGCTACACCTGTGCTGGGCGCCCTCGAAGACAACCTCTGTTGGCGAGAGACCGTCGGTTGCCACGACGAGATCGCCCCAACTGGGCGGTCCGCGACGGGCGACCAAGTAGGTCGCCGAGCCCTGGGATACCGCAGGCATGATGCCGCCCAGCCCTGGCTTGTCGACCAGAAGATCGCGGGCGAGCGCCCCCGAATCAAGCGCCTCGCGCGCGGCCCAGGGCTCGCAACCGTGCAGGAAGTCTTTGGCCGAGAAGTGCCAGCGGCCCGCGGCCGGGTAGAGCTCGAGGTTGTCCTCGGAAAACCTCGAGCAGCCGAACCGCTGCAGGCCGTGCGCGAGGCGCGTCGACTCCATCGTCGTGACGTCCGTGACCCACAGGCTCTTGCCGCCTCCCGTCTCGCGAGCGGTCCAGAAGAGCCGCGTTCCGAAGGCAACCGGAGTGCCCGGCCTTGCATCGCATTCACCCGCGCAGGCATCGATGACCTTTCGGCCGTCCCCTGAATTCCCATTGGATACCCAGAGCTCGAGGCCATCGTCGTCGGCTCGGGGAAAGAACAGCTTGTCGCCGAGCGCGAAGACCCAGGGATCTGGTTGCCCTGGGCGCTGAGGGAGCGTTTCGACCAGGAGAACGCTGTCGGCACTCCCGTTCGTCATGTAGAGCCCGACCTCGTTTTCGGAGCGGTCGGCCAGGAAGAAGAGGTGCGAACCCAGGAAGGCGAGCGTCGGAGCTCCTTCGGCGCTGGAGTGAATTCGCTGCGAGGACGGGAACTCCCCGGTCCACGCGACCGTTCCGCCGGGCAGACCGTTGCTGTGCCAGATCTGGGTCCGCGGCTCGTAGTCGTACGAAGCGATAAAGGCGATGCCCGTGGCGGACCGGATCGGGCTCGAGATCGACGAAACCTCCGGTGCGTACCAGACGAGCTCGATGCCGCCGACCTTGCCGTCAAGCGCGAGGAGATGCAACGGTCGCTGCCCGGCCGAGGAGAACAGGTGGGTGCCCGAAGCGGCGAATGTCTGCCCGCGCAGGCTCAGCCGGTCCTCCGCGAGAACCGTCCCGGCGGTCATCCCGTCGCTCCTCCACACTTCGTATCGGGTCGTGCCGTCGAGGACGAGGACGAGTCGATCTCCGACCGCGACGAAAGCCGCCACGTTGCTCGTCTCGATTGTCTGATTGAAGACGGCCACACGCTGGGTGCCCGCGCGCGTCCCGTCCGTGCGCCAGAGCTCGTGTCGGTCCGAGTCCGGCTCCAGGCTCGTGAAGAAGAGCTGGTCGCCCAGCACGGTCGCTCTGGTTGCGTTGACACCGCCCGGGTAGGAGAGCGGATTGCCGCGACCGGCAACGACGAGCGAGTAGGTCCCCGCGGCGGTGCCATCGCTGCTCCAGAGCCCAGAGGGCTGCTCGGGCAGACAGCTGTGAAAGCGGAAGAGCGCGACTCCTCCGACGACACCCAAGAGCTCGGTCCGATCGATGCCACCGTCGGAGTCGCAGATCTCGGCGATGGGGAAGGTCCCCTGCGGAGTGCCATCACTGCGCCAGAGCTGGTGGTGGCCCCACTCGCCGGGCAGCGAGCGGGCGGTGAAGACGACCGCGTCGGGAAGTGCCGAATAGAACCAGGGCGTCGACCCGGTGGCCGACGCGAAGTCCTGGTTCAAGTCGGCGAGCAGATGGGCCTCTTCGCCCTCGACCACCGTTGCCGTCAGGAGCAGTAGCGCAACAGCGATCTGCGTGCGCATGGCTCGTCTCCCCCGATGAATACACCTACGGTAACACGACGGAGGCGCCACCCGCCGCGGAGGGCGCACGTTGACTGATGTATCGCAGTACTAGTACAGTAAGTCTCGGACGCGACGCCATGCTGAGCCTCGACCCCAACGACTCGCGACCGATCTGGCGGCAGATCGAGGAGGGGTTCGCGCAGCTCGTCGCCGGCGGGATGCTCGCTGCCGGCAGCGCGATCCCGTCGGTGCGCGAGCTGGCGCGCGAGATGGCGGTGAATCCGGCGACGGTGGCCAAGGCCTACCAGCGTCTGACCGATCGCGGCCTCTTCGCGGTGCGGCGCGGCGAGGGGACCTTTGTCGCCGCGAGCTTGCCCCGTCTTTCGACGCGCGAACGGGAGCGACAGCTCGCCGCGGGCGCGCGGCGCTTCGCCGCGCTCGCCCGCTCGCTGCGCGTCGAGCTCCCGGAGGCCCGCAGCGCGCTTGCCGCGGCCTGGGAGGAAGCGCTTCCCCGTCCCGAAGAGGAGGCCGCCGATGACTGACCCCGTGCCCACGCCGGGTGCTTCTCCGATCTCGATTCGCAGCCTCACGGTCCGCTTCGGAAAGGTCCTCGCGGTCGATCACCTCGACCTCGACATCGCGGCGGGGAGCGTCTACGCCCTGCTCGGGCGCAACGGTGCCGGGAAGTCCTCGCTCCTGCGCGCGCTGCTCGGCCTGCGCCGCCCCGAAGCGGGCCAATGCCTCCTCCTGGGACGCGACCCCTGGCGCCAGAGCGCCGAGCTCATGCAGCACGTCGGCGTCGTCCCGGAGGAGCCGGAAGCCCCGTCCGATCGCACCGTGCGCGCGCTCGGCACCTTCGCCTCGCGGATCTACAAGGCCTGGGACGACGAGCTCTTCACCGCCGCGCTGGCGCGCGAGCGCGTCCCACTCGATCGTCCCTTCGGCAAGCTCTCTCGCGGCCAGAAGACGCTCGTCGCCCTCGCGCTCTCTCCCCGCCCCCGCGTGCTGATTCTCGACGATCCGACGCTCGGCCTCGACCCGGTGGCGCGCCGCTCGGTGCTCGATGCGCTCGTCGAAACGCTCGCCGAGCGGCCGACGACGGTGCTCCTCGCCACCCACGACCTCGACGCCGTCGGACGTTTCGCCGATCGCGTCGGATTCCTCCACCAGGGCCGGCTGCTGCTCGACGAGCCGCTCGAAGCGCTCCGCGCGCGGCATCGCCGCGTCACCCTGCCACTCGACACTTCCAACGAACTTGTCACCGCCTGGCATCCGCTCGGCGAGCGCCAGACCGCGTGGGGACACGAGTGGTTGGTCAGCGCGTTCCCCGACGAGCGGAACGACGAGCTCCAGAGCAGGCAGGAGATTCGCCTCGAGCCGCTTCCTCTCGACGAGATCTTCCGCCTGCAGATCGACGAGCACGAAAGGAGCGCCGCATGAGGGCTGCCGTCGCTGTCTTCCGTGACGAGCTCGCTGCTCGCCGCCGATTTCTGCTGCTCGCGCTGGTGGCCGGGCTGATCCCATTCGCGGCGGTCGGGCTCTATCCCCGCGGAGGCGCCTCACCCGCCGACGTCCGCGGCGCCACGGCCCTGGCGATCGCCGGAACACTCGGCTTTCTGCTCGCGATCGGCATCGGCAGCTCCCTGTTCGCTCCCGAGCTCGCTTCGGGACGACTTCGCTATTGGCTCTGCCGTCCCGTGTCGGCGACCGCGCTCTGGCTCGGACGGAATGCAGCGGCCCTCGTCGCGATCTACGCTTCCGTCCTCCTGGCGCTCTTCCCGACGACGCTGACCGGTGATCTCGGCTGGCACACCATCGACTCGATCTCCATCGCCCACGCCCCGGGGACTCCTCGCGTCTACCTCCTCTTCGCGCTCCTCGCTCTGGCGCTGGTCTTCTTCCTTGGCCAGGGACTGGGCCTCCTCGAGCGGTCTCGCTCACGCTGGCTCGCCTTGGATCTCCTCGGTCTGGCCGCGGTCGGGTCCGCTCTCGGCGCCACGGGGTCACGGCTTTTCTGGGCGGGTGCCCTGGTCACCCGGATCGCCGTCGGCCTGCTCTTCGCGCTGGCACTCCTGCTGGCACTCGTCCTGGCCGGGTTCGTCTCTCTGCGCCGCGGGCGAGCCGATCTCGCCCACACCCACCGGCTCTTCTCGCTGACGCTCTGGTGTGCCCTTGGCCTGGCAACGAGCGCACTCGGCGCCTACGGCTGGTCGACGCTCCACCCCGGCCCCGACCGCCTGCGGCTCGACACGACTCGGGTCATCGCGCCCGCCGAGGCCCGTTGGTTCGCTCTGTCCGGTGGCCTGAGCGGTCGGAGCGATCTCCATGGGCTCTTCGTGTGCGAGGAGTCGTCCGGGGATTGCCGGCACTTGGGGTTCGATGTCGATTCCACCTGGAGGGAGGCCCTGTCCGTCATCGCCGCCCCGTCAGGCAACGCGATGACCTGGTTCGGGCCGAGTGGGGATGGCTACGCGCGTTTCCTTGCCGAGACCCACGACCGAGCTGCACCGATCGCCCTGCAGATGCCCGCCGACCGGGTCGTCGACTCGGCTCTCGCCTTCTCTCCTGACGGAGTGAATCTCGCGACGCTATCCTCCGGCCGCGCAACGCTTCTGCGCACACAGGATGGAAGCGTCACCCGGACGTTCCCTTTGCCCGGGTTCGACCACTTCGGCTATCCGGGATGGGAGTCGCGGTTCGTCGACAAGACCTCGCTCGTCGTCGCGCGTCTCGTCTCGGAAGCCCAGGCGTCGGGATCCCGCTCCCGCTCCCTCCAGGCCCGGCGCATCGACTTCGATCGTGCCTTGATCCGAGACGTCGGTCGCGTCGCCCTGGCGCCGCTCGACGACAACACGATCGGCGGCTACGCGACGTCGCTCTCCCCCCGCGGAGGTCTCGTCGCGATTCGGCCCTGGCTCCGTGACTGGCGAGCGGTGTCCTCGGAGGCGCTCGGCATTTTCCGGGTCGAGCCGGGGATGCCCTCGCTCCTCGCACCCTCGCTCGCCAGCGCGACCGCGCTTCCCACCTGGCTCCCGGACGAGCGCGCCATCTGGACTCGGCGATCTCACGAGGGGCTCATCCTGCACTGGCTCGAGCCCGCCACCGGGGAGGTGCACGACATCGCTCTGCCGGGAGTCGCGCGCTTCGCCGCCGTCGCCGCTCGCGGGGAGGTCCTCGTCGCCAGCGTGAGCGCCGACGCCGAGCCGCCGCTCCCGCCGAATTCTCTGGAGGTCCGCAACCTCGCCGATCCGCGCGGCGCGCCGCTTTCCTGGCGGGCGGTCGCCGTGCACCTTGCCACCGGCGAGATCCGCACGCTCGGGGAGGGTCTGCGGGCGATCCTCCCGGCGCTGCGCAGCGCACCGCTCGGCACGCGCGCGCTCTTCGTCGACGGGCGCGGCCGCGTGGTCGAGATCGATCCGCGGAAAGAGAGCCAGCGCGTCTGGCTCACCGCCGAGCTCGGCGGCTTCGCTCGCGAGTGAAGGAATTCACGCCGCACCTCGGCGTGCGTGCTACAGTCTGGCGTCCCATGGGGCTCGCGACGGGATACGGTTTCGGCCTGCTGCGCCTGCTCTTCGCGCTGCTCGACCTCTACACCTGGGTGATCATCATCCGGGCGCTCCTCTCCTGGGTGAGCCCCGACCCGTACAACCCGATCGTCCGGCTGCTCGCCCGGCTGACCGAGCCGGTGTTGCGGCCGTTGCGCCGGCTCGTCCCCCCGCACAAGCTCGGCGGGCTCGACCTCTCGCCGATGCTGGTGATCCTCGTCATTCAACTTCTCAAGTACGGCCTCGTCTATTCGCTCGCCCTGCGGCCGGCGATCTTCTGAGGAGGCACCATGAGCCTGACCCCCCTCGACATCCAGAAGACCCAGTTCTCCGAGCGCCGCAAGGGCCTCGACCCGGACGAGGTGCAGGGCTTCCTCGCCCTGGTCGCGGAGGAGCTCGCCAGCCGAATCGCCCGCATCGATCACCTGGAGCGGGAGAACCGCTTCTTCGCCGACCGGCTGCGGGAGGCCGAGGAGCGCGAGCACCAGTTGCAGGAGACGCTGGTGCGCGGTCAGAAGCTCTCCGAGGAGATCGTCGCGGCCTCCCACAAGGAGGCGCAGCTGCTGATCAAGGAGGCCGAGCTCGCGGCCGACAAGATCGTCGAGCAGGCGCTCGAGCAGGCACAGCGGATCGAGGCGAAGATCCAGGAGCTGCGGCTGCAGCGCAAGGAGCTGCGGATGCGCCTGCGCAACGCGCTCGATCTCTATCGGCAGATGGTCGAGACCGACGAAGAGGACGATCTGCACACCGCCTCGGTCCACACCCTGCCGCGCGTTCGCCGGCAGGCCTGAGCGGCGGGCGGTTCGCGTCGGCGCGAGAAGCCCGTCCGCCCTTCGCGCCCGCCGCCGTCCCCAGCGACGCCCTTCCTCCCGCATAATCAGCCGGTGAGCCACGACCTGCTGATCGAGAACCTCGCCGAGATCGCCACGCCGCTCGGCACGGCACCCCAGGCCGGACCCGCGCAGGGGGCCGTGCGTCGTTTCCAGAACGCCGAGCTGCTTTGCCGCGACGGACGGATCGCTTTTCTCGGACCGCGCGAGGAGCGCCTGGCGCGTCTCGGCGAGCTCCCCGACACGCCTCGCCTCGACGGGGGCGGCGGCACGCTGGTGCCCGGCTTCGTCGACCCACACACCCACCTCCCGTGGGCCGGTAGCCGGGAGCACGAGTTCGCCATGCGACTCGCCGGCAGGAGCTATCAGGAAATTGCCGAGGCGGGCGGCGGCATCCTCTCCACCGTGCGCTCGACCCGCGGGGCTTCCGCCGACGAGCTTGCCGCCGCGATGCGCCCGCGGCTCGCCCGGATGCTCGCCTGCGGCACCACGACGGCCGAGGCCAAGAGCGGCTACGGACTGTCGCTCGTCGACGAGCTCAAGCAGCTCGCGGCGATCCGCCGCGCCGCGGGAACCCAGCCGGTCGAGCTGGTGCCGACGCTGCTGGCCGCTCACGAGGTGCCACCCGAGCATCGCGACGATCGCGCGCGTTACGTCGAGATCGTCTGCTCGGAGATCGTCCCGGCAGTGGCCGCCGAGAGGCTGGCGCGGTTCTGCGACGTCTTCTGCGAGCGCGGCGTCTTCTCCGCCGACGAGTCGCGGCGCATCCTCGAGGCGGGTCGCGAGCACGGCCTCGCGCCGCGCCTCCACGCCGACGAGTTCGTCGACTCCGGCGGCGCCGAGCTGGCCGCCGAGCTCGGAGCACTCTCGGCCGACCATCTGATGGCCGTCTCCGAGCGCGGCATCGACGCGCTGGCCGCGGCCGGCGTGGTCGCCATCCTGTTGCCGGGCACCAGCTTCTTCCTGATGAAGCACGTCTATGCGCCGGCCCGCACGCTCGTCGCACGCGGTGTGCCGGTGGCGCTCGCCACCGACTGCAATCCCGGATCTTGCAACACCGAATCGATGCCGACGATCCTGACGCTCGCCGTTTTCGAGCTGCGGCTGTCGATCGAGGAGGCGCTCACCGCCGCCACCCTCAACGCCGCCTGCTCGCTCGGTCTAGGCGCCGAGATCGGCTCGCTCGAAGAGGGCAAGCGCGCCGACCTCGTGCTGCTCGACGCCCCGAACCTCTTTCACCTCGCCTACCACTTCGGTGTCAACCCGGTTCGCGCAGTCGTCAAAGGCGGGCGAGTCGTCCACCTCGCCACCTGACGCCCGCCGCGGCCGCATGACCTAGAATCGAGACGCGATGGCCTGCTGGCTGCTGAAGACCGAGCCCGGAAGCTACAGCTTCGGGGATCTCGCGCGCGACGGTCGCACCGTCTGGGAGGGGGTCAGCAACGCCCTCGCCCAGAAGCACCTGCGCGCTGCGCGCGCCGGCGACGAGGCGCTCGTCTACCACACCGGCGACGAGAAGTCGGTGGTCGGCTTGGCGCGGATCGCCTCGGACCCCTACCCCGACCCGAGCGACGCCGAGGGGCGCCGCGTGGTGGTCGACCTGGAGCCGGTCCGACGGCTCCCCGAAGTCGTGAGCCTCGGCGAGATCAAGGCCGATCCCGCCTTCCGCGAGTTCGACCTGGTGCGCAACTCGCGCCTTTCGGTGATGCCGGTGCCCGAACCGCTGCGCGCGCGGCTGCTCGAGCTCGGCGGGCTCTGAGCATGCACCACGCCCCGTGGTCCGTGGACGCCCCGCGTCTGCGGCTGCTCACTCTCAACATGGCCCACGGCAGGCGCCGCTCGCGGCACCAGGCGCTGCTTCGCCGCTCGACGCTTTCGGCGAACCTCCACCACATCGCCGCCGTCCTGCGTCGCGAGAGCCCGGACGTCGTGGCGCTGCAGGAGGCCGACGGACCGTCGCTGTGGAGCGGTCGTTTCGACCACATCCACACGCTCTCCCGGCTCGCCGGCTACGACCACTCCTTCCGCGGCGACCACCAACGTCTCTCGGTCGGCTGGCGCGGCCTCGATGTCGGACTCGAGTACGGGACGGCGCTGCTCTCGCGCCTACCGCTCGCCGACCCCCACTCGCAGGCGTTCCGCGAAAGCTGGCGCGACACCAAGGGGTTCGTCACCGCCACGGCCGAGCTGCCGGACGGCGGCGGCCCGGTCGGGCTGGTGTCGGTGCATCTCGACTTTCTCTATCCCTCGGTCCGCCGGCGGCAGGTCGAGCAGCTCGTCGAGCACGTGCGGCACCGGACCCATCCGCTGGTCATCCTCGGCGACTTCAACTGCGAGTGGGGGCGAGAGCGCGGCGCGCTCATGCTGCTGGCGCGCGAGCTCTCGCTGCAGCCGTTCGTCGGCGAGATGCGGCCCACCTTCCCGGCCCGGCGTCCGGTCGTCTGCCTCGACTGGATCCTGGTCTCCGACGAGCTCGAGTTCGCCGCCTATCGGACGCTCGACGATCACCTCTCCGACCACCTGGGGGTCGTCGCGGAGGTTCGCCGGCGCCAGCCGGGGAGCCGGGTGCGCGAGACTCCGGGAAGGGTTCGCGTCTCGCGCGCCCGGCGACCGACCGCTCGCCGCGCCACGCCGACCGATCCCTCAGCCGTCCTCTGAGTCAGCTTCCCGTCCCCGCCGAACGGCGCGGGACCCGCGGCGGTCCGGCGAGCGGCGCCCCGGTCGCCGGAGCTGCCGGTTCGCGCAGCTCGACCTCGTCGCCGGCGACGAGACCGTCGGTCGCTTCGGCGAACCGTTCGTTGAGCGCTCCGAGCCCCACCGTCACCTCACGCCACACGCCGTCGCGCCGCACCCGCGCCCGGGCGCGATCGGCGCCGTCGAGCTCCAGCGCCTCCACCGGCACGAGCAGCGCATCGGCGACCGCGGCGGTCTCCACCACCGCATCGACACGAAGCTGATAGGGGAGCACGTCGGCGTCCGCGCCGAGCTCGGCGCGCACCTCCTGCACCTCGGTGTCCGACAGCGCCCGCGGATCGGGGTCGGTGATCGACTTGCGCCCCATCGCCGGCGCCACCGAGCGCACCGTGCCCGCGAAGACCTGCCCCGGGAAGGCGTCGCAGCTCGTGTAGACCGTCTGGCCGACCTTCACCCGGCCGACCTGGCTCTCCGAGACCTCGAGCCGCACCCAACGCGCACCGGCGGTGGTCATCGTCACGACGGGGACGACGGTGGCGCCGAGGCCGATCGTCTCGCCCGGCAGCAGGTGGCGCTTGAGCACCACCCCGGCCGCCGGGGCCACGATCTCGGTCGCCCGCACGGCGTCACGCGCCGCCGCGAGCTCGGCCGCCGCCTCGGCGAGGACCTCGTCGCGCGCCGCCAGACGGACGAGCTCGGCTTCGCGCTCGGCCGCCACCGCGTCGGCCTGTGCCGTGTCGTAGGCCCGGCGCGCCGCATCGAGCACGGCCGTCGAGTCGATCCCCTGGCGCGCCAGGGCATCGCTCCGTTCGAGGGTCCGTTCGGCCTCGGTGCGTCGTGCGCGTGCCGCCGTCAGACGGGCCTCGGCCGCCGCCACCTCCTGCGGCCTTCCGCCGCGCTCGAGTCGCGCGAGCCGCGCTTCGGCCGCCGCGAGGCGGGCGCGCGCGTCGGCGTTCTCGAGCACCGCCAGCACCTGGCCGGCCTCGACGCGCTCTCCTTCGGCGACACGGACCTCGGCGAGCCGACCGGGGACCCGCGGGCCGAGACGTACCAGCTCGCCGGGACCCTCGATCCGCCCGAGCGCCGCCACCCAGTCGTGGAGCGCTCCGCGGGCGACGCGCGCCGTGGGACGCGCTTCGTGACCGCAGGCGGCGAGGGCGAACAGGACCGGCAGCAACGCCCGGACGGTCGATCGAACAGGCCGATTCATCTCTTCTCCTCGTGGACGATCCGTCCGTCCTCCATGTGCAGCACGCGGTCTCCCAGGTCGACGATGCGCGGATCGTGGGTGACGACGAACACCGCACGCCCCTCTTCGCGCGCCAGTCGACGCAGGAGCTCGGTCACGCGATAGCCGGTCACTCCGTCGAGACTCGCCGTCGGCTCGTCGGCCAGGAGGATCGGAGCCTCGGCGGCGAGGGCCCGGGCCACGGCGACGCGCTGTTTCTCGCCGCCCGAGAGATCGGCCGGCTTGTGGGTCAGTCGGTGCTCGAGACCGACCCGCCCGAGGTGGCGCGCCGCTTCGGCGACCGCCCGCGCGCCGCCGATCCCGCGCAGGTTGAGAACCAGCTCGACGTTCTCCCGCGCGGTGAGCGCCGGGAAGAGGTTGAACCCCTGGAAGACGAAGCCGAGGTGACCGAGCCGCACCCGCGAGAGGTCACGCTCGGAGAGGCCCGCCACGTCGATCCCGTCGACCCAGGCGCCGCCGGCGCTCGGCCGCAGCAGGCAACCCATCAGCATGAGCAGCGTCGTCTTGCCGCTGCCCGAAGGTCCGACCAGCAGCACGCACTCGCCGCCGGCGAGGGCGAGGTCGACGCCCGCCACCGCCTCGACCCGTTCGGCGCCCTCGCCGTAGGTCTTGCGCACGCCGTCGAGGCGCAGGCGGATCGAATGACGATCGTCCATCGGCGCTCAGCTCTTGAAGACCTGCGCCGGGTCGAGGCGCGTCAGGCGATAGATGGAGACCACCGAGCTCCCGGCACACATGGCGAGCGTGAGCACGAAGATCCCGGCGATCATCCACGGCGGCAGCAGCACGTCGAGTCCCCCACGGGCGAGCAGGCGCACCACCCCCCAGGCGACCGCCATGCCGGCGACATAGCCGACGAGCGCGGCCAGCAACCCCTGCTCGAGCACGATCCGGTAGAGGAAGCCGTCGCTCGCCCCGATCGCCTTCAGGGTGCCGAACTCCTTGAGGTGCTCGAGCGTCGACGCGTAGATCGTCTGGGCGACGATGATCGTGCCGATCGCGAGCGCCATCAGCATCGAGGCCAGAAGCGCCACGCCGGCGCCGGTCAGCACCATCCAGTAGCGGCGCGAGAGGTTCGAGAACTCGCGCGCCGTGTGCACGTCGACGAACGGCACGGTCCGGCGGATGGCCCGCTGCACCGAACGGACGTCGACCCCGGGCGCCACTTTGACCAGGATGTAGGTGACCTGGTCGCGGCCGACGAAGAAGGTGAAGCGGCGGGCGTTCTCGAGGCTGGTGAAGACGTAGGGGCTCTGTGTGAAGTTCTTCGCGCCGCGCGTGAACCCGATGACCCGCGCCCGGTGCCCCCGGATGTCGATGCGCTCGCCGAGACGCGGTCGACCGAGGCGTGCCGTGTCGCGCTCGTCGACCAGCACGCCGTCGAAGCCGCGCACCGCTCCTGGATCGCCGACGACCACGTCCCAGGGTGCGCCGATCCGCGAGCGCGGGTCGTAGCCGACCACCTCGATCGACTCCTGGCCGCCGTCGGGCCGCTGCCAGGAGGAGAAGGCGAGCACCAGCTCCTCGGCCCAGGCGACACCGTCGACCGAGCGCACCTGAAAGAGCTTCCGCCGGTCGTTCGGCCGGCCGAAGTCGTAGTTCTTGAGGTCCTTCGAGGTCACCCAGAGATCGACGTCGATGTGGTCGATGACCACCGAGGCGTTGGTGAGAAAGCGCAGGAACATCCCGGCCTGGATGGTGATGAGCACCACCGCGAAGACGATGCCGGTGACCGCGATGGCAAAGCGCAGCCGGTCGTGCAGCAGGTTCTTGCGGGCGACCGAGACCATCGAGCCGCCGCGCGTTACCGCTCGGCCTCCGCTCGCACCCACCCGCGCGCCGCCGCCTCGAGCAACGCCTGGCCCGCGATCAGTCGCGCGCGGTCGCGCTCGCGCAGGAACGTCACCCGCCATTCACCGCCTTCGCCCGGCGCCGGGAGGCGGGCGCGCAACGCCGGATCGAGGTCCTCTGCCACCCAGCCCCAGCTCTCGACGCGCGCGACGCGGTCCGGCTTTCCGCCCCCGGAGCCCGCCAGCGGATCGTCACGACGCGTCAGGCGCAGGCGGCTCGGCGGGCCCAGCAACAGGAAGGCACGCCCCCGGTCGCTCCGGCTGCCGTCGAGGTCGCCCTCGTCGTAGAGACGGTCGGCGATCTCGACGCGCTCGAGGAAGATCGCCTGGGCCGGGTTCTCCGGGTCCTCGGGTGTCGGGTCACGGCGGCGCCAGAACTGCTCGCGAAAGGTCGCGAGCTCGCTCGTCGAGCGCAAGCGGCCGAGCTCGCGTCGCTCCTCGGGCAGAAGCAGCCAACGCACCGGACCTTCGGCCCAGGCCGCCGCTTCGGTGGGTAGCGTCGGTGCGCGCGAGGACGCGCAGGCGCCGGCAAGACTGGCGGCGACGAGCGCGAGCGCCAGCCTCGCCGGCGCACGGAGCGGCCAGGAGGGGTCGCGCATGTCCGTTCTTCAGTTGGCGTCGGGGGGCAGCTCGGGACCCGGAGCCTCGGGGATCACGCCGAACGCCTCCTCGTAGCGTGCCAGGTTCGCGGCAAGCGCCCGGACGATTCGCTTCAGATGCGGCGGACTGGTGACCACCCGCGCGGTTACCACGCCCTGCGGCGGCACGAGGTGGATGAAGTCGAGAACGAACTCCTCCCGCGTGTGAGCGATGCGGAGCAGATTCGCGTAGCGCCCCTTGAGCTCTTCGTCGCCGATCTTGATCGGCAGTTCGGCGGACCCGGCCTCACTCATCGTCGACTCTCCTCCACCCGTCGGCTCATCGTAACCCACCGGTCGCCTGCCTGCGGTCGCGGAGATAGACGACGAGATCGGCGACGTTCGTTCCGCTCGCCCCGCCGGCGAGCAGCGCGTCGGCCGCGGAGAGCGCCGGCGTCGCGTTGCGCCCGGCCAGTGCGACTCGCGGGTCGATTCCCGCGGCGACGATCCTGGCCCAGGTCGTGCCGTCGACGATCGCGCCCGCCGCCGGGCTGGCTCCGTCGACGCCGTCGGTGGCGAGAGCGAGCAGGAGCTCGCCGCTCGCGCCGGCGAGCTCCTGCGCGGCGGCCAACGCAAGCTGCTGGTTGCGCCCGCCGATGCCCGGGCTCTCCCCCAGCTCGACCGTCGTCTCGCCGCTCGCCACCAGAGCGACCCGCTCGCCGGCGAGTCGTCGCCCGGCTTCGACCAGATGGACCGCCGCGGTCTCGGCGTCGCCGGTCAGCAGCACACGCGTGACGGCGATGCCCTGTGCTGCCGCCGCCGCCGCCGCGGCGTCTGCGGCCGCCGCCCGGCCCGCGAGGAGTCGGTGCTCGACGCGCACCAGCTCCGGGGCATGCGCCCCGAGCGTCTCGCGTCGCTCGCCGCGCGCCCCCGCCTCGAGGTGGCGTCGCACCGCGAGTGGGATCTCCAGTCCGTCGACCGCGGCGAGCGCGTCGGCGAAGGTCGTCGGATCGGCCGCGAACGGACCCGAAGCCACCGTCGCCGGATCGTCACCGGGCACATCGGAGAGCAGCAGAACGACGACACGGGCCGAGGTGGCACGCAGCAGGCCACCCCCCTTGATCGTCGAGAGGTGCTTGCGGACGGCGTTGACCTCGTCGATCGCCCGCCCCGAGGCGAGGAGCGCTCGATTCGTCGCCGCGAGATCGGCGAGCGACAAGCCGGCGGCCGGACGCTCGAGGCAGGCCGAAGCCCCCCCCGAAAGCAGCACGAGCAGACGCTCGCCCGGCCCGAGAGCCGAAGCGAACGCATGCACCCGCCGTCCCGCGACGAGACTCGTCGCGTCCGGCACGGGGTGCCCGCCTTCGATCTCCTCCCATCCCGCTCCCCCGAGAGCGGGCGACGAGCGCGGTCGCACGAGGAGGGCCGGCCGGCCGCGCGGCTCGACGCCGGCGGCCATCGCCGCGGCCGCCTTGCCGAGCGCCAGCAACGCCGTCGCGTCGACGGGACGCTGCTCGAGCTCGGCGCGGACGAGTCGCTGCGGGTCGACCGCCGCGAGGCCCGCGCGCGCCAGCTCCAGCGCCAGGCCCGCCAGCGGGTGAGCAACGGTCGCGGTCAGCCGCGCTGCTGCCACGCGACGCCGCCGGCGAACTCCCAGGCGTGCTCGGGAAAGTAGACCCCGATGCCGCCGTGAGGGGCGGTGACGGAGAAGGAGAGGAGCTTGCGGCGATAGTCGTACGGCGCTCCGTTGCGCGCGTGCACCGCCACGTCGAGCAGGTACTCCCCGGGGGCGAGGCGCAACCCCGGACAAACCAGGCGGACCGTGGCGGGGCCGGCAAAACGCTCGGCGGCGAACCCCTCGAGGTCGGTGTTCGTCCCCCAGCATTCGACGCCGCGCGGCGTGGACAGGGCGACGCCGAAGACGAAGTCGTCGAGCGCCTCGCGCGCCACCGCCGAGATCTCGACGACGAGGTCCTCGCCGGTGGCGAAGTGGTAGCGCTCGCCGCCGTCGCCGCCGAGCAGGCGCACCGACTCGATCTGCGCCGCTCCCGATCCCCAGCGCAGAACCTCGCCCGCCGGCTCGACGGCGAGCTCCGCGGTGGCCGGCTCTGTCTCGCCGCGCTCTTCCGACTCCCGCTTCTCCTTGGCTTCGCGATGCCCGCGGCTCTCCTCCTCGGCCACCGCCTGACGGTAGGCGTCGACGACGAAGCGCGGCGGGCCGAGCGCCCGCTGGTGACCGCGCTCGATCCACAACACGCGGTCGCACAGGTCTTCCACCAGGCCGAGCGAATGGCTCACGAAGAGCACCGTGCGCCCCTCGGCGAGCAGCTCGTCGATGCGCCGCAGGCAGCGATGGGCGAACGCCTCGTCGCCGACCGCCAGGACCTCGTCGACCAGCAGCACGTCGGGGTCGGTGTGAATCGCCACGGCGAAACCGAGCCGCACGTACATCCCCGAGGAGTAGTTCTTGACCGGCTCCTCCATGAAGTCGGCGAGGCCCGAGAACTCGACGATGCTCTCGTAGCGGCGCTCGATCTCGCGCTTCGGCAACCCGAGCACGGCGCCGTTGATGAAGACGTTCTCGCGCCCGGAGATCTCCGGATGGAACCCGGCGCCGAGCTCGATGAGCGCGGCGACGCGGCCGTCGACGACCAGCCGCCCGGTCGTCGGCCGGAGGATGCCGGCCAGGAGCTTGAGCAGCGTCGACTTGCCCGAGCCGTTCGAGCCGACGACGCCGAAGGCCTCTCCCTTCTCGACCGTGAAGTTCAGGTCGGTGAGCGCCGGAATCGCCTCGCCGGGCGGCAGGTTGCCGACCAGCGAGCGGTCGAGCAGGGCGCTCTTGAGCGTGCGCAGACGATGCCCCGGTCCGACGCGCCGGTAGAGCTTGCTCATCCCCTCGACGACGACCGCCGGGGTGCTCATGCGGCCTCCACCAACGTCTCGCGCAGCCGCGCAAACAGCCCGGCACCGACGAGCCACCCGCAGAGCGCGACGAGGGCCATCTGCAGCCAGAGCGAGGCGGACGGGACCTGTCCCGCGAAAAGCGACTGCTGGTACGCCAGGACGAAGGGCGCCATCGGCGAGAGACGCACGATCGCGCGCAGCGCCGGATGCGCCACCGCCGCCATCGGGTAGAGCACCGGCGTGAGGAAGAAGAACAGGGTCAGCAGATTGGCCAGGATGTCCTTGACGTCCTTGAAGTGGACGTGCAGCGCCGCGAGGCCGAGCGCGAGCCCGCAGGTCAGCACGAGCTGCAGCAGGGCGATCGCCGGCAGCGCCAGGGAGCTCCACCCCCCCACCGGATAGCCGAGCACCCGACCGACCGCGAGCCCGGCCACCAACACCGGCAGCGCGAAGAGGAAGTGGACGAAATTCGCCGCCACCGCGACGGCCGGCAGAAGCTCGATGGGGAAGACGGCTCGCCGGATGAGCCCGGCGTTGGCGAGCAGCGAGACCGTCCCTTCGGTCAGCGAGGTGGCAAACCAGATCCAGGGGAAGAGACCGCAGAGCAGGAAGAGCGCATACGGCTCGACCGCCGCCCGCTGCTGCAGGACGACACTGAAGACGAACGAGTAGACCGCCAGAAGCAGCAGCGGGTTGACGAGTGACCAGAGGAATCCGAGCGCCGAGCCGCGATAGCGCGCCTTGATCTCGCGCGCCGTCAGCGTCAGCAGAAGGGCGCGGTGCTCGAAAAGCGTGCGGGCGGCGCTCAGCATCGGCGAAAGAGTCCGGGGCATTCTAACCCGTGCCTCCGGTCGAGCTCGGGGGTCGGTCGCCGCGCTGCACTATCATCCGCTCCATGAGCGCCCCCGGACGACTCCACGTGCGTTGCCCCGAATGCGCCTGCGATCTGGTGGTCGACGCGGCGACCGGCGAGGTCCTCTCGCACAAGAAGGCGCGTGAGCCGCTTGCCGGCGGCAAGGACTTCGATTCGCTGCTCGCCGGTCTCGGCGAGCAGAAGGAGCGCGCCGAGCAGCTCTTCGAACGCGAGAAGGCCGCGCTCGCCGATCGCGACCGCCTGCTCGAGGAGAAGTTCCGCGAGGCGATGAAGCGCGCCGAAGAAGAGCCCGAATCCGGCCCACCGGCGCGGCCGTTCGATCTCGACTGAGCCGCCGGCCGCTCCGCGCCCGTCACATCGGGAACGACAGGTTGTAGGCGTAGCGGCCGCGGCCGACGACCAGCAGCAGGCCACCGCGCTCGATGGCGCGGAGGACCTCGCGGTCGAGCGACTCGGGGTCCTCGAGCCGCTGCCCGTTGGCCGAGAGGATCTGGTCGCCGACCTCGAGCCCGCGGCGCGCCGCGGCGGAGCGCGGCGAGACGGCGGAGACGACGAGGGCCTTCGCCCGCGTCTCGACCTCGAGCCCCACGAGCTCGACGAGCAGTCTCCGTCCGAGCTGCCTCGCCGGACGGGCGGCGGCGAGCCGCTTGTGCAAGGTGCTTTCGCCCCGTCGCACTTCGAGATCGAGCGGCACATCCGGCCCGGCCGTGGTGAAGGCGGTGGCGACGTCCTCGCGCAGGACGACCGGCTTGCCTGCCGCCGCGACGACGATGTCGCCTTCGGAGAGCCCCGCCTCGAGCGCCGGCGAGCCGGCGAAGACCTTGTCGACGTAGGCGCCGCGGGTGGCGGCGAAGCCCTCGCGACGCGCCAGCTCCGGATCGACCGTCAGCAGCCGCATTCCGGTCCAGAGCGGCTGCAGCTCGCCGAAGCGCAGCAGGTCCTCGACCACGCGGCGCGCTCGATCGGCCGGAATCGCGAACCCGATGCTGTTGGCCCCCTGGACGATCGCCGTGTTGATCCCGACGACGTCGCCCGCCAGATTGACCAGGGGCCCGCCGGAGTTGCCGGGGTTGATCGAGGCATCGGTCTGCAGGAAGTCGGTGTAGACGAGCTCGCCGCTCTCGGCGGGCACCGAACGCCCCCGTGCCGAGAGCACGCCGGTGGTCACGGTGTGCGAGAGACCGAACGGGTTGCCGATCGCCACCACCGTCTCGCCGATCAACAGGTCGCCGCTGCGACCGAGCGGCGTCGCCGGCAGCCCGTTGCCTGGCACCTTGAGCAGCGCCAGATCGGCACCCCGGTCCGAGCCGAGAACATCGGCCTCGAGCTCGCGCCCGTCGAGCGTCGTCACGACGATCCGCGAGGCCCCCTCGATGACATGGGCATTGGTGACCACGAGCCCTTTGGCGTCGACGATGAGACCCGAGCCGAGCGACTGGGCGCGGCGCGAGGTGCCGCCGAAGAAGCGACCGAAGAACGGATCGACCTCGCGGACGATCGACTCGGCGGCGATGTTGACCACAGCCGGCGAGACACGATCGACGACTTCGACCACCGGCGTGCGCCGCGGGTCGCCGGGCGGCGGGGGCGCCGAAGCGGCAAGGGCGGGAAGCGACACGAGGAAGAGGACGAGTAGCGATCGCGACCGGGGGGTTCGGAGCATGGGCGGGTTCTCACTCCTTTCGGGCTTCGCATCCGATGCGAAACCCGTGCCGCCTCCCCGCGCAGCGCGCCCGTCAGTCGACCGCGAAGAGGCGCACCGTCGCGTCGAGAATCGGCGCCGCCGCCTCCGGTGCCGGCGCCCCCCCACCGAGCGCGGCGATCTCACGGATCGTGCCGAGCCCGGCCGGCGGCACGGCGGCGAGCCGACCGACCGTGCTCCAGCCCAGCAGGCGCGCCTCCCCGGCGCGCGTCCGCACCTCGAGCCACCAGGTTCCCGGCGGCGCGGGGCGTCGGCCTACCACCGTGGCGTCGGCGAGGTGAGCCCGCAGCCCGCGAAGGGCGGCGAACGCCGGCCGGCGACGCAGGGTGCCGTCGGGCTGCGGGTCGATGAGACCATAGCCTTTGGCGACGAGCTGCCACCAGTAGACGCGCTCGGCCAGGCCGCTGCCCAGGGCGAGGAGCGCGTAGCGCGCGAGATAGTCGGCCTGCGTCGCTTCGTCGACGGCGACTTTCCTTCCAGCCGGCGAGTGTGGTCCTTCGCGCAACGGCCAGTTCACCTCGGTGACCCAGAGGCGATCGGCCCCGCGCCGCGAGGTCGCGGCGAGGGCACGAAAGAGCGCCAGTTTGCCGAGCGTGTCGAAGCCGAGCTGGTGGTTCTCCGGCGCACCGCGGCGGTCGACGTAGAGGAGCGCCGAGACCGCGTCGAAGCGCAGCTCCGGGCCACCGAGCCCGAGCACGGCGGCGAGCGCATGCGGCTCGAAGTCGATCACCGCCGGGCCCAGGATCTCGACGCCGGGGTGTTGCCGGAGGATCTCCGCCGCGTCGGCGGCGAGGCCGAGGTACTCTGCCGGCGTCCAGACGCCCCACTTGCTGCGGTTGATCGCCTGCCCGACCTGGAAGTGACGGCCGAAGGGCGAGAAGCGTTCCGCGAGCTCGGCGACCGCGGCGCGCCAGCGGGGGCGGTCGCGCACCAGCTCGCGCGTCTGCGGGAGCGCGAACGCCAGCTCGCAACCGCGTGCCGCGAGCTCTCGGGCGAGCGCCTCCTCGTCGTCGTGCCGCTCGGCCCAGGGATGGAGACGGAGGAGGAACCGCCGGACGCCGAGCTCGTCGACGGCGGTGAGCAGCGCCGGCGGATCTTGCGGCCAGGGCCGCAGCGCGACGCCGAGCCCGTCGATCGACCCGGGCTGCCGGAAGGCGCCGTCGAGCAGCTCGCGATACCGCCCTCTCGCCCGGACCAGCCCGACCGTCGCCGCAGCGAGCGCGCGCAGGTGGGTCGGCGCGGCCTGCAGCCGCACCAGGGCCCGGCCGGAGCGCCCCGCATGCAGGTGCGGTTGATCGGAGAGGGGATCCCACACGGCCCGGTCCTGGACCCGTGCTCCCACGGGCGGCAGTGGGATGTGGGGGTGGACGGTCCGGCCGGCGAGCAGCCCACGCAGGCGCGAGCCGAGCGCCCGCAACGCCGGCTTGATCCGATGGCGGGCCAGAAAGAGGCGCTGATCGAGCCGGTAGAGCGCTCGACGTGCTGCCGTCAGGTCGCCCTGCCAATAGGCCTGCAGCAGGCGCGCCTGGAGATCCGGACGGAGCAGCGGAAGCCGGCAGAGGTCGCGGGTGCGCTCGCTCGTCGAAAGCGGCCGACTGAGCCGACAGCGGTTGAGGTCGAGCAGCACGAGGTGCGGCGCCTCGGACGGCGACGCCCCCGGGGTGATGAGCAAGTTGCCGATCGAGACGTCGCGGTGCCAGCAGGGAACGGCGTGGAGCCGGCGCAACAGGTGCGCGATGGCGTCGACCAGCGCTTCGGGTGCGACCGCGGGATATTCCTCGGCCTCGCGGCCGGCGAGCAGCGCGCGGAAGTAGTAGCGCGCTTCGAGCCCGCCGCTCGCGAGGCGGCAGACGAAGAACGACGGACCGTTCGGCCGGGTGGACTCGACGAGCAGCAGCGGCTCGGGCGTCGGGATGCCGGCCGCAGCGAGCGCCACCGCGGCCCGGAAGCTGCGCTCCGCCTTGCTGCCTTTCAGCCGCCGGTCGAGCTGGGCACGCCTCCCGTCATGGCGGAACTGCTTGACGACGACCTCGACCGCGCCCTCCGGGAGCTCCAGCGTCGTGACGTAGAGGTAGTTGCGACCCCAGTGCAGGGTGCGGGTGGCGCACGCCGGATCGGCGAGCCGGCAGGCTTCGCCGGCAAGGCTCGCCGCATCGAGTCGCGTCGTCGCTTCGCCTCGCCAGTCGGCGGTGGCGAAGGAACGAAATGCCGGGGCCGCGCCTGCCGGGTCGACGCGCGGGCTAACCTCGCCGCCCAAGCGCTCAAACCTCGAGGATGTCGAAGCTCTCGTGATGCAGCTTCGGGTCGCCCTGGAGCAGGATCGCCACGGCGAGGGCGCGTTCGAGCTCTTCGACCACCGCGTGCTCTTCCTTTTGCAGCGCCCGCGCCACCTCGGGGTGAACGCGCAGCAGCAGCTCGCGCGAGGTGAGCGTTCCCCGCAGCTTCAGCGCCTCGCGCCGCAGCGCGAGACAGAGCGTGGTCACCGACTTGACCCGGCCGCCGCCGCCGCAATACGGGCAGGGCTGGGTGAGCAGCCTCTCGAGGTTGGTGCGACTCCGCTTGCGGGTGATCTCGACCAGTCCGAACTCGGAAATCGACAGCACCTTGTACTTGGCGCGGTCCTTGCGCAACTCGCGCTCGAGCGCCTCGAACACCTGCTCGCGGTGCTCCTTCTCGGTCATGTCGATCAGGTCGAGGACGATGATCCCGCCGAGGTCGCGCAGGCGGATCTGCCGCACCACCTCTTCGACCGCCTCGAGGTTGGTGCGCAACGCCGTGTCCTCGAGGTTGTGGCGCCCGACGAACCGCCCGGTGTTGACGTCGATCGCCACCAGCGCCTCGGTCGGGTTGATCACCAGATAGCCGCCGGATTTCAGCCAGACCTTGCTCTTGAGCGCCGCCTCGATCTCGCTCTCGATGCCGAAGCGCTCGAAGAGCCCGACCGCCTGGCGGTCGAGCTTGACCCGCCCGACGAGCGCCGGCTGGACCTGGTCGAGGAAGTCGACGATCCGCTCGTAGGTGTCCTCGCCATCGACCCAGATCACCGAGTAGTTGGCGGAGACCAGGTCGCGGACGACCCGCAGCGCCAGGTCGAGATCCTGGTGCAGAAGCGTCGGCGCGCCGGAGCGTTCGGCCCGCTCGCGGATACGCTTCCACAGACCGGAGAGGTAGACCCGGTCGGCCTCGAACTCCTCGCTCCCCTTCCCCTCCCCGGCGGTGCGAACGATCCAACCGGCGCCGCTCTTGGCGGCGAGCTCGTCGATCAGCTCGCGCAGGCGGGTGCGTTCGGCCTCTTCCTCGATGCGCCGCGAGACGCCGAGGTGGCGGACGGTGGGCAGCATCACGAGGTAGCGACCCGGCAGGGTGATCTGCGTCGAGACCCGCGCGCCCTTGTTCGGCAGCGGATCCTTGGTGGCCTGAACGATGATCTCCTGGCCTGCCTTGAGCAGCTCGTCGATGGTGTGCGGCGCCCCGTTGCCGGCGGAGGCCTGGACGTCCTCGCTCGCCCCGTCCTCGAGCTCCTCGAACACCTCGAGGTGATCGATGACGTCGGAGACGTAGAGGAAGGCGTCACGTTCGAGACCGATGTCGACGAACGCCGCCTGCATCCCCGGCAGGACCCGCGAGACTCGCCCCTTGTAGACGTTGCCGACGACCCCGCGCTGCAGGTGCCGCTCGACGAAGATCTCGGTCAGCCGGTCGTCCTCCAGCACCGCGATGCGGGTCTGGTACGGGTCCGACTCGACGAGCATCTTGTGGGCCATGGGCTGATTATCCCTCACCGGTTGACGTACCGGCGGTAGTCGACGTTGAGGATGAGCCCGGTGGCCAGGCAGATGATCAAGGTAAACGAACCGCCGTAGGAGAGAAACGGCAGCGGGATCCCGGTGATCGGCAGCAGTCCGATGACCATCGAGCAGTTGTAGAGCACGTGGAAAGCCACCATGGAGACCAGGCCGACGACGAGCAGGATGCCGGCGCGGTCGCGAGCCCGCATGGCCACCGCCGCGGCGTTGCCGATGTAGAGGGCGTAGAGCCCGAGTACCGTGGCCACACCGAGGAAGCCCCACTCCTCGGCAAGCACGGCAAGGATGAAGTCGGTGTGGCGGGCCGGGAGGAAGCGCAGCTGGCTCTGACTGCCCTGCATGTAGCCCTTGCCCGAGAGCTCTCCGGAGCCCACCGCGATCTTGCTCTGCCGCGCCTGGTAGCCGGCGCCGCTCGGGTCGCGGCCCGGATCGAGGAAGGTGAGGACTCGCTGCTTCTGGTACGGCTGCATGGCGAAGCCCCAGGCCACGGCCCCGGAGAGCACCACCACCAATGCCGCCGCGGCCAGCATCCGCCACGGAATCCCGCAGACGAGCAGCATGCCGGCGGCGATCGGCACGAACATCGCCGCCCCGCCCATGTCGGGCTCGAGCACCGTGAGCCCCATCGGCAGGGCGACGATCCCCAGCGCCTCGGCGATCTGCCGCAGAGACAGCTCGCGGGTGTTCGCCCGGGCGAGGTAGCGAGCCAGCATCAATGCGGTCGCCAGCTTGGCGAATTCCGACGGCTGGATCCCGATGCTGCCGATGCGGAACCAGCCCTGGGCACCCCCCGCCTGGTGTCCGACGAAGAGGACCAGGACCAGACCGAGCTGGGAGAGGGCATAGAACGGCACCGCGAAGGTGAGCAGGAAGTGGTAGTCGACCATCGCCGCGAGCAGGAGAGCGACGAGGCCGACGCCCAGGAACGCCGCCTGGCGCGGCAGGTAGTCGACCGTGAGCTCGACGCTCGCGCTGTGCACGGTCGCCAGGCCGATCGCCGCGAGCGCCAGGGCCGCGGCGAGCAGCCCCCAGCGCACGCTGGCGAGGGCGCGCAGCGGGCTGCGCTCGTCAGGAAGGGCGAAGCTGCCCGAGTGATAGCTGGAGGTACTTCTCATAGAGGGCCTTGGCAATCGGGGCGGCGGCTCGCGAGCCCTTGCCGCCGTGCTCGATGAAAACGACCACCACCAGGCGCGGAGCCCGCGCCGGGGCGAAGGAGGCGAACCAGGCGTGATTGCGCAGCTCCCAGGGGAGATCCTCGTGCTCTTCCGTGGCGCCGCGGGCGGAGACCTGCACGGTGCCCGTCTTGCCGGCCACGTCGAGCCCTGGAACGAAGGCCGCCGCTCCCGTCCCTTGCTCGTTGACCACCGCCCAGAGCGCTTCGCGAATCGTCGCCATGCTCTGCTCGGAGACCGGAAGCCGCTCCGAAGGCGTGTCCGCTTCGTCCTTGTGACGGACGAGGTGAGGATGAACGAGGTGGCCGCCGTTGGCGGTCGCCGCGAAGAGGGCGGCGATCTGCAGCGGGGTGACGAGGAGCGGGCCCTGGCCGATGGCCACCGAGATCGTCTCGCCGGCATACCAGGGATGGCCGCGTGCGGCGCGGCTCCAGCCGTCGTCCGGGACGAGCCCGGCCTTCTCGCCGTCGATCTCGATGCCGGTCGGGCGCCCGAGGCCGAAGAGTCGCGCGTAGCGGGCGATCCGCTCGATGCCGAGCCGTTGGCCGAGCGCATAGAAGTAGACGTCGCACGAGCCCTTGAGCGCCGCCCGCAGATCCACGGAGCCGTGCCCGCCGGCGCGGTGGCAGGCGAATCGCCGGCCGTAGTAGGTCGCACCGCCGCCGCAGAAGACGCGATCGCCCGGCGAGATGACCCCTTCGGCGAGCCCGGCGGCGGCCACCACCACCTTGAAGACCGAGCCGGGCGAGTAGGTGTTCTGGATCGCCCGGTTCTGCAACGGGTGACGCTCGTCGTCGAGCAGGCGCTGCCAGTCTTCCTTCAGGAGTCGCCGGGCGAAGAGGTTCGGATCGTAGGAGGGCGAGGAGACGAGGGCCAGGATCTCGCCATTGGTCGGGTCGAGAGCGACGACCGCCCCCGTCTGCTCGGCCATCCAGGTCTCGGCCTCCTGCTGCAGCTCGAGATCGAGCGTCAGTGTCAGGCTCTCGCCGGGCCGTCCCATCTCCCGCCGGTTCTCCGCCACCAGCTGGCCGCGGCTGTCGACGACCACGACACGCTCGCCGTCGACGCCGCGCAGCACCCGGTCGTAGGTCCGCTCGATGCCGCGCCGACCGAGCCAGTCTCCGGACTGGTAACCGCTTCCCGGGCGCGACAGCTCCTCGTCGGTGACCTCGCCGAGGTAGCCGAGCAGGTGGGCCCCCTGGGTGCCGAGGCGGTAGAGCCGCCGGTGCCCCACTTCGACCTCGAACTCCGGGTGCTCGAGCCGCCCGACGCCGAAACGCGCGACCTGGTCGAGGGTCAGCCCTTCGGCCAGCAGCACCGGTGCGAAGAGCGGCGTCCCCTCGTAGCGCCGCAGCACCACCTCGAGGTCGGCGATCGGGCGGGTCAGCGCCGATGCCGCAAAGACGAGGCTCGAGGCACGGTCGCGCCAGCGCGAACGGTCGACGGTGAGGTTGTAGCTCGGCGCGTTCTCGACCAGGACGCGACCGGTCCGGTCGTAGATCGTGCCGCGGGGTGCCTTCAAGGTGAGCTTGCGCAGCCGGTTGTTCTCGGCGAGCTCGCGAAAGTAGCTGCCCTGAACGACCTGGACCACCCAGTAGTTCGCCGCCAGGGCGAGCAGCGCCAGGGCGGTGATCCGTGCGATCACCTTCACCCGGCGGACCAGCGCCTCGCGCTCCTCGCGGACTTGCACGGTCGCTGTCCCCTAGCCCCGCAGCCCGGTCCGCCGCTCGGCCCGGCGGGTTGCCATCCGCCCGGCGATCAGGCGCTCGCTCTGAGCCAGAAGCAAGCCGACGATCCCGGTGCACGCCGCCTTGGCGATCATCCACGGCGCCGCAGGCAGCTCGGCGGCCGGCAAGAGGAGCACCGCAAGAGCGGCGAGGAGCGCCTGCTGGAGCGCCGAGGCGAGCGTGAACACCAGAATGACGCCGCTCGAGCGCTGAACCACGAGCTGCTGGGCGACCCGCGCCGCGGTGTAGCCGACGAGCGTGTCGGCGAAACCGTGGAGACCGAACGGCCCACCCGCGAGCGCATCGGCGACCAGACCCGCCGCCGAGCCGCCGAGCGTCGCGGTGGAGACTCGGCCGTCGCGGGCGAACAGGACGACGACGATCAGAACGAGGTCGACGAGCCGCGGGAATCCGGGCACCAGCACCAGGCCGGCAAGGTGCAGCCCGGCAGCGACCGCCAGCGCGAGCAGAAAGCTAAGAACCCGCATCGCGCGACGCCTCCACCAGCGACCGCGGCGGCGCCTGGTAGTCGAGCAGCAGGACTTGATCGAGGCGGCGGAAGTCGACCGCCGGCGCGACGACGATGCGATGGAAGAGCTCGCTTCCCGGGGTCACTTCGATCACCGTGCCGATCGGCAGCCCGGGCGGGAAGACACCGTCGATCCCCGCGGTGAGGACTCGGTCGCCGACCTCGACCTCGATCTGCCGCGGGACGAAGTCGAGCTCGAGGCGGCCCTCGGCGCCGCCCCGCAGGACCCCTTGTCGCTCCCCGCGCTCGAGCACGGCGCCGAGGCTGGCGGCCCGGTCGGTGATGAGCTGAACCCGCGCGTAGTCGCCAGCCACCGAGAGGACCCGGCCGACGAGGCCGGCCTCGGTGACCACCGGCTGATTTGCTCGCGCACCGCCGGCCCCCGCGAAGACCACCAGCGTCCTCAGGAGCGCCGAATGGTCGGCGAAGACCACCTCGGCGATGCGCAGGTGGTACGGGCTCGCCCGCTGGTAATCCACCGCCGCCGAGAGGCGGTCGACCTCGCGCTCGAGGGCGTGAAGCCGCAGGCGGTCCCGCCGGAGCTCCCGGACCTCGGTCTGCAGCTGCTCGTTTTCGGTGATCAGCTCGCGCCGCTGCCGGGATCGAGCCGCCATCTCGCCGAACGTCGACGACACGGCCTGGACGCCGCGTGCCGCCGGCGCCAGGGCCCGCAGGGAGAGCTCCTCGAGCAGCCCGAGCCGCTCCCCCTGACGACGGACCTGCCAGGTGAGCAAGGCGAGCTGCGCGCCGAGCAGGGCGAAGAGCAGGGCCCGGGAGATTCGCGGGTTCATCGCGGAGGCTGCGGGCGCCTCTCGGCGAACGCTCAGCGGATCGAGACCTTGCGCAGGAGGTCGAGCTCTTCGAGCACGCGCCCGGTACCGAGCACGACGCAGGCGAGCGGATCCTCGGCCGGGACCACGGGCAGGCCGGTCTCGGCACGCAGGCGGGCATCGAGACCGTGGAGCAGCGCACCGCCGCCGGAGAGCACGATCCCCTTGTCCATGATGTCGGCCGAAAGCTCGGGCGGCGTCCGCTCGAGGGCCATGCGCACCGCCTCGACGATCGAGTTCACCGTCTCGGTGAGCGCCTCGCGGATCTCCGCGTCCGAGATGGCGAGGGTCTTCGGCACGCCCTCGACGAGATCGCGACCCTTGATCTCGATCGATCGCTCCTCCTTCATCGGCCACGCCGAGCCGATCTCGCACTTGATCGCCTCGGCGGTGCGCTCGCCGATCAGCAGGTTGTACTTGCGCTTCAGGTACTGGATGATCGCTTCGTCCATCTCGTTGCCCGCCACGCGAACCGAGCGCGAGTAGACGATGCCCGAGAGCGAGATGACCGCGACGTCGGTCGTCCCGCCGCCGATGTCGACGATCATGTTGCCCGAAGGCTCGGTGATTGGCAGCCCGGCGCCGATCGCTGCCATCATCGCCTGCTCGACGAGATAGACCTCGGAGGCACCCGCCTTCTGGGCGGAGTCGCGCACGGCCCGCTTTTCCACCTGGGTGATCTCCCCCGGCACGCCGATGACGATCCGCGGGTGGACGTAGACCTTCCGTCCGTGCGCCTTCTTGATGAAGTAGTCGAGCATCCGCTCGGTGACCTCGAAGTCGGCGATGACGCCGTCCTTCATCGGTCGGATCGCCTCGATGTTGCCGGGGGTGCGTCCCAGCATCTCTTTGGCTTCCGCGCCGACGGCCTCGATCCGGTTGGTCAGCTTGTTGATCACGACGATCGACGGCTCGCGCACCACGATGCCCTTGTTGCGGGCATAGACGAGGGTGTTGGCGGTCCCGAGGTCGATCGCGAGGTCGTTGGAAAAGTAGCGCAGCAGGGAGCTGAAGGCCATGAATCGTCCTGTCCGGAGTGAGTTGGGCGATGGGAGTCGGGCGGTAGGATCGGCGGGTCAGAAGCTCTCGACGAAGACGCGACGGCGACGCACGGTTTCGTTTCCCGCGACGTCTCGCGCCTTGATCTCGACGAAGCTCCAGCCCTCCTTGGCGAGCTGGACGGTCTTGGTGAACGAGCCGTCGGCCGCCACCGCCACCTGCTCGGCGTCGACGATGACGGTCGCCCCCGGCTCGGTCCGGCCGCCGACGATGAAGATCGATCCGTAGGACTGGACCTCGTCGATCTCGAGCGGCGGCGGGATGCGGTCGCCCTCGCCGCCGGGGTTGCGAGCCGCGACGACGCGGAAGGTGCGCGGCGTGCTCCAGGGCCCCTGAAGGCCGTCGCGCGAAATCGCCGCGACGCGCCAGAGGAAGCTCCCCGGACCGCGCAGCCCCAGGTTGGCACTGGCCTTGGCCCGCGAATCCACGTCGATGACGTTGTCGACGAAGAGGCGATTGCGCCCGACCTGCAGGGCGTAGCGCGCAGCACCGGAGACCGGCTCCCAGCCGAGCGCCAGGTTCCGCGTCGCATCCATGCTGACCTCGAGCTTCTCGGCCGGCTGGACGGGCTGCGGCGCGGCGGGGAGCGTCTTCGGCTCGGAGAGCAGGTCACCCGTCTGGACGACCTGCTGCAAGGCACCGACTCGCCGTTCGAGCCCACCCGCCGAAGCGATGTCGACCGAGCCACGGAAGGCGGCGAAACGACCGGTGGCGCTCTTCTCGTCGTAGGCGACCACGGCCTCCGACTGCTGCGCCACCCGCGCCTCGGCCCGCGGCGTGCTGACGCGGCTGCCGCGTTGCGAAGTATTCAGGTTCACCCAGCCGTACTGCATCGAAATCGACTGCTCCCCGGGCTCGCCGGTCGCCGAACGGTTTCGCGTGACCAGGAAGAGGGTATTGGGGCGCACGGTGTAGAGCGTTCCGTCGAGGAAGACGATCTCGGCCGAGCCGTTGGCGGCGGTCTTGACGTAGTCCCCGGAATGCAGGACCAGCCGCGCCCGCGCCTCCTCCCACTCGCCACGGTCGCCGCGACGGTACTCCACCCCACCCTGGGCGGCGATGAACTGGGCCTCCCCGGAAAGGCGCCGGTCACGCAGCGCGTCGAGAATCGACTGGGAGAGGGCTCGGCTGCGCCGGCCGGCGGCGAGCGCCTCGCCGTAGCGCCCGGCCGCGAGCTCGCCCCGCCCGGCCTCGAGGCTTCGCCACGCCTCGCCGAATTCGACCTGGAATGCCGCGTTCCCCTGCGCCTCCTGGACCTGGGCCACGAGGCGGGACGCGTCCTCGAGCACGCTTCGCGACTCGCGCTCGAGCGCCCGCCGCTCCCAGAGCCGCCAACCGACCAGCGCCAGGCCGGCGAGGACCAGGAGGGTCAGGAAGATCCCCCAACCGCGGAGGGTATCCACCGAGACGGTGTACCAGTCCTTCCGGTGGATCGTCGGCTTCACGGGCGGGCTCACGGTTTGCCTCCCAAATGCAACCATTCAATATAACATGGCGATTCGGCGGCGTTCGGCCATGTTTGCCGAGAGCCCGCTCCGCTTGCTACCATCGCCCGTTCTGGCCCGCTCTTCCGGGCCGTGAGGCCCGAAACCATGCTGAAGATCCTGCGCGACAACCTCCGCTACCTGAGCTGGATTCTCTGGCTCGTCATCATCGTCTTCGTCGGCTTCGTCTTCGTCGATTTCGGCGGGGCGCGGATGCGCGGCGACGAGACGGGCGCCGCCGCCACCGTCGGCAACCGCCAGGTGAGCTACGTCGAATACCAGCGCCAGTACCGCCAGCTCGAGGAGCGCTACCGCCAGACGCTCGGCGAGCGGTTCACCCCCGAGCTCGCCAAGCAGTTCCGCCTCCCGGCTCAGGCACTCGAGCAGGTGGTGGCCGAGAAGATCCTGCTGCAGGAGGCCGAACGGGCCGGACTCGCCGTGAGCGACGAGGAGGTCCGCAAGGCGATTCTCCAGGTGCCGGCGTTCGGCGACGGCAAGGGCAACTTCGTCGGCCAGGAGTACTACGAGCAGATGCTGCAGGCGGAGGGCTACACGCCGGCGCAGTTCGAAGCGACGGTGCGCGACCAGATCCTGGTCAACAAGCTCTCGGCGATCCTCGCCCAGACCCTCCACGTCCCCGACGCCGAGGTCGAGCGCGCCTACCGCGAGCAGGCCGAGACGGCGAAGATCCGCTACGCCTTCGTCCCGGGCTCGCGCTTCCAGGGCCGTGCACCGGCGACCCCGGCCGACCTCCAGGCCTATTTCTCGGCGCATCCCGACGAGTTCCGTCTGCCGCCCCAGCGCTCGGTGGGCTACCTCCTGATCGACTCCGGCAAGCTCCGGGCGCAGGTGAAGGTCGACGCGGCCGAAGTCGCCAAGTACTACCAGGACCATCCCGAGGAGTTCCGCCAGGAAGAGCAGGTCCGCGCCCGTCACATCCTGCTCCAGGTCGGCGACAACCGCAGTGACGCCCAGGCGCGCACCGAGATCGAGGCGCTGCGCAAGCAGCTCGAGGCCGGGGCCGACTTCGCCAAGCTGGCGGCCGAGAAGTCCGACGACCCCGGCAGCAAGACGCGCGGCGGCGACCTCGGGTTCTTCGCCCGCGGCCGGATGATCAAGGAGTTCGAGGACGCCGCCTTCAGCGGCGCCGCCGGCAAGTTGATCGGGCCGATCCACACCTCCTTCGGCTACCACCTGCTCGAGGTGACCGATCGCAAGCCGGCCGGTGAGCGGGCGCTCTCCGAGGTCGAGGGGGCGATCCGCAACCGCCTCACCACCGAGCGGGTCGAGGTCGCGGCCGAAGCGCGGTCGAAGCAGCTGGCGCAGCGGATCAAGGATGGCAAGGTGGCGACCGCCGACGCGTTGCGCGCTCTGGCCGACAACGATGTGGTCTCCTGGCAGACCACCGCACCGTTTGGTGAGGAGGACGCGGTGCCGGGCATCGGGCGCGGAACCCCGTTCACCGTCGCAGCGTTCGCCTTGCAGGCCGGCAAGGCCTCCGATCCGGTCAAGATCCCGCGCGGCTGGGCCGTCCTCTGGCTGGTCGAATCGCGCGAGGCGCGCGACCCGCAGCTCGCCGAAGTCGAGCCGAAGGTCCGCGCCGCCGTCGAACGCGAGAAGCAGGCCGCCCTCGCCAAGGCCGAGCTCGACCGGGCGCGCGGCGCGATGGCCGCCGGCAAGACGCTCGACGACGCGGCCAAGGAGCTCGGAGCCGAGGTCCGCGAGAGCGCCAGCTTCGGCGCGCGCGGTGGGATCCAGGGCCTCGCGGGCAGCGAGGCGGTGGCTCAGGCAGCCCTGGCGCTCGGCGCGGGTCAGGTTGGCGGACCAGTGGCGATCGGCAACGGCGCCGTGCTCTTCCAGGTCACCGAGCGGACCCGCTTCGATCCCGCCAAGTTCGCCACCGAGAAGGCCCAGAAGCGCTCCGAGCTCGAGTCGCGCGAATTCCAGGCACTGCTCGACTCGCTGATCACCCAGCGCAAGCTCGAGCTGAAGGTCACCTACGACCGGCGGTTGGTCGACGAGCTCGGCCTCGGCGACCTGTCGGCCAAGGGCTGACCGGCAGCACGATCGCCGCCGGCCGGTTCGGGCTTCGCGCCCGGGACGGCCGGCGGTCGCACCGCTTCAGGGCTTTCCTTCCGTCGCTTCCGGTAGCAGCGTTCCGCGAACATAGCGGCTGCGGTCGGCGTAGAGCCGCGCTGCCGCCGCGAGATTCTCGCGTGTCACCCGCGCCAGCAGCTCGTCGTAGCGCAGGATGTCGGTCAGCTCCCATCCGACGCGCACGTAGCCGGTCAGCGTCCCGGCCCAGAAGCCGTTCTCGCGCAGCGCCACCTCGCGCTCGCGCCGCGCCGTCTCGCGGACCTTTTCGACGGTCTCCTGCCGCGGGCCCTCGCGCTGGAAGCGCTCGAGCGTGGCGAAGAGGTCGCGCGTCAGCTCCTCGACCCGCGTCGGGGCACAGCCGAAGCCGATCGACAGGGCGTACCTCCCGCGCGGCCGATCGACCAACGAGCCCGTCACGCCGACCCCGTAGGTGCCGCCATCCTCTTCGCGAAGCGCCTCGCGGAGCTCGATCTGCAGGGCGTCGGCAAGGGACTTCAAGGTGTGTTGGGCCTCCCGCGAGAACGCCGCGTCGCCGTGGAAGATCACGCTCACCGAGGCTTTCGGTTCGATTCCCTTTCGCACCTCGAAGGTCTCGACGCCCTCCGGATAGGCGACGCCGATGTCCCGCCACGAGGCGGGCACGGCTCCGTCGGCAGCGGCCGGGAGCCCACCGAGCCACTGCTCGACGAGCGGCCGCACCGCCTCCGGTGTGAAGGAGCCCACGAGGACGAAGGTGAACCCGCGCAAGTTGGCGAAGCGCTGGCGGAACACCCGTCCGGCGGTCGCGAGATCGATGGCGTCGATCGTCGCCGGTGTCGGTGGCCGGCGGCGCGGGTGGTCGCGATAGAGGTGGCGCGAGAGCTCGTCGGCGAAGACCGCCTGCGGTTGCGCCAGGCGATTCTCGAGGAACGCCCGGGTGCGCGCCCTGAACGCTGCGAACGCCTGTGGATCCTCGCGTGGCGCCGTCAACGAGAGGTAGGCGAGCTCGAACATCGTTTCGAGGTCGCGCGGGGACGAACCTCCCGAGATCCCCTCCTCGAGCTCCGAGAGCTGCACCCCGGCACCCGCCAGGCGACCGGCGAGCGCCTTGCGCAAGGACACCGCGTCGAAGCGTCCCAATCCACCCTCCGCGAGCACCGCCGTGGCGTAGCTCGCCGACAGATAGTCGGCGTCGGCGACCGTCGAGTGACCACCCGGGCGGAAGCCGCGCAAGAGGATTTCGTCGTTCTTGAAGTCCGTCGGCTTGAGGAGCACGCGGACGCCATTGGAGAGCGTCCAGTCGAGGACGCCGAGCGGGTCGATTCGGCGTTCCGCGACGATCGTCCCGGGCCCCGGCGGTTTCTCGACCAGGGGACCCGCAACGGTCCGATCGTCGTAGGCGGCGAGCTCGAGATGTCGGCTTTCATCGACCAGCGCCGCCAGGCGCGCGGCATCCGGCGCGGGCGACCCGGATCGCTCCGGCCCGCTGGCGAGCAGCACCCGGCCGTCCTCGGCGAGCCAGCCCGCCCCGGCCTCCTGGACTTGCGCGAGGGTAATCCCGGGCAGCATCTCGCGCACCAGGGCGAGCTCGGCCTCGATCCCCGGGGCCGCCTCGCCTTCGAGGAAGTTCGCCAGCAACTCCCCGGCAAGGTCGTCCGACTCGGCCTTCTCGCGTTCGGCGAAGGCGCTCTCGTAGCGCCGCAGGAGGCCGGCCTTCTGTCGTTCGAGCTCGCCCGCCGAGAAGCCGAAACGCCGGACGCGTTCGAGCTCGGCAAGGACGGCAGCGAGCGCCGGCTCGACCCGCTCCGGCGCCGCGGTGGCCTGCAGGCGGAAGAGCTGGGCACCCCGCACGCCGGAACCGCTGCTCGCGGACGCAGCGAGGAACGGTGGGCTTGGCGATCGACGCAACTCGTCGAGCCGAGCGTTCAACATGCCGGACCAGAGCCCCCGCAGGAGGTCCCGCCGGTAGTCGTCGGCGGTCAGCAGTCGTTCGGCCGGCCCGATCCGGCTGAGCGAGACGCTGGCGACCGAGAGCTCGGCGTCGGCCGTCACGTCCGTTCGCAGAGCCCCGCCCGCCGGTACCTGCGGCGTTTCCCAGCCACGGGGCGGCGGCGGCGCGGGCAAGGAGGCGAAACGAGCACGGATCGCACGCTCCATCGCGGCGGGGTCGAAGTCTCCGACGGCCACGACCGCCATGCGATCGGGCCGGTACCAATCCCGATAGAAACGACGAAGCTGCTCCGTGCTGGCCTTCTCGATCACCCCCGGATCGCCGATCGGCAGCCGCTCCGCATAGCGCGAACCGCGCCAGAGGATCGGCAACTGGCGATCCCGGACACGGGCCGAGGCCCCTCGACCGAGCCGCCACTCCTCGAGCACCACCCCCCGTTCGGCGACCACTTCCGTCGGGTCGAGGCTCACGCAACAGGCCCATTCGCCCAGGACGTCGAGGCCCTGGGAGAGGATCGCCGGATCATCGGTCGGCACGGTCAGGGTGTAGACCGTCTCCTCGAAGCCGGTCGAGGCGTTGAGATCGGCGCCGAAGCGCACGCCCGTCCGCTCGAGCCAGGCGGTGAGCTCGCGCTTCGGATAGCGCGCCGTCCCGTTGAACGCCATGTGCTCGAGGAAGTGCGCGAGACCGCGCTGGTCGTCGTCCTCCTGGACCGAACCGGCGTCGATCGCCAGCCAGAGCGACGCCCGCTTGGCCGGACGAACGTTGGCGCGCACGTAGTAGCGGAGTCCGTTGTCGAGCCTGCCCGCGCGAATCGCCGGGTCGAGCGGCAGAGCGGCGACGACGGGGGGCGCCAACGCCGACGAGGATGGCGGGGAAGGCGCGACGACGGGGGGCGCGACCGAGCAGGCGAGGCTGGCGGCGAGAGCGAGGAGAAGCGGGAGGGAACCCAAGCGGCGACGAGCATTCATCCCGTGATCCTAGCGGCAGGCGACAGCGCGGGTCGCGCGAGACCGATCTCGGCGGCCCGCGCCTGGCGGCGACCGCGGCGCTCACCTCGTCGCCGTTCCGCCTAGAATGACGCCGCGATGATCGGACTGCTCACCGGGATTCCTCTCCGCGTCTCTCCCGAGCGGGTGTTGCTCGACGTCGCCGGGGTCGGCTACGCCGTGCAGATCCCGCTCTCCACCTTCTACGAAATCGAGAAGATCCCCAAGGGAAGCACCGTGCGGCTCTTCGTGCACACCCACGTGCGCGAGGATCAGCTCGCCCTTTTCGGGTTCTGGAGCGAGCAGGAGCTCGAGATCTTCGAGAAGCTGATCGCCGTGTCCGGCATCGGCCCGCGGCTCGCCCAGGTGGTGCTCTCCGGCATGGCCCCGGGTGACCTGCTCGCCGCCCTGGCGCAGGGTGACGTCCGCCGACTGACCGCGATCCCGGGTGTCGGCAAGAAGACCGCCGAGCGGATGGTCGTCGAGCTGCGTGATCGCGTCCAGGCGCTCGCCGCGGCGATCCCCGCCAAGAGCGCCCCCGACGAGGACGACCTGCTCTCCGCCCTGGTCAACCTCGGCTACAAGGAGCCGCTCGCGCAGCGCGCGCTCGCCGAGACGCGCAAGGAGCATCCCGACGCCGCCTTCCACGATCTGCTGCGCTTCGCGCTCAAGCGGCTTTCGCGGGTCTGATCGGCCCCGACACCGTCCGGGCGAGGCTCTCCCACCCCAGGGATAGAATCCGCGCGTGACGCCCGACGATCGACTCCTGTCCGGCACCCTCGAGCAGGACGACGCGGGGGTCGAACAGACGCTCCGCCCGCAGGTGCTCGACGACTACGTCGGGCAGGAGCGGATCGTCGCCAACCTGCGGATCTTCATCCGCGCCGCGCGCGAGCGCGGCGATTCGCTCGACCACGTGCTGCTCTTCGGCCCACCCGGGCTGGGCAAGACCACCCTGGCGCACATCGTGGCGCGGGAGATGGGTGCGCCGTTGCGCTCGACCTCCGGTCCGGTGCTTGAGCGCGCCGGTGACCTGGCGGCGATCCTCACCAACCTCGAAGCCGGCGACGTGCTCTTCGTCGACGAGATCCACCGCCTGGGACCGACGGTGGAGGAGATCCTCTATCCGGCGCTCGAGGACTACCAGCTCGACCTGGTGCTCGGCCAGGGACCGGCGGCGCGCACGGTGAAGATCAATCTGCCACGTTTCACCCTGGTCGGGGCGACGACGCGTGCCGGCCTCATCAGCTCGCCGCTGCGTGCCCGCTTCGGGATCGTCCATCGACTCGACTTCTACGCCCCGCCGGAGCTGGCGCGCATCGTGCGGCGCTCGGCCGAGCTGCTCGGGATCGCCGCCGACCAGGCGGGCGCCGACGAGATCGCCCGCCGCAGTCGCGGCACGCCGCGCATCGCCAACCGCCTGTTGCGCCGCGTGCGCGACTTCGCACAGGTGCACGGGTCGGGGACGATCGACCTCGCCACCGCCCGGCGCGGGCTGACGCAGCTCGAGGTGGACGAGCACGGCTTCGACGAGCTCGACCGCAAGATCCTCGGCACGCTGATCGAGGTCTACGGCGGCGGCCCGGCTGGGATCCAGGCGATCGCCGCCGCGGTGGGTGAGGACCGCGGCACGATCGAGGACCTCTACGAGCCCTATCTCCTGCAGGAGGGCTTCCTCCAACGCACCCCGCGTGGCCGCGTCGCCACTCGCCGCGCTTTCGAGCATCTCGGCTACCCGCCACCGAGCGGCAACGGCCCCACGCTCTTCTCGTGATCCGGCCGGGCGTTCTCTCCGCCATCGCCCGTTCCATCCCGTGCTCCGCGTGCTGCTGATCCAGAACCCGCACGCCGGCGGCGTTCGCGGCGCCCGGCGGCTCGCGGCAGCGCGGGCGGCCCTCCACGCCGGAGGCGTCTCCGTCGCCGAGGCTCCCTGCGACGATCCCGGCGCAAGCGAGCGGGCCGCCCGTGACGCCGCCGACACCGGCCGCGTCGACGCCGTCTTCGTGCTCGGCGGCGACGGCACGGTGCGGGCGGTGGCCAGCGGCCTGCGAGGCAGCGCCATCCCTCTCGCCGTGCTTCCCGGCGGCACGACGAACGTCGTCGCCGCGGCGCTCGGGGTACCGGACGACATCGGCAACGCCGTCGCCGCCCTGCTGGCAGGTGAGCTCCGCGCCTTCGACCTCGGGCTCTGCGGCGACGCGCCGTTTCTCATGCAGGCCACCGCCGGGCTCGACGCGCGGATCATGAGTCGCGTCGACCCGCGCCTCAAGCGACGGTTCGGCAAGGGAGCCGTCGTGCTGGCGGCCGTCCGCGAGTGGGCCCGCTATCGCTTCCCGGTCATCGAAATCGAAGTCGACGGGCGCCGGGAACTCGCCACCGGGGTTGCGGTCTGCAATCTCTCGGAGTACGCCGGCCGTTTCCGCATGACCCCCGACGGTCGGCCCGACGACCGTCAGCTCGAGCTCCTGGTCTTCCGCGGCCGGCGGCGGCGCGATGCGCTGGGCTTCGCTCTCGCGCTGGCCGGCGGACGGCACGCCGATCGCCGGGACGTGGCGATCCGCCCCGTCGAGGAGGTCAACCTCCTCGGTCCACCGGACACGCCGCTGCAGATCGACGGCGATCCCTGGCCGGCTCGCTACCCCCTGCGCCTCCGGCTCGCTGCCGACCGGTTGCAGCTGCTCGTCCCCGCTCCCCCCCGTCGATGAACCCGACCTATCTCCTGACGGAGAACCGCCACATGCCGACCGCCGAGAGGCCCGCCCGCTCCCTCGATCCGATCTTCTCGCCGCGCACCGTGGCGGTCATCGGCGCTTCGCGCTCGCGCGAGTCGCTCGGCTGGGCGCTCGTCCACAACCTGGTGCGGGCCGAGTTCCAGGGTGCCATCTACCCGGTCAACCCGAAGGCCGATTCGATTCACTCGCTCAAGTGCTACCCGACGGTCGCCGCCATTCCCGACGCGATCGACCTCGCCGTGGTCACCGTGCCGCGCGACTCGGTGCTCGGCATCGTCGACCAGTGCCTCGACCAGGGCGTACGCGGCCTGGTGGTGATCACCGCCGGGTTCTCCGAGACCGGCGAGTCGGGGCGGCGGATGGAGGAGGAGCTGCGCGCCAAGGTGCGAGCCGCCGGAGTGCGGATGATCGGCCCCAACTGCATGGGCGTGCTCAACACCGCGGCGGCGGTCCAGCTCGACGCCACCTTCTCGCCGACGCCGGCGCGGCCGGGATCGATCGGCTTCGTCAGCCAATCGGGAGCGCTCGGCGTCGCCGTGCTGAATGTCGCCGCCGGACTCGGCCTCGGCCTGACGCAGTTCGTGTCGATGGGCAACAAGGCCGATACCTCCGGCAACGACCTGCTCGAATACTGGCAGGACGACCCGGCCACCAAGGTCATCTGCATGTACCTCGAGTCGTTCGGCAATCCGCGCCGCTTCACCGAGATCGCCAAGCGCGTCTCGCGGTCGAAGCCGATTCTGGTGGTCAAGTCCGGCCGCACCGAAGCCGGTGCGCGGGCCGCGTCGAGCCATACGGGCGCACTCGCCGGGGCCGACGTCACGGTCTCCGCCTTCCTCGAGCAGTGCGGCGTGATCCGTGCCGACACGATCGAGGAGCTCTTCGACATCGCGCGCGCCTTCGACCGCTGCCCCCTCCCGGCGGGGCGTCGCGTCGCGATCCTCACCAATGCCGGCGGCCCGGGCATCCTCGCCACCGACGCCTGCGTCTCCTTCGGCCTCGAGGTCGGTTCGCTCTCGTTCGGCACGCGCCAGGCCCTGCGCGCCTTCCTGCCGAGCGTGGCGAGCGTCGACAACCCGGTCGACATGATCGCCTCGGCGACCGCCGACCAGTACGCCCTCTCCCTCGCCACCCTGCTCGCCGACCCGGAGGTCGACGCCGCCCTGGCGATCAACGTCACCCCGGTGCTCGGCGATCCGCGCGACGTCCTCGAACGGATCGCCGAGGTCTCGCGCGGCGCCGCCAAGCCGGTGCTCGCCGTGATGATGGCGCGCGACGAGCTCTACCGAGCGATTCAGGGGCGCAGCGACCTGCCCCCGGTCTACCACTTCCCCGAGTCGGCGGCGCGCGCCCTGGCGATGCTCTGCCGCTACGCCGAGTGGCGCCGACGGCCGGCCACCGAGGAGCTGCCGGTCTTCGCCATGGACGACGCGGCGATCGCCGCCGAGCTCGATCGGGCGGGCAGCGACGGCTACCTTCCTCCGGAGGCGGCCTTCCGCCTCCTCGAGCTCGCGGGCCTCCCCGTGGCGCGCTATCGGCGGGTGCAGAACGCCGAGGACGCGGTCGCCGCGGCGGCAGCGCTGGGCTTTCCGGTCGTCCTCAAGGCGGTGGCCGAAGGCCTGGTCCACAAGAGCGAGCACCGCGCCGTGGCGCTCGATCTGCGCACGCCGGAGGAGGTCGCCCGCGAGGCGCGGCGAATGGAGCTCGCCCTCCAGGCCGCCGGGCTCACCTCGGACGGATTTCTCGTCCAGGAGATGGCGCGCGGCGGCCAGGAGGTGATCCTCGGCCTCTCCACCGATGCGAAGCTCGGCCCCCTGCTGATGTTCGGCCTGGGCGGCAAGTACGTCGAGGTTTTCCGCGACGTGCGGTTCGGCGTCACCCCCCTCGCCCCCTCCGAAGCCCGAGCGATGGTCGACGGCATCCAGGGCCGGGCGCTACTCGACGGCGTGCGCGGTGAGCCGCCGGTCGACCGCGGACTGCTCGTCGAGGCGCTGCTGCGCCTCGCTCAGCTCGCGGCGCGACATCCGCGACTCGTCGAGCTCGACGTCAACCCGTTCCTCGCCGGCAGCGACCGCAGCCGCTCGCGCGCCGTCGACGTGCGCGCCCGGTTGGCGCGCTGATCCGGTCTTCCCACCGCGCGCGGCGCCACGGGCGGGCGGCGCGGTAGAATCGCTGCCAAATTTCCGGAGGGTCCCTATCGTGGGCGTGGTCCAGGATCCCAGCATGCTCGTCGAATTTCCGCTCTTTCGCGGCTTGCCGCCCGATCAGCTGGCTCGCGTCAACGAGCGGCTGCATCGCAAGACCGTCCCGGCCGGCACCAACATGATCACCGCCGAGCAGCCCGGCGAAGTCGTCTACCTGCTCGTCGAGGGGACAGTGAAGATCCTCGTCGAACAGCTCGACGGACGCGAGGTGATCCTCGCTTTCCTCGGCGCCGGCGACACGGTCGGCGAGATGAGCCTGGTCGACAGCTCCGGCCGCTCGGCCAACGTCATGACGATGGAGAAGTGCAGCTTCCTCTGGATGGACCGACCGACCTTCCAGGACTGCCTGAAGATCCCGGAGTTCTCGACGAACCTGGTGCGACTGCTCTGCTCGCGTCTGCGTCTGGCCAACGAGCAGATCCAGTCGCTCTCGAGCCTCGACGTCGCCGGACGCCTCGCCCGGCAGTTGCTCGCCTTCGCCGAGCGCTACGGCAAGCCCGAAGGCGACGGCGGCGTGCGCATCTCGCTGCGCCTCACCCAGACCGACCTCGCCGAGCTGGTGGGCGCCTCGCGCGAACGGGTCAACCAGGTGATGGTCGACTTCCGCCAGCGCGGTTTCGTCACCGTCGAGCCGAACCACCACGTCCTGGTGCAGAAGCCCCGGGAGCTCGCCAAGCTCTGTCGCTGAGCCCCGGCGAGGGGCTCGGCTGAATTCGGTCCGGCGCGACCGCCGGACCGCTCACCCCATTCTCAGGAAGTGCCAGCGCAGCTCGCTCGGCTGCGCCGCGAAGACTTCCGGGGCGATCCGCTCGCCGAACTGGCGCAACACGTCGGCGAGCGGTGCCCCGCGCGCCGCGCACTCGATCGCGTCGGCCACCTCGGTCCCGCCCTTGCCGAGGTAGGTCTGCCAGACGGCCTGCCGGATCGACAAGTTGTCGGTCAGGCGGACGTTCGGGAGGCGGCGCACGCCGCGACGCAGGCGGGCGATCTTCTCGCGCAGATTCTCCTCGCGGTCCATCGGCTCGCGCTGCCAGGGCGTGTAGGGCTTGGGCACGAAGAGGTTGACCCCGAGCTGGATCTCGCCGGTGCGGCCGCGGGCGCGCGTCTCGGCGAGCATCGCCTCCCGGCATTCGGCCGCGAGGTCGACGATGCCGTCGACGTCCTCCATCGTCTCGCCCGGCATGCCGACGATGAAGTAGAGCTTCAGCTCGCGGAAACCGTGGCGAAAGATGAGCCGCACCTTCTCGAGCAGCAGGGCATTCGGCACCGGCTTGTTCATGATCCAGCGCAGGCGATCGGTGCCGGTCTCCGGCGCCAGCGTGATCGAGCGGTCCCCGGAGGCGTGGAGGGCCGCGAGAACCCCTTCGGTCACCGCCGGGATGCGGATCGACGAGACCGCGGCGCGGAAGCCGAGCCGCACCGACTCCTCGAGGATGCGCTCGACCTCCGGATGGTCGCCCACCGCCGTGGCGACGAACCCGAGTTGATCAGTGACCGCGCGCGCCCGCTCCATCGCCTCGAGGATCATCTCGGTGGGGTGGGCGCGGAACTTCCCCATGCCGAACGTCGCCCAGCAGTACTTGCACTTCTCCGGGCAGCCGCGCGACATCTCGATCAGGAACTTGTCGGCGAACTCGGTGTGCGGGGTCACCAGGCAGCTCGTCGGCAGGTGACCCGGCAGGCGCATCTGCTCGGCGGTGAGCTCGAGCTTGCGGAGCTTGCCGCCCTGCGCGAGCTCCTCGGGGTCGTGACGCGCCGGGACGAAGAAGCCGTCGGTCGCGGCCAGACGGTCGAGCACCGCCTCGCGATGGCTCTCCTGCTCGAGCGCGGCGAGCATCGCCGGCAGCAAGTTCTCCGCCGCCCCGAGCGGGAAGACGTCGACCAGCTCGGCCATCGGCAACGGGTTGATCGCCGCGCACGAGCCGCCGAGAAAGACGAGCGGATCGCCATCGCCCCGCTCTCGCCGCCGCCACGGCACGCCGGCGCGCGCCAGCAGCTCGAGCAGGTGGACGAAGTCCTCTTCGAAGGAGACCGAGAAGGCGATGGCGCCGAAATCGGAGAGCGGCGCATCGCGCTCGACCGATCGCGGCATGCCCTCCCCGTCGGTGAAGAAGCGTTCGGCGATCCAGTCCGGGCGTCGGTGGACGAGCTCGACCACCCGCTGGAACCCCAGGCTCGACATGCCGACGTGGTAGCGATTCGCGTAGGCGACGGCCAGCCGGTGCTTGGCATGGCGCGGAAAGGCGATCGCTGCCCGTTCGGCCGCACGCAGGGGCGACCAGTCGTGTGGTTTCGGTCTTCTCATCGCGATGGATCGCATTGTAGACGCTGCGCCCGGAGCGCTCGCCCTCGCGTCCCTCACGACTCTTCCGGTCGGGTTGTCCCCGCCGGCGAACCTCCTCCGGCACGCCTCGACCCGGAGCGACCGAGCGATGCCTTCCACGGTGCGGGTTGGGGGTGACCGCTCCTCCGCCGGACCGCGGAGCGCCGGATGTCACCCGACGACTCCCGCGCGCGGCGGGGCGATTGCCGGATGAACTAGTTCACTTCGTCGGCGGCCCGCCGGTGGCACAGTCGAGGTCGTGAAGGTCTGCTTTCGATCCCGCTTGGGGGGCCGAATTCACGCGCTCGCGCTTTGCGTCGGGCTGTCGACCGGGACCTTGGCGTCCGCGACCGTTCCGGCTGCCGGGCCCGGTCGTTTCCTCAGCGCACCGGACGGCACTCTCGCCGAGGAGCTCGCGCTCTCCCCGGCGGTCGCCGAGGGCTTGGCGGCGCTCGCCCCGGGACAGACGGCCCTCTTCAGCGACTGGCCTTGGGCGCCCGGCGAGCGCGTCGGTGTCGCGCTGACGGCCCATGACATCTACGACCAACGCGCCATGATCTGGGCCGTCACGCCGACGGGCCCGGTGTCGGTTCCTCGTTCGCGATTGCGGTTCTTCTGGGGGCCGACCGACCGCGGGGGGCTCGATCGCCTGCTCGTCGAGCTCGACCCCGACACGCTCCGGCTGAGCGCCCGCTCCTTCGGCGAGTCTGCCGGCTACCGGCTGGAGCCCCCGGAATCGGCGGGCGGTGTGTGGCGACTCACCTCCGAGCCCGCCGCCCCCGACGCGTCGAGCTGGAGTTGCGGCCAGCAGGCGGACCCACTGGTGGCCTCCTCAGGCTCGGCCCCCCGACCGAGCTTCGCAACAGACGGGGACGAGCCCGAGCTGATCAGCACGCTTCACACCGCGACCGTGGCCGTGGACACGGACAACGAGCTGCTGAACCGCAAGTTCTCGAACAACACGACGAGCGCGACGACCTACCTCGCCGAGCTGTTCGCCGCGATGAACGTGATCTACGAGCGCGACGTCCTGGTGCGACTCCTCCAGGGCACCACCTTCCTGCGCCCGTCGACGACCGCCGACCCGTACGTCCAGCCCTGCGGTGCCGCGGTGACCGATTGCCAGACGGCGACCGCCTCGAACACCGACCGGCTGAACGAGTTCAGCAACTACTGGGCAGCCGGTTGCGGCGGCAGCGGGCAACCCTCCTGTACCGGGGTGACGCGGGCGCTCGCCATGATGCTCTCGGGTAAGCAGTCGAGCACCAATTCGTCGTCCGGCATCGCCTGGCTCGACGCCCTCTGCAGCACCGGGATCGGCTACAGTTTCACCCAGGTCTTCAAGTTCGCCGGCGCCACCGGCGCGAGCGACGCCTTCGTCGTCGGCCACGAGCTTGGCCACAACTTCGGCTCCCCGCACACCCACTGCTACAGCCCGGCGATCGACAACTGCTACAACGCCGAAGGCGGCTGCTTTTCCGGTACGACCTCCTGCCCGGCCGCTACGACGATCAACGGCGTCACGAACGTCCGCGGCACCCTGATGAGCTACTGCCACGTGCTCGGCGGCTGCTCGGCCAGCCAGGTATTCCACCCCCGGACCGTCAACGAGCAGGTCGGTCCGCTCATCCAGAGCAGCGTCGGCACCTGCATCTTCCCCTTCGACCCCTTCGCCGCCGGCTTCCGGGACGGCTTCGAATCCGGCCTGGTACCGCCGTGGTCGGGGAAACGGCCGTAGCGAAACCGGCGCCCCAAGCCACGTTCTCTCGGGTTCCCGATTGGGAGTCGAGCCTTCAGCACCTCGAGGTGGTGTTGGATTCGTCCCCAGTCTTCACCAATAATCCGTCTAACTCGATGAACCCACCACGCCGGGTCGCCCTGATCTCTCATTCTTCGGCCCTTTCCGGTGGGGAGCAGGCGCTTCTTCGAGCCGTGCGGGCGCTTGGCGGTTCAGGCTACCTGCCCCACGTGGTCCTCCCGGGTCCCGGGCCGTTGCGGCAGGTGCTCGAATCCCTTGGCGTACCCGTAGCAGAACTTGCCACGGCTTGGTGGATCCCCGCCACGCACTGGTCCGCCGAGGTCTTCCGGGCGCAGCTTGTTGGGTTGGAGCAGCGCACCGAGGCGCTTGGGCGTTGGCTTGCGGCCGAACGCATCGACCTTGTTCACACCAACACGGTCGTGACCCTAGAGGGAGCGCTCGCCGCTGCCGGGCGTCGACTGCCGCACGTCTGGCACAGTCGGGGCCTTTTCGACGGGGGCTTTCCTCCCTCTTTTTTCGGCGAACTGCGAGGCATCTTCGAGACCATCACGGCACTTGCCGATGTCATGCCATGCGTCTCTCGTGCCGTGGCCGACCAAGCCCGATGCCACGAACCGGACTCGCCGTGCCGGCTTGTTCCAGACGGCTTCGACCTGGGAGAGCCGGGGTCGCGTCCTCCTGCACCTCGAGCCGAAGTAGCGGCACGACTGGGTGTTCCCATCAACAGGCGGCTGGTCGTCTCCCTTGGCGGCATCCAGCGGAGGAAGGGCCTGCTCGATCTGGTGGATGCCGCAGGCAAGCTGGCCCGACAGTTCTCGGACGTCGTCTTCATTCTTGGCGGAAGCGACAATGATCCGACCCACACTCAGGAGCTGCGCGGGAGAATCGCGGCTCTTGGTCTCGAGGCCCGGGTCCTGCTGCCCGGGCAGATCGCCGATCCCGCGTCTCTCCTCTCTCATGCCGAGCTTTTCGTCCACCCCTCCCATTCGGAGGGATTCGGGCTGGCGATCTTGGAGGCCATGGCGCTCGCTCGACCGGTGATCGCCACACGCTGTGGCGGACCCGAGGATTTGATCGAGAGCGGAAGGTCCGGCCTTCTGGTCGACGTCGGTAACGCCGATCAGTTGGCCGAAGCGATCCGGGTGCTGCTCGGAGACCCAGTAAGAGCGGCGCGAATGGGCGAGGAGGCTGGGCGACAGGCCCGCAGGTTCGACCTCCAGACCCTGGGCGACAACCTGGACCGCGCCTACTCCGAGGCGTGCGAGCGCCACGCCTCTCGTGGGCGTCTTGGGCGGGGCCAACGTCTCTGGATCGCTTCGGAGGTTCTCGGCTCGGCCCTCGGGCGGGCGGCCTCGCCACCCGGAGCGGCGTCCGGTGCCCCTCTTGTGCGTTCGCCCTTCGGTTCTGCGCTCTTGACCATGTCTCGGGTCGCCTGCGCCCGTCGACCGCGCCCCGGCTCGGGTGGCTAGGCACCCGCCGCCCCCTTTTGCTCGGATCCGCCGGTTGATCGCCAAGCCAACCCATGGGAACATCTAGCCCGATTCTCGATCTTCAATCTCGAAAGGAGTCAAAGCGACCATGAGAAATCTGTCCGTATTGAAGGGGCATGTCGTCGCCGCTGCGGCGACGGTCTTGCTCGCCGGGGCTGTTGCGGCCTCAGCCAGCACCATCACCGTTCCCAACGGCACGGGAGGCGGCACTTGCGGCGCCGGCAATGCCAACCTCTATCGGTTCGGCGGAAACTGCGGCTCGAAGGTCCAGGTCAACACGACCGACCCCGCGTACGTCCAGGACAACTCGCCGGCAGCCGAGGGAACCTACCGGGTTCGCTTCTACATCAACCTCGCCGGGCGTGCGCCCGTGGTGCCTCCGGTAGCGGCCGATGATTCGCTGCTGACGATGACCACGGGCGACCAGTTCGACATCTTTGCTGCTTACGATGGCGCCGATCCGGTTCCGCCGGCCACCGCTGGCGACAAGGAACTGCGCGTCCAGGTCGACTTCGTGTCGGCCGGCAACTATACCGTGCAGGCCTTCATCCGGACGGATGCCGGAACCGAGCTTTCCACTTCCACGAAGGCGGTCAAGCGCGGTTGGGCCGCGGTCGAGGTGGAGTGGGCCAAGTCGACAGCCGTCGGCGCGAACAACGGCAAGCTCAACCTGTGGGTCAACGGTAGCGCCGCAACGACACAGGTCACCGGCGTCGACAACGACACCGCGGCGATCAACTACGTACGGTGGGGCGCCCTTCCGAAGGCTGCGGCGGCAACCCTCCCGGCGACGCTGAGTGGTGTCTTCAAGCTGGACGACTTCGTTTCCCAGCGCGAGAACTACATCGGGCCAGCTCAGCCGTTCTCGGACAATACGAACACGTCGAGCTCGTTCTGGCCCTTTATCCAGTCCACCTGGGCCAACGAGATCATGCCCGGCTGCACTAGCTCGACCTTCTGTCCCGCCAACAACATCCGGCGAGACGAGATGGCCAAGTACATCGTTTCTTCGCGTCTCGGCACGGCCTTCACTCCGTCGGCCTGCGTTACCCCCCAGTTTGCCGACGTTCCGTGCTCCAATGCGTACGAACCGTACATCCGCACTCTCGTCAACGCGGGCGTCGTCACCGGCTGCGGCGGCGGCAACTACTGCCCCTCGGCGACCGTGACGCGCCGCGAGATGATCGTTTTCGTGCTGGCTTCGCTGATCGGTCCCCCGACGACCTGCAACGGCACCTTCGCCGACGTCCAGCCCGCCGGCCCGCATGCCTCGTTCTGTCCCTGGATCGAGACCGCGGCGACGGCCGGCGTCGTCTCGGGTTGCGGCGGCGGCAACTTCTGCCCGCTGAACATCACCCGCAAGGACGAGATGTCGGTGTTCCTCGGCCAGACCTTCGGTCTGCCGCTGCACGTGGTCGGTCCGTGAGCTCTCTGACGCACTGACCACCAGCCGTCGCATTTTCAACTCGAACGCCTCCCCGTCCCCACGGGGAGGCGTTTTTCCTTCTCCTCGAATGTCCGCGGATTCGGCCTCCCGATCCTTCGGGCCATCAGTCTGGGCCCGGACCTCTTCACGAATGCCTTGGCTTCGGGGGCCACTGCCTCGTCGCGTCCTCCTCGTTGCCGATCCTGGGGACGGGCATCACGTCGAGATCTGCTTCCTTCGGTTCTTCGCGCGCTTGCGAGAGTCCCTGCCGTTCGATTGGGAGCTCCGAACGTACCGCGACGGCACCGCTTCGGTTGATGCGACCTTCGATCTCGTCATCCTTTGCCGGCCTCGTTTTCCCGAGGGGCTCAGTGTCCTGGACTCGGCGAATGCGCTCGGCCTCTCCGCAATGGCAATGATCGACGACAACTGGCCGGCGGCGGGACGCGAGTACGCTCGCTATCGCGACCTCTTTTCCCCCGGCAGGCCCGCGCTCGACGCGTTCCTGGATTGCATCCGTCGCGCGGACGTGACACTCGTGTACAACGGCACACTCGCTCGGGAGCTCGAGCCGATCGCTCGCCGATTGGAGCTACTACCGACCAACGTCGACCTGTCGCTCTTTAGCGCCCGAACTCCGATCGACCGCGAGGGTGGCCGGTTGCTGGTTGGATACGCCGGGTCGCCTCGTTTCGAGTCGTCAGCCTTCGAGGCTCTCGCGGAGCTCGTTCGGCGACGACCTGCGGTCGACCTGCTCCTGATGGGACACGAGCTTCCCTCCCCGCTTGAGAGTGTTCCGTCTCGCCGGCTCCAGTTCGTCCCATTCGTACGCGGCTATCCTGAGTACGCATCTCAGCTCGCCACCCTCGCGCCTGACGTCCTGGTGGCGCCGCTCGAAGACAACGTGTTCAGCGCTTCGAAGTGCCCGAACAAATTCCTCGAGATCACTGCCGTCCACGCCGCCGGGGTCTACTCTCGGGTCGAACCCTACGTTTCGGTAGTCGACGACGGCCGTACAGGCCTGCTGGTGGCCAACCGAACCACCGACTGGCTGATAGCGCTAGAGCGGCTCGTCGACGACTCCACGCTGCGACGTGCGATTGCCGCCAAGTCGATGGATCGCGTCAGCCGCGATTTCTCGACCAGCGCAGTGCAGCCGCAGTTCGAGGCCGTGCTGCGGCGGGCCACCCAGTACCGGGCGCGGCGGTGAGCTAGCCGATGATGGCCCTTACGGCCTCAACGTAGTCCTCGATTCGATGACGTTCTTTCAGGCTCTCTAGTGCTTGGCGAGCCAACCAGCGGCGCAAGAAGGGATTCTCCGCGAGCTCCAGGATCGCCTCGCGCCACGCCCGCGGCTGCTCTTGAGGTACCACCAAACCAGTTCTGCGGTGATCGACACTGTCGCGGTAGATCGGGGCGTCGGAGACGATGGCCGCGATACCAGCTGCAACGTACTCGCGATAGCGGATATCCGTCTTGCAGCGATTGAATTCGAGATCGCGGAGCGGCGCGAGCCCGACGTCCCACCTCCGCTCACGCAGTGTCCGGCGAAACTCCGAGTAGTCTGAGGTCCAGGGAATCCGATTCACTCCTGGGTGACGTTCGAGGACGGCGGGACAGAAGCCGAAGAACTCGAACTGCAGCGGGTAGCTCTCCTCCAGCATCGGGAGGATGGCCTCGAGGACGGGCTTGAACTCCGCGTCCTTGTAATAGCTGCCGAGGAAGCCGATGCGGGCCGGGCCCTCTCGCGCCGGTGGAGGGGACTCACTGCCATCCAGGATGTGGTAGGGCCGAACGACCGTCACACGGCTGTTGATCCCGGCAAACGAGGCTTCTGCCGTGGGCGAATAGACCTTGACCTCATCAACTCCGGCCAGCAGCGCGGTGATGCGATCCCTCGCTTCTCCGAAGTGGACCCGCCAGGGGTGTCGCGGGTCCTCGATGACCTGGTCGATGAGAAGAAGGTTGTCGTCCGCGTCGTAGATCGTGTGGCAGCCCTGGCGCTTGGCGGCCTCCAGCAACTCGACTGCCTTCGCCGAGACGGCACGCTGGAAGATCACGGCATGGAAGGAATAGAGATCTTCAGGACTCTGGTCCTGAGTCGATCTGATCAACCACTCGCGACCCGTGGCCAACGACAGGCGATCGAGGGCATGACCATAGTAGAGATGCGTCGATACCGTCAGGGTGTCGTAGAGCACCAACACGCGCTTTCGCCGCAGTGACCATCGCAGGCGGGATAGCGGGCGATAGACCCCGACACGATCTGCGAGATGGCGCACGCCGTCCACGTCGAACCACCCGTGTCTCTCGGCCCCGGAGGTCCCTCCGGCCGGAGAAGGCGAGGCCTCAGGAGTGCGCAGCAAGACGCCGGCTCCCGCGTCCGGCACCCCGTCGTCCGTCGAGGGCCGCTCGCCGTGCTTGGCGGAGCTACGAATCAGCTCGGCAAAGAGCCGATTCGCGACGACCTGTGGGTGTCTTCTGGCGCGAACCTCCCGATACGCGTCCATCCGACGACTGACAGCCTCAGGTGGCGCGTCGAGAAACCTCCTGATCGTGGCCTCGAGATCCGTCGTGGCCGACTGCTCGCCCGGAGCGAGGGTCCGAATGGGGACCGCGGCGGCGGCGGTGCAGTCCGCGACCCATTCCGGATCCGCGTCGTTCCCGCAGAGCACTAGATCCGCCTGGGCCAATCGCTTGCCAGACGGGAGTCCTCGGGTTGATACGCACTGCCAGCCTTCGATCGCGATCGCGCCGGCGTCCTCATCTCGTGAGTGCGACCAGGGTCCGGTTTCTGGGCGCACCCACAGCGCCAGGCGAGATGGTCCCGGTTGAATTCCTCCGGCGCTCTCACCTGCGCTGGCGATGTCTCGGAGGAGGCGATCGAGACCGGCAGAGAAGTACTCGAGCGGAACTGGGTCTGGTACGAGGCCATCGGATACCTCGACGGCGCCAATCGTCGACGCAGGTGCGATCTCGAAGCCGCTCGGTAACCCACCAGGTCTCGAGATCAACCATGCTGCGGTTTCGTCCTGGCGCAAAGGATCTCCCGTCTCGCAGCCGGCAACCGAGATGCCGTACTTTTCAAGCAATCGCGGGAGCTCGCGGTCGCGCGAGCGGGCTGAGCCCTCGAATCCGGCCAGAGAGATCCGAGGCCTCCCATCTCGACCACGACACCCGCGCGAGAGTGCGTGGATTTCGATCGCGCGACACGCCGCCTCATGGAGGTCCACAAGAACCTCTGTCGTCGACTCCGCTCGCACGTGCGCGATCATCGCCTCGCGCATGGAATCGAAGCGTGCCGACGACATCGACACTCCTTCACGCAGCGCCGCCAACCAGCATTCCGCCCGATTCTCCGACTTCAGACAGGACACACCAGACGGGAGCGCATCGTAGGGTGAGACGTCAGAGAAGATCCCGAGCGCACCGGCAACCGCCGTCAGAAGGTACTTGCTTGGAGACTTGGCCATCCGCGGCCTCGGCTCGCCAAGCAGCGGCGTCAGCAAGATGTCGAACCTCGCCGCCTTCAATCGTGCGAGGAATCGATCCATGCTCGCGTCAAAGGGACGAGTTCGAACGCGTGCCGGCAGCGGTGGAAGGTTGGCGAGGTCGATTCCCCAAAACTCGAACTCGAGCGTCTCGCCATACTCCTCCGCGAGGTCTCGGAGTGCGCCCCAGAGCAGCTCGAACTCCTCACGCCGATAGCTTCCGCCAACGTAACCAATACGGATCCGTCCGCTTTCTCCCCGGGACCGAAGCTCCCTTGGTAGGTCGTCATCCGCAACTGCGGCGTCATGGGGCACCGAGCGCGGGTTCTCGCTTTCGATGACCTTCGCCAGATGCGGGTTGGTCCAGACGGCGTCAGCCGCGCGGAGTTGGCGAAGTAGGCTCTCTCGATCCGGCTGGCCGGGTGCGAGTCGATCCCACGCAGCACCGAGCTCATGAAGATGGAGGAGGTCGTCGTCGAGAAAGTAGCCAAGTGGCATGCGGCTGGCCAGAGCACGTTCGGCAAGGCGGACTGCGGGTTCCGTGATGCTTCTGACGAGAAGCAGGAGATCCGCCTCGCTTTCCCAGCCGTCCTCGATCTGAGTCACCGGCTGGTAGTAGGTCTTGTAGCCTCCTCGAGCGGAACTGACCTGGTCGTAGCCACGGAGGAAGAAGGCCCACGGCGCGTAGTACGCATCGCTGGTCCACAGAAGCGGACGAGGCCTAACCGCCACCTCCTCGAAGGGGGGTTCTCGGCTGTCGCCGCCGGCTCCTAAGCTATCTCCGACGCGGTCGAGGAACGGCGTCACCTGCGTTCTGGCAACGCGAGCAGCGATTTGCGGTGGCAATGGAACACCACCCGGGGCGAACGAATCGAGCTCATACGAATGCCACGTGGTCGGCGTCAGGAGCCGATCGCGATCTATGGCCTGGATGAACCGAAAAGCGGAGAGATCGAAAGGGACGAGGAGAGAGATTGCCCGCCCATCTTGACGCAAAGCCACGCGAGACACGACGCGGTCGAGTGCCTCGAATGGGATGTGCCGCACCAAGCGCATCCAGAGGTCCCAATCGCAAAGGCGACGCATGGCCACCTGGCAGTCGTACATGCCCACGCGATCGAAGACCGAACGCGCGATGAGGACAGAGTTGTTGGCCAGGCGGTTCTGAAACGAGAGCAGAACCTCATCGAGTGGGGCGGCCGGAAGGGGGACGCGCCGTTCTCCGGAGGCAAGCACGACTTCGGCCGACCCGAACACGACGGCAGGCTCCACGAGACCCAGAGCTCTTTCCACGAGTGCTTCCAGGGCGCCTGGAAGCCATTCGTCATCGTCGAACTGAAATGCCACGAATCTCCCGCGTGCGAGCTCGATGCCCTCGTTGACACGCAGCGCTGGCAGCCCCGAATTGAGATCGTGGCGGACGTGCACCACGCGCTCATCGCGGGCCTGCAGCGCGCGAAGAAACCCGGCAGTTCCGTCGGTCGAACCGTCATCCACGACCAATAGCTCGAGGTCGACCCAGGATTGTTGCAGCACGCTTTCCACCGCACGCGCCAGAGTGCCGCTCGAGTGCCGTGCGAAGGTGGGAAGGATGACCGAAACCGCCGGCGACCGCGGCGCACTCGGTGAGCAATGGACCCTTCGGTCCTTCAAGAAGTCGGCAACGCGGATCACCGGAACATTATGTCCGAGATGGCACCCGGCTAATGACCTTGCTCAGGGCGACAGATAGAATGCGGGGGCGGAGTACCCTCTTCGACCTTTCCACCGGCTCGACCGCATGCTGCTCCCTCCCTGCCATCCGCCCGAGCTCCGAGTTCTCCATATCGGCGGCTACTGGCGTGGCACGAACGACATCGTTCGGCACATGATGCAAGGGCTAAAGGGGACAGGTGCATCCGTTCTGGAACTGTGCACAGATTCTCACCCGGAGATCCTCGACGCGGAGGGACGCAGGTACGATCGTGGGACCTCGGGACCGGTCTGGTTGCGTTCGGAGCTGATGGAATCGTGGTTGATCGGTTTCGATCCGCAGCTGGTGGTTTGCAATGCCGGTGGCCTCAGCTTTCGTCCGGAGATCGCCGAGCAACTGCGGAGGAGTCGATGCCTACTTGGCATCGCACTCAGCGATCCCGACGTCTACCGAAACACGACACGGAGGATCGCTGCCAACTTCGATCGCTTCCTCACCAACGCTCCCGATCTGGTTGCGGACTATCGCAAGCTCGGCGTGCATGCCGAGCCGTTGGACATCGGAACCAATCCCGACTTCTTCCGACCCGCGGCCCCCCGCCCCTCTTTGAAGTGCGACGTCCTGATCCTCGGGCGCGCTCACCCCGATCGGATCGATCCGGTCCGCTCTCTCGTCGCGAGGTTCGATGTTCACGTCTACGGAGAGGGCTGGGAGGATCACGGAATCGAGAGTCGTGGCATCATCTCTGGAGACGACGTGCTCGCCGCACTCTCCTCCGCCGCGATGACGATCGTCTTCTCCCGCACTCCTGCGGGTCATTCCATCGTGAAGGTCGGTCTTTTCGATTTCCTGGCCGCCGGGGCGCTGGTGGTCACGAACCGCGACCCTGTCGTCTCGTCACTCCTGACCTTCGGCCAGGAGATCGTCGGCTTCGACTCCGTTGACGATCTCTTGACCCGCGTCAAGTACTACCTCCGTCACCAGGAGGCAGCAGAGAGGATCAGGCAGTCCGGACGGGCGCGAGTCTTGCGCGATCACACATGGAGGGTCATCTGGCTTCGAATTCTAAGGTCGCTTGGAGGCACGGGATGATCCGTTCTGGACCAAAGGTACTCTCCGATGGCCGAGTCACCCTACGCGAAATCTCCCAGGGTGACACCGAGAACCTCTTCCTCTGGCGCTCGGACCGGTCGGTCCGGGGGCGGTTTCATACCGAGGGGCCGCGCGACTTCGCCGGCCACTCGGCTTTCGTTGCCAAGTATTTCTCCGCCGAGAACGACGACTGCTGGTTCGTGATCTGCAGCGATGGCGTGGACGCGGGCGCCGTGGCACTCTATCGAAGCGGAGAGGGCGCCGATCGCTCATGGGAGGCTGGGCGGATCGTACTGTCGCCGGCGTTTCGCGGACTGCACGGGTTCAACCTCGCGCGCCGCGCGATCCTGCTGCTGCAGGAGTTCGCGCGACAGGTCGGACATGTGGCGATGCGATGCGAGGTCCTCGAGTCGAATCGGGTGATGCTCGCCATCGTCCGGTCCGTGGGCTTTGAGGCCGTGGGCGGTGGCAAGCGGGGTGGGCGGGCCTTTCTTGAGCTCGAGGCAACCCTTCTGAAGCGAACCGGCGGGAGCTCCGCACCGTCATGATCGGCAATGGAAGCGACGTGGTGGTCCGTGGCAGCTTGCGGCTTCGCGAGATCACCCGTGGTGATGCGCCCCTTCTCTATTCGCTGCGCCTGGACCCCGAGACCAGGTTGATGTTCCGCTCGACCGCGGAGGTCTCGTTTGCCACGCACTGTGCGTTTCTCGAACGCTATTTCTCGGCTGACAACAACGATCGTTGGTACGTCATCGAATCTCTCGGTCGAACCGTAGGCACAATCGCCCTCTACAGCCTCTCGGCGGATGGGCTCGAAGCAGAATGGGGGCGCTTCGTAGTTGCTCCCGAGCATCGGGGAGCCGGGATTGGACGTGCCGCACTCTCGGCCCTGATCGACGAGGCTCGACGATTGGGTGTCCGTCGTCTTCGCTGCGAAGTGCTTGCGACGAATCTCTCGGCCCTGGCGCTCTATCAGCGGCTCGGCTTCCGGGAGGTCTCGATGGCCGAGCAGGAGGAACGTCGTTTCGTCACGATGCTGCTCGAATTGACTGAGGTGAGCGCCATGGATCCGATCCACCTCTTTGTTCCCACCTTTCGTGTCGATGAGACCCTGAACGAGATTCGGGAGTGTCTCGAACGCGGCTGGACTGGCCTAGGCTACAAGACCGTGGCATTTGAGGAGGCGTGGAGCCGCTACTCCGGCCTTCGCCATTCTCATTTCGTGAATTCCGCGACCGCGGGCCTTCACCTGGCCTTTCGTGTCCTTGGCGAGGCGAACGGTTGGCGCCGGGGAGATGAGGTCATCAGCTCGCCATTGACATTCGTCTCGACGAATCACGCGATTCTCTACGAAGGTCTGGTTCCTGTCTTCGCTGACGTGGATGAGAGTCTCTGCCTCGACCCCGTTTCGGTGGAATCCAAGATCACCGACCGCACGCGAGCCGTGTGCTTCGTTGGCCTGGGGGGAAATCCCGGTCGTTGGCATGACGTGCTGGAGATTTGCCGCCGACGTGGTCTCGTGGCAGTCCTTGACGCCGCCCACATGGCTGGAACGTGGGTGGATTGTCGGCATGTTGGTCACGACGCAGATGTCGCTGTGTTCTCCTTTCAGGCGGTAAAGAACCTGCCGACCGCCGACTCCGGCATGGTCTGCTTCTCCAGTTCCGAGCACGATGCGGCGGCCCGCCGCTGGACTTGGCTTGGGATCAACAAAGACACCTACACGCGGACACTTGGGTCGGGAGCCTACAAGTGGCTCTACGACGTGGAGCATGTCGGGTTCAAGTACCACGGGAACTCGATCATGGCCGCAATGGGCTTGGTTGGTCTCAAGTACCTCGAGACCGACAACGAAAGACGGCGGGAGATCTCAGGCTGGTACGATCAAGACCTTGGCGACGACCAAGCCATCTCCCGCGTACCGATGTCGCCGGGCTGCACGCCGTCGCGCCACCTCTATCAGATCCTGGTCGAGAATCGCGACGAGCTAGTCGTCGCGCTCAATGAACGCGGCATCTTTCCCGGGGTCCATTACAGGGACAACACGCTCTATCCTATGTATGCCTATGGGGCAGGAACGTGCCCCAAGGCCCGCTTGGCAAGCGAACGTGTCGTTTCGCTCCCTCTTCATCTCCGGCTCTCACGGGAGGATGTCGAGCGGGTAGCATGCGCGCTCCGCGAACTGGTCGCGCGATGAGCCGGTGCTTCGACGCTCGCCCGCTTTTCGGGGCGGGCGATCAGGTTTCGACTCGAGGACCGTCTCCACATGCAGCAAGTTGCTCACCGCGCCGGTCTCGTACACCGGACAACTTCGCGAGAGGCTGATCCCCGCAGGAGATTTCTGTGTCGAAGCGTATCTTGATTGCCGGAAACTACGGCCAAAGCAATCTCGGCGACGAGGCGATCCTCGCCGGTGCCCTCGCCGGTCTGCGGGCCATCGATCCGACGCTGCGACTCTCGGTGGTGACCGCCGATCCCGAAGGAACGGCGCGGGCTCACGGGGTCGAGACCGTCGCCATTCGCGACCCCGGGGCGACACGCGACGCCGTTACGGCAAGCGACCTGGTTGTCGTCGGCGGGGGTGGGCTGCTGAACGACTACTGGGCCGTCGACATCGGTCGGGTCCTTTTCGACCCCGGGTGGGGATTGACCTGCCACACCCTCCCGGCCTTGACCGCTGCCGCGCTCGGCAAGCCTTACGGGTTCCTGGCCGTCGGGGCCGGACCGCTCGACGATCCCCACGCCCGCGAGTACGTCGCCGCTCTGCTCTCGGGAGCCGCATTCGCTTCGGTCCGTGACGAAACTTCACGCCGGCTGCTGATCGACTGTGGCGCCGATCCGGCGCATATCGACCTCGCTGCCGATCCCGCCTGCCTGCTGGAGGCCCGACACAGCCCAAGTGTCGATGCCATCCTCGAGGAGCACTCTCTCGCCGCGGGCGGCAACTGGCTCGCGATCGCACTCCGCCCGTGGCCGTTCTCGACGAATCGAGACGGTTTGCTCGCCACGCTCGCTCAAGGCCTCGACCGGGCGCTGGTCGCGGCCGATGCCCGGGCGCTTTTCGTTCCCATGCAGCCCTCGGGGGGCGAAGGCGATGCCGACCTGCCGTTTGCTCGCGCGGTTCGCGAGCGGATGCGAGAACGCGAGCGCACCTCGGTACTGGAAACGGAGACCTCGCCCGGCGAGGTGTCCGCGCTCCTCGGCGCCTCGCGGGCAGTGGTGGCGATGCGGCTTCATGCGCTCCTCCTGGCGGCCAACGCCGGTGTGCCCGGCCTCCCCATCGCCTACGATCCAAAGGTCCGAGCGATCGCCGCTGAGCTCGGGATCGAGGAGCTCGTGCTTCCGGTCGATCCCCTCTCCCCGGAACAGCTCGCCGGCGGAATCGCCCGCCTTCTCTCCGAAAGGGCGCTGTTCGCGCAGCGATCCCGGGCCTGCGGACAGATCCTTCGCGAGCGGGCCAACGCGGGCATCCGGGCGGTCGTGCAGGCCCTCGGCGCGGCCCCTCGACTGCCGGCGCTGTCGCGACTCCTCGGCGCCGGTGCCATCGCCGCCGCTCGCGATCTGGCGAGCGCGCGTCGCGAGAACCTGGCGCGACGCGAGGAGCAAGAGCGGGAGCTGGGACGCTCGATCGCTGAGCGAGATCGCCTCCTCGCCGAGGTCGATCAGCTACGGCGCGAGTGCGGCCAGATCGTCGGCCGCCTGACCGACGCGGAGGGCAAGCTCGCCCGCTCGCTCGAAGAGCTGGCCCAGGCTCGATCCGAAGCCAAGCTCACCCGAGCTGCGGCCGAACGTCATCGTCTCGAGCTCGTTCGCATCCAGACGTCTCGTCTCTGGAAGTTCGGCAATCTCTATTGGTCGGCTCGGCGTCGCCTCGGCCTGTCCACGTCTCCCTCCCCCACCACGAACTCGACCGCACCCGCGAGGGCTTCGGCAGCGCCACTCGCCCCTTCGCGCTTGGTCGCTCCGCCTGCGGACGCCCCGCGTCCACCGCTCCCGGGAGGGCTGCCGCCGCGTCACGACGTGCTCTGTCTGCCGATCATCGACTGGGACTTCCGGTTCCAGCGCCCGCAGCAGCTCATGGGGCGATTCGCGGCGGCGGGTCATCGCGTGTTCTATGTCTCGCAGCGCTTTCGGCAAACGGGCCCGTCCGTCGAGCTGCGCGAGATCCGCGAGCGCGTCTTCGAAGTCAGCCTGCGGGCTCCCTCGCTCAACGTCTACCGCGACGACCCGGCTCCGGCCCTCGACGCGCTCTTCGCCGGGCTCGATCTGCTGCGCCGCGATGCGGCCCTCGGCGCCACGGCGGTGGTGGTGCAGTTGCCATTCTGGTGGCCACTCGCGGACCGGGCGCGGACCCATTTCGCCTGGCCGGTGGTCTACGACTGTCTGGATCTCCACAGCGGATTCTCGACGAACGAGAGCCCGATGCTGGCGCTCGAGAACAACCTTCTCGCGGGCGCCGATCTCGTCCTCGCCTCGGCCGCGGCCCTCGAGGTCCAGGCTCGGAAGCTCAATTCGAGGGTGCTCCGCCTCCCCAACGCCTGCGAGTTCGAGCACTTCTCCGGCATCCCCATCCGTACTCCCGCGGCTCGACCCGTCGTGGGCTACTACGGCGCCATCTCCGACTGGTTCGACAGCAGGCTCGTCGGCGAGCTCGCCGCGCGCAACCCGGATTGGAGATTCGTGCTCGTCGGCTCGACTTTTGGGGCAGATCTCGGCCCGCTCGAGGGGCGGCCGAACGTCGAGCTCATCGGCGAGGTCTCGTATACCGAGCTTCCGCGATGGCTCGAGCAGTTCGATGTCTGCGTCATCCCGTTCCGGCGTACGCCGCTGACGGAGGCAACCGACCCGGTCAAGGTGTACGAAATGCTGGCCGGAGGAAAGCCGGTGGTCTCGACGCCACTTCCCGAGATCGTCGCGCTCGGTTCGTTGGTGCGCGTCGCCGAAGACGTCGCCGGTTTCGAAGAAGAGATCCGCACGGCACTCTCTTCCGGGGATGACGGAGAGGCGGGTCGACGCCGCGCCTTCGCGGCCGAACAGACTTGGCAGCATCGTTTCGAGCAGATGGCGCCGGCGGTGAAGGCAGCATTCCCGCGTCTTTCGGTCGTGGTCGTGACCCACAACAACGCCGACCTGACAGCCCGCTGCCTGGAGAGCCTGGACACGGCATGCGAGTGGCCGAACCTCGAAGTGGTCGTGGCAGACAACGGCTCGAGCGACGAGAGCCGGGGGCTGCTCACGCACTGGGCCCACGGCCGGAGCTTGACGACGCTTCAACTCAACGCCGAGAACCTCGGTTTTGCCGCTGCCAACAATCGGGCACTGGCGGTCACGAGCGGCGAGTTCCTTCTCCTGCTCAACAACGACACCGTGGTGACCCGCGGTGCGTTCGCCACGTTGGTGCGTCACCTCCACGCCAATCCCGGGATCGGTCTGCTCGGCCCCGCGACCAACGCCATCTCCAATGCGGCCCAGGTGGCGACGTCCTATCGAGATCTCGACGAGCTGCCGGCCTGGGCGGCCGACTGGTCCTGGCGCAATGACGGGCGCCTCGCGCGACTCGACATGGCGGCGATGTTCTGCCTGGCGATGCGACGAGAAGTCTGCGAGCAACTCGGCCCCCTCGACGAGCGCTTTGCGGTGGGCATGTTCGAGGACGACGACTACTCGCTGCGCGCACGCCGCATCGGGCTCGAGGTCTGTTGCGCGTACGACGCCTTCATTCACCACTGGCAGAAATCGGCGTTTCGCCTTCTCGGCGAGTCCACCTATCGACGGATCTTCGAGGAGAACCGACAGCGTTTCGTCGACAAGTGGGGATCCGCGGCCCCGTCTCACCGGATCCCCGAAGCCGCGCAGACGTCTCTGCCCCCGCATGACCTGTTGCGACGTGCCGCCGAGGCTCCTGGAACCGTCGTTTTCCTGCCCTCGGTCGGCTGGGGTATTCATCTTCTGCAGCGGCCGCACCACCTGGCTCGTGTGCTCGCGCGGCGCGGCTATCTCGTCGTCTTCGACTGCTCGAACGCCTACGACGCCATTGAAGGCTTCGCCGAGCTGGAGCCGAACCTCTTCTTGTTCCGCGGCGATCCCGAGACGCTCCACGCCTTGCCGGCGCCTCTGCTCTGGTCGTTCCCCTACAACTTCCATCTCTGTGCCGACTATCCCGAAGGCGCCGTTCCCCTCTACGACTGGATCGACGACCTCGCGGTGTTCCCCTACGAACCCGCGATGCTCGAGCGCAATCATCGGCAGGCCCTGGCGAAAGCCCCGATCGTTGCCAGCGTTGCTCAGCGGCTCCACCGCGAGGCGCTGGCCGAACGCGCCGATGCGCTCTACCTTCCCAACGCCGTCGACTTCGCACACTTCGCGGCTCCGCCCCCACCGCCGGACGATCCAGCTTTCGCGGCGATGCTCGCGAGTGGCCGCCACATTGCCGGCTACTACGGCGCGTTGGCCGACTGGTTCGATTACGAGCTGATCGCCGCGGTGGCGGCCGAACGTCCGGACTGGGGATTCGTTCTCATCGGACCCGACTACGAAGGCGCACTGGCGCGAAACCGGTCCACGCTGCGCGCCGAGAACATCCTCTGTCTCGGACCGCGCGACTACGCGCTGCTGCCGGCCTATCTCGCGCGCTTCGACGTGGCGACGATTCCCTTCCGCATCAACGACATCACGCTCGCCACTTCACCGCTCAAGCTCTACGAGTACTTCGCCGGCGGCAAGCCGGTGGTGACGAGCGCAATGCCCGAGTGTCAGGCATTCTCCGAGGTGCTCATCGCCGAGGGACCGGACGCCTTCTCTCGCGCCCTCGACGAAGCCCTCGCTCGTGCCAGCGATCCCGCCTTCCGCGCTCGGCTTCGCGAGCTCGCGCGGGAAAACGACTGGTCGGCGCGGATCGATGCGGTGCTACCGCTTTGGGAGGCGCGCCGACACCTCCCGCGACAGCGCTCGCCCTGGAGCACCCGGGTACATCGCCGTCCGGTCGCCGGGGACACGTTGCCGCTCGCCGGAAGCCCCGAGAGTCGTCGCCAAGACGACCATCCGCTGCCGGCGACGACCTCACCGCCGCCGCCGGCGGCGAGTCCGGATTCCGCAGTGGTCGCGCTCGCCGCGCGTTTTGCCCATCTCCGGCCCGAGAGCGACCGTCGCTACTTCGACGCGCTGCTCGCCCACCTGGCCGGAATCGCCGATCACCCGTTCCTCCCGGTCTATGTGGAGTACGCAGCGACGGCGGTCCAGCGGGGTCGACTCGCCGTCGCGTCGCTCCGCCCTCACATTCAACTCGACGGAGCACGCGTTCTCGACATCGGATGTGCGTATGGCGGCTTCCTCGTCGCGTTGGCCGAGGCGGGAGCTGTCCCTCTCGGGATCGACGTCAACGACCGACTTCTTGCGCTGTCGCGCCATCTCGCCGCAGATCACGAGGTGCCAATCGAGGCACTCCTTCACGACGCCTCGGTGGCGCGTCCGGAGTTCGCGGCGGCGTTCGATCTCATCGTTGCCAACGACGTGATCGAGCACGTTGCGGCACTCGACCCCTTCCTGGCCAATATCTCGCGGTGGCTGGCGCCGCAAGGCACCGCCTACCTCGAGATTCCCAATGGCCGCTTCCCGGGATTCGTCCGCAAGGACGGCCACCATGGCGCGTTCGCCGTCTCGCTCCTTGAGTTCTCGACCGCTGCCGAGCTGCTTCGGACAACCGGCCTTGCCTCCAACTACGACACGTTCAACTATCTTACGCTGGCCGAGTACCGCTCACGCTTCGCCGAGAACGGACTGCAACTGGAGCTGCTGCCTGGATCGTTGGACGGGTTCTCTCGGGAGGCCGTTCTGGCGGAGATCGAGAGCTTGCGCAGCGAGTGGCCTGGACGAGTCGAGGAGGAGATTCCTCCCGCGTTTCGCGACGTGACATCGCGCGCCCTGCGGGCCTATCTCGCCGAGCTCGACGCGTCGGGAGTCTGCGAACCCGGCCGTGAACAGGACCTGTACGAACGATACGGCGCGTCGTTCTGGCGCGTGCTCTGTCGCCGCAGCTGAACCCGCAGCCGGTTTTAGAAGGCCCTTCACCCCGAAGTCGGCAACCGCCCCATTCCATCGCGCGCGGCGGCCAGCAGCTGGGCGATCCTCTCTCCCGCGCCCCCATCCCCATACGGCTGCACCGCCGTGGCCATCCGCAGGTAGGTCCCTTCGTCGGCGAGCAGGCGGCTCCCCTCCTCGACGATGCGGGCGCGATCGGTGCCGACGAGCTTGGCCACGCCCGCTGTCACCCCTTCGGGGCGTTCGGTCGTCTCGCGCAGCACGAGCACCGGCTTGCCGAAGGTGGGCGCCTCCTCCTGGATGCCACCGCTGTCGGTGAGCACCAGCCGGCAGGCCATCAGGTGGCGTACCAATTCGACGTAGTCGAGCGGCTCGGCCAGCTCGACGTTCGACAGGCCACCGAGGGCCAGATGCGCCGGGCCGTGCACGTTCGGGTTGCGGTGCACGGGATAGAAGAACCGGGTCTGCGGAAAGCGGCGAGCGAGCTCGGCGATCGCCTCGAAGATCTCGGCGAGCGGCGCACCGAAGCTTTCGCGACGGTGGACGGTGACCAGGACCTCTCCGCTCGGTGGCACCTCGCCAAGCCCCGCGGCGATCTGCTGCAACGCGTCGACCACCGTGTTGCCGGTCACGTGGATCCGCTCGGGCGCGATCCCCTCGGCGATCAATGCCTGGCGCGCCGTCTCGGTCGGCGCGAAGAGCAGGTCGGCGAGGCGGTCGGCCAGCTGCCGGTTGCCCTCCTCTGGAAACGGGCTCCGCAAGTCGCCGGTCCGCAGCCCGGCCTCGACGTGCGCCACGCGCACGCGGCGGTGAAAGGCGGCCAGGGCCGCCGTCATCGCCGTCGTGGTATCGCCCTGGACGATCAACCACTCGGGGGCCAGGGCGGAGATCGTTCGGTCCATCTCGGTCAGCACGCGCGCGGCAAGGTCGTTGAGACCCTGGTCGGGGCGCATGAGGTCGAGGTCGATGTCCGGAGCGAGGTCGAGCGCCCGCTGCACCCGATCGAGCATCTCGCGGTGTTGTGCGGTCGAACAGAGCGTCACGGCGAAGTCGTCCGGGCGCCGCCGCAAGGCCCAGGCCACCGGCGCCATCTTGATCGCCTCCGGACGAGTTCCGTAGACGATCAGGACGCGAGTCGGCATGGGGTTTCAGGTGGGTGCGGAACCTAGCGAGCGTACCAGGGGGGCAACGAGCCGCTCAAGGGCGGCCGCCCGTTCCGCCCAGCTCTCGCCGACCACGGCGGCGCGACGTGCCGCCCGCGCCTCGGCTCCCGGGTCGGCAAGTGCCCGGTCGAGCGCCGCCGGAAGCTCCGTTGGCGTGTCGTAGAGCTCGAGTAGCGTCGACCACCGGGCAATTTCCGGCAGGCGGCGCGCCACCACCGGAGCGCCGACCGCCAGCGCCTCGTAGAGCTTCACCGGATCGACGGCCCGAGTCAGCGGCAGGTCGCGAAACGGCACCAGGGCGATGTCGAGCGCTGCGAGGAACTGCGGCACCGCCGTGTGGGGGATCTCGCCGATCAAGCGCAGGTTGGGCTCGCGCTCGAGCTCGGCGAAGGCACGATCCTCGACGCGCCCGGCGATGAAGAACTCGATCTCTGGTCGAGCACGCGCCGCGTGGCGCAGCGCATCCGCATCCACCCACGACGCCAGCGCCCCCACGAAGCCGGCCCGCGGGCGCCGGTTGCGCGGCGGCGGCGCCAGCCGAAAGCGCTCGAGGTCGACGCCGTTGCGCACCAGGGCGATCGCCGCTACCGGCGCCGAGGGCGTCTCGGCGAGCGCGGCGGAAGTGGCGACGACCAGGTTGGCCTCTCCCAACAGGCGCCTTTCGGCCTCCAGCACCGCGGCGGGGATCGCCGCGAAACCCGCGTGAAGGTCGAGCCGGTCGTAGACGACCGGCGCACCGGTGCGTGCGGCGAGGGCTCGCGCCAGCGGCTCCCAGAACGGCAGTTGGACGAGCAGCCAGGCGGGCGGCTGCACCAGGACGGCGAGAACCTCGTCGGCGAGGACTTCGGCCTGCGCAGGATCGAGGGTCGTTCGGTACGGGTCGGGAAGCCCCGGCAGGCTGAGCAGCGCCCAGAGGAGCGAGGGTGTGAGCGGGCGAGCCGTGAATCGGGGTGCGAGATGGGTGCGCGCGAACGGATCGAGGTAGACGACCGGCCGACCTCCGTCAGCGAGTGCCACCGCGAGCTGCTGCGGCCTCTGCCAGCGATAGTCCCAGGCGACCGCCGGCAGCACGACGACCGCGCGATCCCCGCGCGGGGACTCGAGCCGCAGCGGACGGGGAAGCGCCGCGAAGGCGGAGGCGAGCTCCCAGCGACGACCGGTGACGAGCGCACGAACCCCCAACCGGAACCGTCGTTCGGCGCGGCCGAGCCGAAAGCCGAGTGCGGGTCCCCACGGGGTGGCGTAGCGGAAGGGCGAATGGGTTCGGACGATTCCACAAGTGTCTCACGCTCGGGCCACGATGGGGTTGTGGCTCCCTCCACGCCAGAAGGAGGCGACCCGGGTTACGATCCGCCGACCCGAAACCGCCCGCCGAAAGCGGGCCTGCAAGGAGTATCGATGCGATCCCATTCCAGCAGGCGCTCCTGTGTCCGCGTTCTCCTCGCGCTGGTTTCCTGCTGCGCCGTGTTCGCGTCGTCCGCCCACGCCGCGCTCCAGCTCGCGCAGATGATCACCGGTCTCAACGCCGGCACCTACGCCGGGGACGCGCCGATCGCCTATGTCGACCCCGACGACGGAACGGCCCACCGGCTGGTCGTCATGCACAACGGCCGCATCCTTCTCTACGAATCGGGCGGACTGCGCGCGACCCCGTTCCTCGACCTCTCGACAGAAACCGGGTCCGGAAAGGTCCTCAAGTCCGGCTCCTCGAGCGAGCGCGGCCTGCTCGCGCTCGCCGTGCACCCGAGCTTCCGCCAGAACGGGTACTTCTACGTCTACTACACCTCGACGAACTGGGACGGCGCCGACCCGATCACCACCGGCGACATCGTCGTCGAGCGCTACACCCGGAGCCTCGTCGACCCGAACCTCGCCGATCCGGCGACCGCCCAGGTGGTGCTGCGCATCCCGCACTCGGCAAGCAACCACAACGGCGGTTGGCTCGCCTTCGGTCCCCTCGACGGCCTGCTCTACGTCTCGACCGGCGACGGCGGCGGCGGCTGCGACTCGACCGGCCCGGCAGCCGGCGTCGGCAGCGATCCCCTGATGCCTCCAGGGAACGCGTGGCGCTACGACGGTTCGCACTACAACCCGGTGCAGACCCATCCGGGAACCTACCTGCTCGGCAAGATCCTGCGGCTCGACGTGTCGGGCGACGACTATCCGGCCGACGCCCTGCGCAACTACTCGATCCCGCCGACCAACCCCTTTGCCGGCGCCACCTTCGGAGCCGACGAGATCTGGGCCCGCGGGCTGCGCAATCCGTTCCGCTTCAGCTTCGATCGCGCCACGGGCGACCTGTGGGTCGGCGACGTCGGCCAGAGCCGTGGCGAGGAGATCGACTACGTTCCGGCCGCGACGCCGGCCGGTCAGAACTTCGGCTGGGTCTGCCGCGAGGGGCTCGAGCCGTCGAACCTCTCGCCGTCGAGCTGCACGGTGACCAACTGCCCGGCCGACACCACCGGCCTGCTCCAGCCGATCCGGGCCGAGGACGGCAATGCCGGCGGCTGGTGCTCGATCATGGGCGGCTATCGCTATCGCGGCAGCCAGATCGCATCTCTGGCCGGCATCTACCTGTATTCCGACTACTGCCTGGGCAACGTCTGGAAGGCCACACCGGCCGCACCTTGGGACTTCGCGCTCGCGGTCAATCACTCGAGCGGGACCTATGCCTTCGGCCAGGACCACCTGGGCGAGCTCTACATCGTCAATGGCTCGGCGGGCACGGTCTCCTGCTTCCACGACGGCGAGGTCGCGTCGAACGCCTGCTTCTGGAAACTCTGGACCGGCTTCGGCGAGGACACCTTCGAGTCCGGCGACCTCACCCGTTGGAGCTCGCAGACCCCCTGAGCGCGGCGCGCAGGCTCACTCTCGCGGTGTCGTCGCGCTCTCCCCGAAGAGCACCGGCACGAGCAGCAGGTCGGCGGCGAGCGCCACGGCGATCGCCGCCGCCGAGAGCAGACCGAAGCGCGCGGTCGGCGCGAAGTCGGAGAGCGCACAGACGCCGAAACCGCCCATCAGGATGAGCCCGGTCAGCAGGTAGGCGGGTGCCGTCTGTTCGAGCCGGCCGGCGATCGCTTCGCCGCTCCCGAGCCGATCCCGTTCCTCGCGGTAGTGCGCCAGGGTGTGGATGGTGTCGTCCACCACCAGCCCGAGGGTGACCGACGCGACCATCACCGTCGCGACGTCGAGCGGAACGCCCGACCAGCCCATCAGCCCGAAGACGGCGAGCACCGGCCAGAGGTTCGGCGCGAGCGCGCGCAGGGCGAGGCCGACACGGCGGAGCAGCAACAGGAAGGTCGCGAAGAGCACGGGCACCGTCACGGCGAGCGAGCCGCCAAGGGTCGAGAGCAGGTAGCGCTGCATGTCGAGCAGCAGCAGGTACTGGCCGGAGAGCGCGACCTGCGCTCTCGGGAAGGCCGCGCGAGCGGCCGCCTCGGCCCGCTCGCGCAGCGGCGCGATCGCCTCGGCCCCCACCGTGCGGACGAAGAGCGTGATCCGCGCGCGGCGACCGTCGGCGGTGAGGAACGGTGCGAGCAGGCGGGCGCCGCCAGCATCGGCACGCAACGCCGCCAGGGTCTCGGCACGCAGCGCCTCGGGAGGCAGGAAGCCCTCGGCGGGAGAGTCGCGCGTCGCCGCCTCCAGGATCTCGCCGGCCGAGACCGCCCCGAGCAGAGCCGGCTCGTCGCGCAGGCCGTCGACGAGCGGCAGCATGGCAGCGAGCGCCTCGGGGTGATCGAACCCCGAGTCCGTCCCGTCCGCGTCGAGCAGCAACTCGACGGTCGAGACGCCGACACCGTGAGCCTCGAGCTCGGCGGTGCGTTGTCGCACCGGGTGGTGCGCCGGCAGGTAGGCGAGGGCGTTGCTCTCCACCCGCAGTCGCGGCAGTCCGGCGAGCGCCGCCACGGCGGTGCCGGCGTAGAGAACCAGAACCGCCGTCCGGTGACGCGGTGCCCTCCCGGCGAGGGCGCGGCCGAGTCCTTGGGCCAGGCGTTCGACACGCCGCTCGGGCAGCTCACCCGGCCTGCCGTGAGAGAGCGCGAGCAGGCAGGGATAGAGCGTGAACGCTCCGAGGCCCAGCAAGCCGATCCCGACCCCGGCCCAGAACCCGAGGTCATGCACCGGACCGACCGGGCTCACCGCGAGCGAAGCGAAGCCGACGAGGGTCGAGAGCGTCGTCCAGACGACCGCGCGTCCCTTGTCGCGATAGGTCGCCAGCGTCGCCTCCACGCCGTCGAGGCCGGTCGCCTCGAGGTCGCGGCAGGCGAGCAGCAGGTGCACTGCCGAGGCCAGGGCGATGACGAAGACGAGCGGCGGGAGAATCGCCAGGATGAGGTTGAGCCGGACACCCGCGTAGCCCATCGCCCCGAGGAGCAGCGCCTCGCAGGCGCCGACGAAGACGAGCGGCAGCGCCACGGCTCGCCACTCGCGGAAGCTCGCCGCGAGCAGCAGGACGGCGAGCAGGACGAGCAGCGGGAAGTAGCGCTGCTGGATCTCGGCCGCCGACGCGTCGAGCGCGGCGTCGATCGAGCGCGCACCGATGAGATGGGCTCGGACTCCCGCCGGCGCGTTCTCCAGCTCGCCTTCGAGCGCCGCGAAGAGCCGTCGCTGGGACTCGACGGTGCCCGGCCGGAGCAGTGCGAGCGTCGTCGTCAGCTCGCCGCGAGCATCGATCCAGCCGAAGGCGCGGTCGAGTCGATCGGCGCGTGCCGCGTCGCGAAACGCCTCCGGGCTCGGCGGGGGCCAGCCGTCCCGTCCGTGTCGCCCGGCGAGCCCGGCGACGGCGTCGACGCCGGGAAGCGCCGCGACACGGCGCTCGAGGCCGGCGAGCCAGGTCAACCCCTCTTGCGTCCAGAGGCCTGGTCCCTGAGCCACCAGACGCACCCCTTCGTCGCTGCCGAAGTCGGCGAGCATCGATCGATAGCGGGCGAGCTCCGGCGTTCCGGCGAGGTAGAAGACTTGAGGGGAGTTGTCGGACTGGAGACGCGCCGCCCCGGGAAGTGCCGCGAGGACGAGCAGGCCGCCAAGCGCGAGAACGGATCGCCGGTGCGCGACCAGCTTCGTCATCCAGCGCTCCGACGCCGCTGCGCGCGGTTCGCTCATGCGTGAACGAGGTGACCGAGGAAGCGCAGCGCCCGCAGCGGCCCGAGGCTCGACGGCGGTGCCGCCCCGTCGAGCACCGCGAGCAGTCGCGAGAAGAGCTCGGGGTCTGCCGCGAGCGCGCGCACCACGCGCCGGCGCAGCCCGGGATGCGCCTCGGCGAGGAGCGCCAGCCGGGTCACCGCAAGCGGCTGCAGGCCGCGGCGCCGATGGGCGCGCGCGTAGCGTTCGAGGTCGTCCTCGGCCACCGCGGCGGCCAGATCGATCGCCTGGCCGAAGGCGAGAGAGAGTCCCTCGCCGGTGAGCGCGTCGAGGTAGCCCGAGGCATCGCCGACGAGCGCGACCCGCCCGGCGACGACGCCCTTCACCGACTGCTCGAACGGCCCGGCGCCGAGGTCGCGCGAGCTCGACGGCGCTCCGGCGAGCCGACGGGCCAGCGCCGGCACCCGCGAGAGAAGCTCGTCGAACCGCCCGCCGCCGTCGGCAAGCAGGGCGACACCGACCTCATCGTCGCTCACCGGGGTGACGCACGCTTCGCAGCCCTCGCCCCAATGCACCTCGACTCGGTCGATCCAGGGATGCAGACGGTAGTGGCGGCGTACGCCGAAGCGGCGCCGTCTCGCCTCCGGGCCGGCGAGGCCGGTCCAGGCCCGGACCCGCGAGCGGAGCCCGTCTGCTCCGGCCACGACCCGTGCCGCCAGCGGCCCGGCGACCGTCTGCACTCCCCCGCCGGGGAGGAGCCCGGTCGCCTCCACGCCCCAGCAGAGCTCCGCTCCCGCACGCTCTGCGGCCGCAACGAGCACCGCGTGCAGCGTCGGTCGCCTCACGCCGAGACCGTGTCGGCCCGGCGGGAAGTCCCCTTCCGCCACGACGTCACCGTCGAGGTAGCGGATCCCGCGAAAGGCTCGAGCCTCGCCGGAGCGGAACGACACCCCGAGCTGCGCGAGCATCGTCGCGCCAGCCGGCATGATCCCCTCGCCGCAGGGCTTGTCGAGCGGCGGGCGGCGCTTGTCGACGACCGTCACCGTGAGACCTCGTTGACGCGCCGCCAGGGCGAGCGCCAACCCGGCCGGTCCGCCGCCGACGATCACCAGATCGCGGCTCACCGCTCGTCCCCACGCGGCAAACGCCGCCCGTGCGGGTCGAGGAATCGCGCCGTGCGGAGGCCGGTCCGGTGCAACCACCCGGCAAGCGCGACGCGCAGGACGCCGAAACCGTAGCGGACCGAACGGTGGAAGTTGATCGACGAGGCCTCGGGAAAGTAGCGCGTCGGGCAGGAGAGCTCGCCGATGCGATAACCGGCGAGCATTGCCTGCGCCAGGATCTCGGCGTCGAAGACGAAGTCGTCGGAGTTCTCGCCGAGCGGCAGGCTTTCGAGCACGTCGCGGCGAAAGGCGCGGTACCCGGTGTGGTACTCCGAAAGCCGGTGACCGAGCAGCAGGTTCTGCACGAAGGTCAGGGCGCGGTTGGCGACGTACTTGTAGAGCGGCATGCCGCCGGCAAGCGCTCCGCCGCCGAGCAGACGCGAGCCGAGCACGACGTCGTACTCGCCGCTCGCCACCATCGAGGCCATCGCCGCGACCAGGCGCGGCGAGTACTGGTAGTCCGGATGGAGCATCACGACGATCTCCTCCGGCCCGTCGAGCGCCTGCCCGTAGCAGGTCTTCTGGTTGCCGCCGTATCCGCGATTCGCCGAATGGACGTGGGTCTCGAGTCCCAGCTCGCGGGCGAGCTCGACGGTTCGGTCGCCGCTCGCGTCGTCGACCAGGAGGATTCGGTCGACCACGTCACGCGGCAGCTCCGAAACGGTGCGGGCGAGCGTCGCCGCGGCGTTGTACGCCGGCAGCACCACGCAGACTCTCGACCCGGCGATCATCGCTCGCTTACTCGCTCTCGGTCCGACCCCGCCGATTATCCTCCCGCCACCTCGCCCATCGCGAGCGCAGCAGCGCCCACGCCAGCGTCAGCGGGTTCACCGCCGCGGGCCGAACGAGCGTCCCCGCGAGGAAACGTCGCAGCGTCTCCTGGCGCCGGATCTTCCCCGACGAGGTGCGCGGCAGCGTCCCCGGAGCGAGGACGGCGACACGCGACACCGCGAGACCGGTGGCCGCCAGCACCGCGCGCGCGCACGCCGGCGGCAGGGACTCGCGCGCGGTGGCGGTGGCGCCGCGGGCGTGCTCGACGAAGAGCAGAATCTGCTCGGTCGCCGCCCCGGGAGGCAGGTAGGAGACCGCTGCCGCACAGCCGGCGCGCCACCCCGGGATTCCGGCGAGCGCCTGTTCGATCTCGTCCGGCGCGTGGTTGCTGCCACGCACCAGGATCACGTCCTTCTCCCGTCCGGTGAGGAAGAGATCGCCGTCGAGCCAGACACCGCGGTCGCCGGTGTCGAGCCAGCCGTCCCGCAGGGCCCGCGCGCTCGCCTCGGGGCGGCCGAGGTAGCCCTCCATGAGCGAGGGCCCGCGCACCCAGATCCGGCCGACCCGCGCTTGGGGAAGAACACCGCCATGCTCGTCGCGGATCTCCACGGCGAAGCCGGGAAGGGGGCGGCCGACCGAGACGATCTCGACGGCCGAGATCGCGCCGGCACCGCGCTCTGGCGGCTCGCACGTCACCGCCTCGCCGCGCTGCGCAAGGGCATCGCGCTCGAACCAGGCGCTGCGCCAGGGTCGGCCGAGCTCCGAGAAGGTCACGGCGAGCGCCGCTTCCGAGAGTCCGTAGACCGGCGTCAGCGCCTCGGCGCGAAATCCCCACGGCGCGAACCGCGCGGCGAAGCGGCGGAGGACTTCGGGAACCACGGTCTCGGCACCGTCGAGCGCGACCCGCCAGCCGGAGAGATCGACGCCGGCGAGCTCCTCGTCGCGCACCCGTTCGACACACAACGCGTAGGCGAAGTTCGGCGCTGGCGAAATCGTCGCCCGGGAGCGCGCGATGGCGCGCAACCAGAGCGCCGGACGAGCGAGGAACTGCTCGGGCGGCAGCAGGGTGAGATCCGCCGCCCGTTCGAGCGCCGGGAAGACGCAGCCGATCAGCCCCATATCATGGTAGAGCGGCAGCCAGGAACAGCCGGCGTGGGTCACTCCCGGCTCGTCCGGCCAGAAGGCGTTGAGCGCCAGGGTCTGCGCCAGCACGGCGCGCTGGGAGAGCGCCACCGGCTTCGGTTCGACCGTCGTTCCAGAGGAAAACTGCACCAGGGCGAGCTCTTCGGGCGCGCCGAGGTGCGGCGCGCCGCTCGCGTGCGGCAGCTCGTCGAGCCTGCGGGCGCCGAGCCGCGGACGAGCCCTGGCGAGGGTCTCGCCGAGGATCCTCCCGACCTCGCGACCGGTGAGAACGAGCGGGGCCGCGACCGCGCCGAGCATTGCCGCGGTGCGCTCGTGGTATTCGGCAAGACGCCCGAGACGCACCGGCGGGTAGAGCGGCGCCGGCACGGCCCCGGCGAGCAGCGTGCCGAAGAAGGCGGCGAAGAACTCCTCCGACGTCGGAAAGAGCAGCGCGATGCACTCTCCGGGGCGGACACCGAGCTCCTGCAGCCCGCCGGCGACGCGGTGCGCCTGCGCCTCGATCTCGCCCCAGGACAGGAGCCGTTCGCGCTCGTCGCGATCGAGCAGGTGCAGCCCACGCTCCCTGCCGCCCGCCGAGCGGGCGGCCCGGGCCAACCAGTGCTGCAGCGTGTCGTCACTCATCCGGCGCCCGCAGACTCGCCGGCCTTCGCCACGATCGCACGGGCGAGATCACCCACCGTGGCGATCGCGGCGTCGTCCTCCGGGTTCAGCCGGATCTGGAAGCGGTTCTCGACCTCCGCAGCCAGGGTGAGCAGGCGCAGGGAGTCGAGCCCCAGGTCCTCGACCAGCCGCGCGGACGGTTCGAGCTCGCCCGCGTAGGCGAGATGCTCGCGCGCCACGGCCGCGATCCCGGCGAGTGCCTCGCGTTCCGTCATGACCCTCCTCCGGGAAGAAACGCCCGGCGGCTCCCCAATCGCGCGTCGTAGTCGGCAAGCTCGGCGAGCAAGGCCTCCTCGGTCCGCAAGCGTCGGGCGAGCAGCCAGCCGTTGGCCAGGCTGAAGCCGATCGCCGAAAGCCAGGCCGTGTGCACGAGCGGCAGGGCGGCGAGCTCGAGTCCGACCGCCAGGTAGTTGGGGTGACGCAACCGCCGGTACGGTCCGTCGACCACCGCCGGCTCACCGGGCACCGCGATCACGCGGGTCGACCAGCGATCGCCGAGCGTGGCGATCGCCCAGTAGCGCAATGTCATGGCTGCGCACGCCACGACGAGCGCGGGAACCGCCAGCGCGGGTAGAAAGGGGCGTCGCAGGACCACCACTTCGATCGCCGGGACGACGAGAAAGGCCGCGTGCAATCCGACCATGGCCGGCCAGACGCCGGGCTCGCGGACCAGTCGCCCACCGCGGGCGAGCGCGCGCCGAACGTGGCGGCGCGACAGGACGAGCTCGGCTCCGCGCTCGAGGGCGAGCAGCGCGAAGAGAAAGGCAAAGAGCTCTCGGGTGTCGATCCCGCCGACGGTGCTCATCGCGCCAGCGCCGTCTTTACCACTCGAGCAGCACCAGCTCGGAGCAGAAGCCGGGGCCGAGCGCCAGCAGCATTCCGAGGCTCCCGCGAGGTGGGCGCCGTTCGGCGAGCGTGTCGCCGAGCACCAGCAGCACGGAGGAAGACGAGAGGTTGCCGACCCCGCGCAGGCTTCGCCAGGTGAGCTCGAGGGCGGCGGGCGGGAGCTCGAGTGCGGCCTCCATGGCCTGGAGCACCTTCGGCCCGCCGGGGTGGCAGACCCAGGAGACGATGTCGCGGCGGCCGAGGCCGCGGCTGGCGAGGAAGGCGTCGACGTCGCTCCGCAGGTGCTCCTCGACGACCTTCGGAACCTCGGCCGAGAGAACGATCTGGAACCCCCGCTCGGAGATGTCCCAGCCCATCACGCGCTCCGAGTCTGGATAGAAGACCGAGCGCGTCGCGACGATCCGCGGGCCCTTCGCCGCCGGGGCCGCGGGATGAGCCTCGCCGACCAGGACCACGGCGGCCGCTCCGTCGCCGAAGAGGCCTGAGGCGATGAGGTTGGGGATCGACAGGTCCTCGCGCTGCAACGTCAGCGAGCAGAGCTCGACCGACAGGAGCGCCGCGACCTCGCCCGGCCAGGCTCGCACGGCGTCGGCGGCGCGTGCCAACCCCGCCGCTCCCGCCACGCAGCCGAGGCCGAAGATCGGCAGTCGCTTGAGGTCGGGACGCAGGGCAAGCCGGTTGATCAGCCGCGCATCGATCGACGGGGTCGCAACCCCGGTCACCGTGACGAACAGCAAGGTGTCGAGGTCGCCCGGGGCGAGGCCGGCGTCGGCGAGCGCCTTGGACAACGCCTCTGCTCCCACCTCGGTGGCGACGCGGATCCAGGCGTCGTTGGCGGCTCCGAATCCGTCGAGGCGCGGGTAGTCGGCGATGGGAATCGCAAGGTGGCGGCCGCCGACGAGCACGTTGCGGTGGAGCGACTCGATCCGCTCGAGGTTGAAATACCGCTCGCTCCACTGCTGGCGGAAGGCCGCGAGCAGCTCCTCCTGACCGTAGTAGTGCGGCGGAAAGGCGTGGCCGACGCCGGCGATGCGCATCGTCGCTTGCTCCCGAGCCGATCAGTCCCAGGGCTCGCCGAGCATCCGGCGAGCGAGCGCCGCGAGCACCAGCCCAAGGAGCGGCAGGACGATGAGTGAAGCCCGCGCCGCCCGCCAGAACGGCTCGAGCGGCAGGCGCGCCGCGGCAAGGGCCGACAGAACGGTGAGCGGACCGCGGTAGATCCAGGCGAGCAGCCCCGCCGCCAGCCCCTCGAGCCACCACCGTCCGGTGCGGCCGGTGAGCAGGAGGACCAGCACGGTCATCGCTGCGGCGTCGAGCAGCCAGGCGCCGAGCCGCAGGTGCCCGGGCAGCGCTCCCGGCGCGAGGCCGACGCGGGCCAGCTCGGCCGCGCCGCCGGTCAGGCCGATCGCCTCCAGCGCGAGCTCCGCGCAGGCCGACAGGAGCATGCCGACCAGCAGGGCGAGCAGAACGAACCGGGCCACCGCGGGATGATACCGCGCGCTCTCGCGCGCTCTCGAGGAAGGAGCCGACAGAGCGTAGCGCTCTGGGCTAGACTCGCCCGACCGCCGATGGCTTCCTGGTTCGCCGCTCTCCTCTTCGCCGCGGGCGCTTTCCTGGCGCTCGAAGCGCTCTATCTCGCCGTGCGGCGCAGCCTGCGCAAAGCCCGGCTGCGCGCCATCTACCAGATCTGGGCGCTCACCGTCGTCGCCGCGATCTTCCTGCTGCGCTCCGAGCTCGGCCTCGCCATGCCGAAGCTCTGGCAGGGCTTCGCCGTCGCCGCGTCGACGCTCAGTGCCTTCCTGCTCTACCTGGTGCTCTCCGCCGCCGTGTTCCAGCGACCGGTCGGGGCGCAGGGTCAGGCGCTGGTGCCGAAGCTGATTCGCGACGTGCTCGGCTGGCTGGTCTTCGCCTCGGCGCTCGTGACCGGGCTCGCTGCGTTCGGCGTGACCGAGGTGTCGACGCTCCTCGTCTCGACGACGGTGCTTTCGGCCGTGCTCGGCTTCGCGCTCCAGGACGTGCTCAAGAACCTCTTCGCCGGCATGGCGGTGCAGGCCGAGCAGCCGTTCGCGGCAGGCGATTGGCTGCTGCTCGACGGGAGGCCGGCACGGGTCGTCGACATGTCGTGGCGTGCCACGCATCTGCGCGACAACGAAGGGGTGAGCTTTTTCGAACCGAACGCCAAGCTCGCCGGCGAGCGGTTGCAGAACCTCGGCAACGGCGAGCAGGCCGTGGGCTGGAGCTTCCGTGTCGGCTTGCCGTACGACACGCCCCCGGCCCGAGCGCGCGCCGCTCTGCTCGCCGCGGCCCACAGTGCTGCCGGCGTGGCCGCCGACCCGGCACCGCAGGTCTTCCTCGAGAGCTTCGGCGATTCGTCGATGGTCTACCGGCTGCGCGTCTGGACCCACGATGTCGGCGGGATCATGCGCTTCACCGACGCGGTCAACAGTCGGATCTGGTACCACCTGCAGCGCGCCCGGATCGCCATTCCGTTCCCCATGCGCACCGTGCAGTGGCACGACGCGGCAGGCGAAGCGGCGCACCGGGTCGACAGCGACCTCGCCCGGCGCCAGTCGCGCATCGACGGCCTCGAGCTCTTCGCCCCGCTCGCCCCGGAACAGCGCGAGCGACTCGCCCGTGCCGCCGCCCCGCTCTTCTTCGACCACGGCGAGAAGCTGGTGCGCGAAGGCGAGGACGGCGACTCGCTCTTCGTCGTCGACTCGGGGCAGGTCCTGGTAACGCGAGCCGCCGAGAGCGGCGACTCGCAGCCGTTGATCCTCGCCATGCTCGGCCCCGGCGAGTGCTTCGGCGAGATGTCCCTGCTGACCGGGGCGCCGCGCAGCGCCACGGTAACCGCCGAGGGCGGCTGCGAGGTGCTGCGCCTCGATGCGACGTCGGTCGCGCCCATCCTCGCGGCCGACCCGAGTGTGGCCGAATCGCTCTCGCGCCTCCTCGCCGCTCGCGAGGCGGCGACGCGCGCCCGTCTCGACGACCGGCGCGGGCGCGCGCCGCTCAGCGACGACTCCGACCACGCCTCCCTGCTCGAGCGGATCCGTGCCTTCTTCCGCCTCTGAGCCGGGCTCCCCGGGCAACGACACGGCCGCCCGCCGGTCACGCCGAGAGCACTGGCGCAGACGGCTCGAGCTCGCGTCGATCGTGCTCTCCGCGGCGGTCGGAATGCTGGCCGGCGCCGACATGATCGCTGCGGGTCGCCCCCGCATCGGCGGGGTCACCTTCGCCGGCGGCGCTCTCGCCGCCCTGCTCCCCCCGCTGGTGCGCTGGATCCGCGACCGGCGCCGGAAGCCGATCCGCTAGGCCGGACCGCTCAGACCGAGAGCGAACGCCCGTCCAACCAGGCGGGGACCTGCGCCACGCTGGCGAGCACGGCAAGCGGTCCGCTGCTCGAGAGCCGTTCGTGGTCGTGCGATCCGGTGAGCACACCGAGCGCCGGCGCGCCGGCGGCACGCGCCATGTCGAGATCGAAGGTCGTGTCGCCGATCATCAGGGCCCGCCCGGGCTCGACCCCGAGCTCCTCGCAGAGCCCGAGGATCATCCCGGGATGGGGTTTGGGCGGCGCTTCGTCGACCGTCCGCGTCGCCACGAAGGCGGGACCGAGACCGGTGGCCTCGAGCTCGCGCTCGAGACCCCGGCGACTCTTGGCGGTGGCCACGCCCAGCCGATATCCCGCCCCGACGAGCGCCTCGATCGTCTCGCGCGCTCCCGGCAACAGCGTGGAGCGATCGCGATAGGTGCCGATCCAGAGGTCGCGGTAGACCTCGAGCAACTCGGCGAAGAAGGTCTCCGTGTGGCCCGGGTAGTACAGGTCGATCGACTCGCGAAGCCCCATGCCGATCGCCTCCCGCACGCGTGCCCGCGGCGGAGGAACGACGCCGTCGAGGCGCGACAGGGCGTCGATCGTGCAGTCGACGATGGTGGCGATCGAGTCCATGAGCGTGCCGTCCCAGTCGAAGACGAGCAGGTCGAACGGGGCGAACGCCCGGCGCGCTTTTTCCATGGCTCCGGTCATCGGGAGAGCCTATCCGTTCGGCGCCGCCTCGGCAGCCGCAGCGTGTGCCGGATCTCATGGCGCGCGATAGGATCGCGGCGTCCCGCCACTTCGAGCGCCTCGTCCGTGAAACCCTCCTCCCCCGTCCGCGTCGTGCTCACCGGCGGGGGCACCGGCGGCCACGTCTATCCGGCCCTCGCCCTCCACGAGATCCTGGCGCGTGCCGGTATCGTCGGCGAGACGCTCTTTCTCGGCATTCGCGGCCGCGCCGAGGAGACGATCGTGCCGCGGCGAGGCCTCGCCCTGCACTTCGTGCCGTCCGCTCCGGTGGCGGGCACCGGAACGCTCGGCAAGTTGCGCGCTTTCTTGACCATCGCGCGCGGGATTGTCGTCGCCCTGCGCGAGCTGCTGGTCTTCCGTCCGCACCTGGTCGTCGCCAGTGGCGGTTACGCTTCGGCCCCCGTAGTCGCAGCCGCCTTCCTGTTGCGGCCGTTCTTGCGTCTGAAGATCGTCCTCGACGAGCAGAACCTGGCGCCGGGCTTGCTCAACAAGGTCGCCTCGCTGCTCGCCGACGTCGTCCTGGTGGCGTTCCGCGAAACGCCCTATTTCGTCTGGAGCACGCGCTGCGTCTACACCGGGTATCCGGTGCGCGCGGCCTATCGCGCAAGCGACGGGCAGGAGGATCGCGCGGCACTGCGTCGGCGTCTCGGCGTTCCCGACGGTGCTCACCTGGTGGTCGTCTCCGGGGGGTCGCTCGGCTCGCGCTCGCTCAACCGGGCGGTCGCCGAGTCGCTTGCCGGTCTCTCCGATCTCCCGGACCTGCTCGTCGTGCACGGCGTCGGTCTGGCCAAAGGGAGCGCCTACGATGCGCTCGCCGATACGAAGACGCGCCTCGCGGCGGCGCTCGGCGACCGCTTCGACGGCGTCGAGCTCACCGCGCGCACCGCAGACGGCCGCGTCTTCTACCGCGCCGCCGAGTACTTCCACGACTTCGCCGACTGGCAGCGGGCGGCCGACCTATTGGTGGGCCGCGCCGGCGCCGGCTCGCTCGCCGAGACGCTCACCCTCGGCCAGGCGATGATCGCGGTGCCGAAGCGCGGCCTCCCCGGCGACCACCAGGAGCTCAACGCCGTCGGCCTTGCCGAGCGCGGCGCGGTCGAGGTGCTCTTCGAGCGGCGCGACGACGACGGCACCGACTCCGTCGACGCCGGCGAGCTGGTGGCGGCGATCCGTGGCTTGCTCGCCGATCCGACGCGACGCGCCGCGCTCGCCGCCACCGCGCATTCCCTCGCCTTCGCCGGCACCGAGACGGCCGTGCTCGACGTGGTTCGCAAGCTCCTTGCCGGCGAGGAGCCGGCGTACGAGACGGAGGTCATCGAGCCGGCGTTCGTGCGCTTCCAGCGGCAGTTCGACAGTCTCGTCGCCCATCTCGACGTCACCGCTCCCGGTCTCTACCACCGCCTCTACGACACCAAGGTCGACGAGTATCTCGGGGCAAGCGACGAGATGGTGGTCAACAAGGGGATCAAGCTCGTCGGCGCGCTCGGCCGGATCGACCGCTATCGCGATCTCGTCGCCGGGCTCGAACGCTGGCGCGGCTTTCTGCGACGCAACGCCCTCGCCGCCCTGCGCAAGGCGGCGAGTCCGCAGCCCTGCTTCGCCACCGCGGCGGCGCGTGGGCTCGCCGACGGCTACTGGGAGGTGCGTCGCGAGGCGCTGGCGCTCATCGAGCGCTTCCCGGCCGAGCTCGGCACGATCGAGCTGTTGCGCGACGGCGTGGCACGACTCGCCGCCCGACGGCGCGAGGGCTTCGAGGTGCGTGGCGGGGCGATTCGCGCCGCCGCGCTCGTTCTCGACGAGGGACGGTTCCTCGCCCTGGTCGAACCGCTCCTCGCGGCGCGCTCGGTGCGTCTGCGTGAGGCGGCTCTCGACGCCATCGCGGCCGGGCTGGAGGCCGGGCGACTCGTCGACCGCGCCGCAGCCCGCCGGCTCCTCGAGCGGGCGGTGGTGACGACCTCGGAGTTCGCGCCCGCCTTCCGCATCCGCGAGCGCTACCTCGCGGCGGCACGCGCCCTCGAAGGACACCGCAAGTGATCCTCTGGCTCATCCAGTTGCTGCGGGGCGCCGGGCTCGATATCGGCGTCTTCCGGCTCGCCGAGTCGGTGACCTTCCGCGCCCTGATGGCTTTGGCCACCTCGCTGGGGGTCGCGATCGCGCTCGGCTGGCGGGTGATCGTCTTTCTCTATCGGCGACGCTTCCGTGACACCTCCGGCGAGTTCCTGTCGATTCGGACCCACTCGAAACAGGGGACGCCGACCGGCGGCGGGTTGCTCATCCTTGCCTCCTGCGGCGGCTCGGTGCTCGTCTGGGGGCGACTCGCCAACCTGCAGCTCTCCGTCGTGCTCGCCGGGTTCGTCTATCTGGGACTCGTCGGCCTGCTCGACGACGCGCTCAAGGTGCGGTTCAAGTCGTCGCTCTTCGGGCTCGGCCAGCTCGCCAAGACGGCGCTGCTGCTCGGCTTCGTCCTGCCGTTCTCCTGGCTCCTCGTTTCGGCCGCCAGCCCGCTGCCCACGTCGCTGCGCACGGCCCTCATCCTGCCGTTCGTCAAGCACCCGGTGGCGGACCTCGGCACGCTCGGCTTCCTCGCCTTCGCGGCGTTCGCCGTCTTCTCGATCATCAACGCGGTCAACGTGGCCGACGGCATGGACGGGCTGCTCTGCGGCGCTTCGACCACCGTCACCGCCGTCTACGTCGTCCTCGCCTACGTGCTGAGCAACATCCTGCTCTCACGCTACCTGCTCTTTCCCTACCTTGCCGGGACCGAGGAGCTGGTGATCTTCGGCACCGCCCTGATCGGTGCGGTGCTCGGCTTCCTCTGGCGCAACACCTTCCCGGCCGAGGTGTTCATGGGCGACACCGGGTCGCTGGCGATCGGCGGGGCGATCGCCATGATGGCGTTCCTGCTCCGCCAGGAGATGCTCTTCCCGCTCGTCGGCGGCCTCTTCGTGCTCGAGATCTTCACCTCGTTGCTGCAGGAGAAGATCGGCAATCGGCTCGGACGGCGCGTCGTGCTGCGGGCTCCGTTCCATCACGCGCTCACCCACCGCGGGATCGCCGAGCCCAAGGCGGTGGTGCGGCTCTGGATCGTCTCGCTGCTGCTCGCGGCGATCGGCCTGCTGTCGCTGAAGATCCGCTGAGGGGGTCACCGCCCCCGCTTCGCTCAGGCGAGCTCGCCGTGCCCGAGCGGCGTTTCGACGAGATTGCCGTCAGCGCCGCGGGTCAGCAGGAGCTCTTCGGCTCGCGCTCCGGCCGGCAGCTCGGCACCCGGCCCGAGCAGGACGCGGCGGGCGAAGGCACCCGCACCGATCTGCGCCCCCGGCAGGAGCAGAACCTCTTCGGCGTGTGCCCGCTCGGCGATCCGCGCACCGGTCTCGAGCGCAACGCGCCGGAGTCGGGCCGTGCGGGCGACCTCGCTCCCGGGGCCGCGCCAGTCACCGTTCTCCGGGAGCGCGGTCAGGGCGCGCTCGAGCGCTCCGTCGAGGTAGCGACGGGGTGTCCCGAGATCGTGCCAGGAGCGCCGCGTTCGCAGGGTCTGGAGCACTTCGCCTTCGGCCAGGAGCGGCTCGTAGAGCCCGGTGACGAGGTCGCCCGGACCCTCCGGAACGCGCGCCAGCAGCCGCGGAGCGAGGAGCTGCGCGCCGGCGAAGACGACGCCGCGCCGCGCTGCGCCGGCGACCAGCGCACCACGGCGCAGGGCCAGGAGCCGGCCGTCCGCCGCGACCCGGACCCCTCCGCCGAAGCGGCTGGGCTCGGCTCGGGAGGCCAGCAGCAGGGTGGCCGCCGCACCGGTTGTGCGATGCCGCTCGAGCAAGGCGCGCAGCGGCCAGCGACAGAGGCTGTCGCCGTTGACCACCAGCACCGCATCGCAGTCGGCGAGGAACTCCCGAAGCGGGGCAAGCGCCCCGAGCGTCCCCTGGAGTTGCGTCTCCGGCGAGTAGCGCAGCGGCATTCCGCGATGGCTCTCGCCGAGCCTTTCGCGCAACCGCTCGCCGAGGTGAAAGAGATTGACCGCCGCGGCCTCACAACCGAGGCGGGAGAGCTCGTCGAGCGTCCAGCTGGCGAGCGGGCGGCCGGCGACCGGGAGGGCCGGCTTGGGGAGCTCGTCGGTGAGCGGGCGGAGGCGCTCGCCTCGCCCGGCGGCGAGGACGAGCGCGCGCACGCGCAGGCGGCTCACGCCTCCTCGGGGAAGACCATGTCGGCCGGCGCCTCGGGATGGGTCGCGAGGTAGTCCTCGTAGAGGCGCAGGTAGGTCCGCAGATCCGCCTTGGTCGGGTCGAAGCCGCAGCGGCGGGCGATGACCTCGGCACGTTCTCCTTCGAATTCGACGAAGTCGCCGATCGGTGTGTGGTCGAGCGCGATCGACTCGCTGCCCAGCCGCCACTCCTCGCGGATCTTCTGGTAGCGACGGACGACGCGGTAGCCGAGGCTCTCGAAGATCCCCCGCGCCTGCTGGGCATCGTCGACGCGGACCTCGAGCTCTCGTCTCACCTTCAGCGTCCCCTCGAAACGGGCCGCACCCTTGAAGGTCACGAGGGCTCCTCGCCCGTCCTCCCGCAGACGCAGGATGCAGGCCGCCGCTTCGAGCTCGCCGCCGCGATCGAGGATCCAGTTGTCCTCGAGCGATCCGGGCGCGGCACGCTCGGCTTCGAGCTCGAGAAGCCGCTCGCGCAGCTTCTCGAGGTCCACCTGGGCAAATTTCAGCTCCCGCTCGAGCGGGTCTTTTCCTGCCATGCGATCAGCCTCCGAGCCGGTCGAGGAAGCGCACGACGGTGCGGATGCCGTTGTAGAAATGGCTGATGTTGAACTTCTCGTTCGGCGAGTGGAGTCGGTCGTCCTCGAGACCGAAGCCGAGCATCAGCACCGGCTTGCCCAGCGCCTGGGCAAAGGTGCCGACGATCGGGATCGACCCGCCGGTGCGGATCCGCACCCCCCGGACACCCCAGACGTCCTCGAAGGCCGAGAGCGCCGCTTCGGCTTCCGGACCCGTGGCGTCCACCGTGACCGCGTCGGCGCCGTGCAGATACTCCACCTCGACCCGGACGCCCGGCGGGGTGACCTTGGCGACGTGAGCCTTGAGAAGCTCGGCGATCTTCGCCGGGGTCTGGTCGGCGACGAGGCGGAAGGAGACCTTGCAGCCGGCCCAGGCGGGGAGCACCGTCTTCGCGCCCTTGCCCTGGTAGCCGCCGAAGATCCCGTTGAGATCGCAGGTCGGCCGTGCCCAGGTGCGCTCGAGATAGGTGTACCCCTCTTCGCCCGTCAGCGTGTCCACGGCGAGATCGACGCGCTGCTCCTCCTCGTCGAACTCGAGGGCGGCGAACTCCTTGCGCTCCCAGTCGGCGAGCGGACGGACGTCGTCGTAGAAACCATCGATCCGCACGCGTCCGGTCGCCGGGTCGCGCAGGCTGGCGACGATCTCGCAGAGCGCGTTCAGCGGGTTGGTGACGCCGCCGCCGTAGACGCCCGAGTGCAGGTCGCGGTTCGGTCCGTCGACGCGGATTTCGAAGTAGGCGAGCCCCTTGAGGCCGTAGGTCAGCGCCGGGACGCCCGGCTTGTAGAGCGAGGTATCGGAGACGACCACCACGTCGCAGGCGAGCTTGCGGCCCGCATCCTCGCGCACGTAGTGATCGATCGCCTCGCCGCCGGCCTCTTCTTCGCCCTCGACGATGAACTTGACGTTGACCGGGAGCGTGCCGCGCTCGGCGAGCATCGCCGCGACCGCCTTGACGTGGGTGTAGGACTGGCCCTTGTCGTCGGTCGAACCGCGCGCCACCAGGCAGTCGCCCTCCTCGGTCGGCTCGAACGGCGGGTTACGCCACTCCTCGAGCGGATCGGCGGGCTGCACGTCGTAGTGTCCGTAGAAGAGGACCGTCGGGCGGCCGGGGGCCCCAAGCCATTCGCCGTAGACCAGCGGGTGACCGGCGGTCTCGATGCGTTCGGCGGTGAGCCCGGCCTCGCGCATCCTGCCGATCAGGTGGTCGGCACAACGAACGACCTCCGTCTTGTAGGCCGGATCGGTGGAGATCGACGGAATGCGAAGGTACTCCTTGAGCTCCGAGAGGTACTGCGCTTTCTCGCGGTCGACCCGCGAGAGCACGTCGCGACTGTCCGACATGGTTTCCGTCCTTCCTGAGTCTTCCAAGAGTGGGCGTACCGCCCAATTCAGCCTTGGCAGTCTAGCAGAGCGCCCCGCCTCAGCCTCTTGCCGCGGGTCCGCGGCGGTAGGACAAGCGCAATAGATTCAATGCGTTGACTCCGACATGGGCGATTACCGCCGGAGCCAGGGTGCCGCGCCAGGCGACCAGCCCGCCGAAGAGCGCTCCCGCGGCGAGCGCGAAGAGACCCCAGAGCCGCATCGCCCGTTGCGGTCCACTGTGAAGAAGCGCGAAGAGCACCGTCGCCGCCGCCCACCCGAGAGCCGACTGGAGGGCCCCGCGGAAGAGCGTCTCCTCAGCGAGACCCGAAAGCAACGCCAGCGCCAATGCCTCGTCGCGCCCGACGCCCCCGAGGACCTCCGCGAGTCGCGCTTCGAGCTCGCGCGCGGCCGAGAGGTGACAGCGCCCGAGCTCCCAGACGCCGGCGAGCAGGGCCGCGGCAGCCAGCCCGAGCGCGAGGTCCGCCGGCAGTTGGGCCGGCACGAGGAAGAGGGCGAGCGGTAGCGGCCCCTGGCGCACCCATCCGAGCCCGACCAGCCCCGCGACCGCGAGCGCGAGGTAGAAGGCGAAGGCGAGGCGCAGCAGGCGGCTCGGGCGGCGGTCGGGCGAGCCGTCCACGGCCCGCGGATCAGTCGTCGAAGGAGCGACCGGTCTTGCCCCAGTCGGCGAGGAAGCGCTCGATGCCGAGGTCAGTGAGGGGGTGGCGATAGAGCTGTTCGAGCGTCTTGAACGGCATCGTCGCCACGTCGGCACCGATCGCCCCGGCCTCGACGACGTGCATCGGGTGGCGGATCGACGCGACGAGGACCTGGGTGGTGAACGGGTAGTTGGCGTAAAGCTCGACGATCTGCCCGATCAGCGCCATCCCGCTCTCACCGACGTCGTCGAGTCGGCCGACGAACGGCGAGATGTAGGCTGCCCCGGCCTTGGCCGCGAGCAGCGCCTGAGCCGCCGAGAAGCAGAGGGTGACGTTGCAGCGCGTTCCCTGTTTGGCCAGCTCGCGCACGGCCGAGAGGCCCGCCGGGGTGAGCGGCACCTTGACGACGACGTTCTCGGCGAGGTCGGCGAGCCGCTTGCCCTGTTCGATCATTCCCGGCAGATCGGTGGCGAGAACCTCTCCGGAAACGGGCCCGGGTACCAGGTTCGCGATCTCGCGCACGGTCCCGAGGTAGGGCTTGCCCTGCTTGGCGATGAGCGTCGGATTCGTCGTGACGCCGTCGACCATCCCCCATTCGAGGCCGGTGGCGATCTCGGCGATGTCGGCGGTGTCGAGGAAGAACTGCATCGTGGTGTCTCCTGGTGGGAAGCGGTCGCGGGCGTCGCCGCCCGGCCGATCTTAGCCGGAAAGCCGGTGGCGCCCGAGCGATCCCTCCGGCGTCGCGGTCGTCTCGGCGGCGAGCAGGCGGCGCAGGTCGGCGGCGAGCTCGGCGGCCGACGGTTGGCGCTCGGCGGGCGCGCGCGACAGCGCCCGGAGGATGACCCCGTCGAGGCCGCCGCGGAGGCGGGCTGTCCAGCGCTCGCGCTGCGTCTCACCGTCCCATGGAAGCGCCTCGGGGGGCGCGTGAGACGCCGCCCGGGACGGCGCCTCCGCCCGCTCGGCGGCCAGCTTGGCCGCGAGGTCGGCGAGCGAGCGCGGTGCGGTGCGGCGATGCGGGAGCCGTCCGGTGACGAGCTCGTAGAGGAGCGCGCCGAGAGCGTAGACATCGACGGTCAGGGCGGGCGGATGCCCGAGGATCTGCTCCGGCGCGGCGTAGTCGAGGGTGGCGAAGTGCCAACCGGTGCGGGTGAGCGACGCGGCGTCGCCGTCGAGCGGCTTGGCGATGCCGAAGTCGAGGAGCTTGAGCTCTCCGCCCCGGGTGACCAGGACGTTGGCCGGCTTCAGATCGCGGTGGACCACCCGCTCGCGGTGGGCCGCCGCCACCGCTTCGCAGCAGGTGGCCATCAGCGAGAGGCGGTCGTCGAGCGGCAATCGCTGGAGGCGCGCATGCTCGGTGATCGGCTGGCCATCGACCTTCTCCAGGACGACGTACGGGCGGCCACTGGTGTCGCGCCCGGCGTCGAGGAGGCGGGCGATCGCCGGGTGATCGAGGCGGGCGAGGATCTGGCGCTCGCGCACGAAGCGGCGCACCAGCTCGGCCGAGTCGAGCTCGTGCCGGATCCGCTTGAGAGCCACCCGCTCTCCCGGAGCGGCCTGCTCGTGCTCCGCCTCCCAGACCTCGCCCATGCCCCCTCGCCCGAGGCAGGTGATCAGCCGGTAGGGCCCGACCCGGGAAAGGGGGGGCGCTGGGGGCTCCGGAGGCGTCCGCGGCAGGACGGCCGCTGCTTCGGCGGCGTCGACGACGAGCTCGCCGAGGCACTCCTCGAGCGGCTTCTCGAGGAAGGCTCCCGCCCGGGTGTCCGCCTCGAGCAGCGAGACGACCTCCGCCGCCAGCGCCGCGTCGGCCTCCTGCAGGCGAGAAAGGAACAGGGCACGCGCTTCGCCGTCGAGGTCGAGCGCGCGATCGAACGCCCACTCCACCTCGCGCCAGCGACCGCTCTCGGGACCCGGCATCCGATGCTCGCTCGGTCTAGGGGGTCGGGGCGTAACCCGCGGCAGCGAGCTCGCGGAAGAGGAAGGCGCGTGCCTTCCGCCAATCACGGCGCACCGTGCGCTCGGAGATGCCGAGAAAGGCGCCGATCTCCTCCTCGCTCCGGCCGGCGAAGAAGCGCCACTCGACCAGCCGGGCCAGGCGCTCGTCGGCGGCCGCGAGCCGTTCGAGCGCCGCGTCGAGGGCGACGAGCTCGGCGGCACGCATCGGTGCGCTCGGCTCTCGACCTTCGAGGATCAGCACTTCGATCGGCACGTGCACCTCGCCGCCGCCGCGCTTGTCGCGCATGCGCCGACGGGCGGCGTCGAGCAGGATCTGCCGCATGGCGCGGGCGGCCAGGGCGAAGAAGTGGGCGCGGTCGCGAACCGAAAGGCGCTCGCTCTCGGCGAGCTTGAGATAGGTCTCGTGGACCAGCATCGTCGTCGAGAGCGTCGGCGCGGATCCCGCTCGCCCGCGCTGCCAGCGCGCCAGGCGACGAAGCTCGACGTAGACGATCTCGAAGACGCGATCGACGGCCGCGCGTTCTCCGGCGCTCGCCTGGGCGAGCAGTTCGGTCAGCGGCAACTCGGGCATGCGCGCCGATTGTAGGCGATCGGCGCCGCCGTCGCCGCGGCATGCGCCATCTTCGTTCGCGGCGCGGCAACCGGTCGGCTAGTTCAGCGACTCCTGCGGGTCCTCGCCGCCCTCGGGCTTCTCCTCTTCGCGCTCGACGACCTTGGCCATCGCCACCAGCTTGTCGTCGCCACCGAGGTCCATGAGCTTGACGCCCTGCGTCGAGCGGCCGATCTCGCGGATGCCGTCCACCGCTGTCCGGATGAGCATCCCCTCCTGGGTGATCAGGATCAACTGGTCGCCCGAAATCACTTGGCGCGCCCCGATCACCTTGCCGGTCTTGCCGGTGACCTTGAGGTTGATCACCCCGAGGCCGCCGCGGCCCTGGAGCCGGTACTCCTCGACCGGCGTGCGCTTGCCATATGCCCGCTCGCTCACGGTGAGAATGGCGCCCTCCTTGGCGAGCGCCTCCATCCCCACGACCCGGTCGCCCGGGCGCAGGGTGATGCCGCGGACGCCGTACGTCGCCCGGCTGAGCGGCCGGGCCTCGGCCTCCGGGAAGCGGATCGAGAAGCCGTCGGCGGTGGCGAGCAGGATGTCGGTGCCGCCCTCGGTGACCCGCACCGCGAGCAAGCGGTCGCCCTCTTCGATGTTGATCGCGATGATCCCGCCGACCCGCGGGTTGCCGTACTCGGCGAGCGCCGTCTTCTTGATCGTCCCCTTCTCGGTGGTGAAGAAGAGGAAGCGGTCCTCGGTGAACTCGCGCACCGCGACCGTGGTGGCGACCTTCTCGGTCGCCTCGAGGTTCAGCAGGTTGACGATCGCCTTGCCGCGCGCCGCTGGACCGGCCTCGGGGATCTCGTGCACCTTGAGCCAGTAGACCCGGCCGCTCTCGGTGAAGACCAGGATGTAGCTGTGGGCCGAGGCCACGTAGAGGTGCTCGACGAAGTCTCCCTCGCGGGTTGCCATCCCGGAACGGCCCTTGCCGCCGCGGAGCTGCGCCCGGTAGAGCACGAGCGGCGAGCGCTTGACGTAACCGGTACGCGAGACGGTGATGACCATCTCCTCGTCGGCGATCATGTCCTCGATGCTGATGTCGCGCGTCTCGGGGACGATCTCGGTGCGGCGCACGTCGCCGTACTTCTCCTTGATCTCGACGAGCTCCTTGCGGATCTCCTCGAGCACCAGGCGGTCGGAGGCGAGGATGGCACGCAGCCGGTCGATCGTCTTCAGCAGCTCGTTGTACTCGTCGAGCACCTTCTGGCGCTCGAGGCCGGTCAGGCGCTGCAGGCGCATGTCGAGGATCGCCTCGGCCTGGAGCTGGGAAAGACCGAACCCCGACATCAGGCGGTCCTTCGCCTCGGCCGGCGTGGCGCTGGCGCGGATGGTGCGGATCACCTCGTCGAGGTGATCGAGCGCCTTGAGGATGCCCTCGAGGATGTGGGCCCGTTCCTCGGCCTTGCGCAGATCGTAGCGGCTGCGCCGGATGACCACCGTCTTGCGGTGGTTGAGGAAGTGGTGGAGCAGCTCCTTGAGCGTGAGAACCTTCGGCTGGTTGTCGACGATCGCCAGCAGGATCATGCCGAAGGTCGTCTGCATCTGGGTGTTCTTGTACAGCTGGTTGAGGATGACCTCGGGGACCTCGCCGCGCTTGACGTCGAGGACGACACGGATGCCGTCGCGGTCGCTCTCGTCGCGCAGGTCGGAGATGCCTTCGATCCGCTTCTCGCGGATCAGCTCGGCCATCTTCTCGATGAGGCGCGCCTTGTTGACCTGATAGGGCAGCTCGGTGACGACGATCGACTGACGCTCGCCGCGGCGTTGCGTCTCGACGCCGGCGCGCGCTCGCACCTGGATGATGCCGCGGCCGGTGGCATAAGCCTGGCGGATGCCGTCGAGGCCGTGGATGAAGCCCGAGGTCGGGAAGTCGGGGCCGGGGATCGCCTTCATGAGCTCCGGCAGCGCGACGTCCGGGTTGTCGATCAGCAGCATCAAGCCGTCGCAGACCTCGGTGAGGTTGTGCGGCGGGATGTTCGTCGCCATGCCGACGGCGATGCCCGAGGCACCGTTGATCAGGAGGTTCGGGACCTTCGCCGGCAGGACCGTCGGCTCGATCTCCGAGCCGTCGTAGTTGGGCTGCCAGTCGACGGTCTCCTTGTCGATGTCCTCCTTGACCATCTCCTCGGCGATCTTGGCGAGCCGTACCTCGGTGTAACGCATCGCCGCGGCGTTGTCGCCGTCGATCGAACCGAAGTTGCCCTGACCGTCGACCAGCGGATAGCGCATCGAGAAGTCCTGCGCCATGCGGACGATCGTGTCGTAGATCGCCGAGTCGCCGTGCGGGTGATACTTGCCCATCACGTCGCCGACGATGCGCGCCGACTTCTTGTAGGGCTTGTTGGAGACGTTGCCCGACTCCCACATGCCGAAGAGGGCCCGGCGGTGCACCGGCTTCAACCCGTCCCGCACGTCGGGCAGCGCCCGCCCGACGATGACGCTCATCGCGTAGTCGAGATAACTGCGCTTCATCTCCTCTTCGATATCGACCGCCACCGGCCGCTCGAAGGGAAGCATCGTGTTCTGGTCGGTCATTCGCTTCTCTCGGATTCCGCCGCGAACGGCATCAGACGTCCAGGTTCCGCACGTTCAGGGCGTTGGTCTCGATGAACTGGCGGCGCGGCTCGACCTGGTCGCCCATGAGGATGGTGAAGATGCCGTCAGCCTCGACGTCGTCCTCGATCTTGACCTGCAGCAGGCGGCGGCGCTGCGGGTCCATGGTGGTCTGCCAGAGTTGCTCGGCGTTCATCTCGCCGAGGCCCTTGTAGCGCTGGATGGAGAGGCCCTTCTTGGCGCCGGCGTACATCGTCTCCATCGCCTCGTCGAGGGTGTCGACCTCGCGGGTCTCGCCGGCCGCCTTCCCTTCGTCGACGCGCCGCAGGGTGAAACGCTTCGCGGCGATCGCTTCGAGACCGGGACCGTTGGCGGCGAGCGCCCGGTACTCGGCCGAGGTCAGCAGGTCCCAGTCGACGTGCACCTCACGCTCGACGCCGTCGCGGCGCGACCAGAAGGTGAGCGTGCCGGTCCCGTGCTCGGGATCCTGGCCGACCGCGACACCGTGGAAGCCGGACGCCTCGAGGCGGTGCGCCACCTCTTCGAGGCGGGTTGCGTCGGCGAGCGACTTCTTGTCGGTGATCCCGTGCAGGAGGAGCAGCCGCAACGCATCTTCCGGGAAGCCGCGGGTGACGAGATTGCCCATGTGCTCGCGGAACGACTCGACGCGCTCGACGAAGTTGGCGAGCTTGGCGCTGCGCAGCGGCTTGCCGTCGTCGAGGCTGAGCTCCCAGAGGGCCTGCACGCGCTCGGTGAGAAAGCCGCGGTACTCGCGGTCGTCCTTGAGGTAGCTGTCGCGCTTTCCCTCGGCGACCTTGTAGAGCGGCGGCTGGGCGATGTAGAGGTGGCCGCGCTCGATGAGCTGGCGCATCTGCCGGTAGAAGAAGGTGAGGATCAGCGTGCGAATGTGCGAGCCGTCGACGTCGGCGTCGCACATGATGATCAGCTTGTGGTAGCGCAGGCGGCCGACGTCGAAGTCCTCTTTGCCGATGCCGGTACCGAGCGCGGTGATGATGATCTTGATCTCTTCCGAGCCCAGCATCTTGTCGAAACGTGCCTTCTCGACGTTGAGGATCTTGCCGCGCAGCGGGAGGATCGCCTGGAACTTGCGGTCGCGACCCTGCTTGGCGGTACCACCCGCGCTGTCGCCCTCGACGAGGAAGAGCTCGGCGAACTCGGGGTTGCGCTCCGAGCAGTCGGCGAGCTTGCCGGGAAGGTTGCCGCCTTCGAGCGCGCCCTTGCGGCGAGTGAGCTCGCGGGCCTTGCGCGCCGCTTCGCGGGCGCGTGCGGCGTCGACGCACTTCTCGACGATCTTCTTGGCGATCGACGGGTTTTCCTCGAAGAAGGTCCCAAGGCGATCGCTCACCGCCTGTTGGACCCAGCCCTTCACCTCGGAGGAGACGAGCCGGTCCTTGGTCTGGGAGGAGAACTTCGGGTCGTGGATCCGCACCGAGACGACGGCGGTCAGGCCCTCGCGAACGTCGTCGCCCGAGAGGGTGACCTCCTTGAGCGCCTTGGCGAGGCCGGAGCTTTGGGCGTAGCTGTTGATCGTCCGGGTGAGCGCCGCCTTGAAGCCTTCGAGGTGGGTGCCTCCGTCGCGGTTGTTGATCGTGTTGGTGAACGAGTAGATCTGCTCACCGTATCCGTCGTTCCACTGGAGCGCGATCTCGCAACGCTCCTCGACGCTCGCTTCGACGCGGCGGTCCTCGAAATCGATCGGTTTTGGATGGAGTGTGTTCTTGTTGCGGTTGAGGTGTTCGACGAACGAGGCGATGCCGCCGGCGTAGAGGAACTCCGCCTCCTTGTCGGTGCGCTCGTCCTTCAGGCGGATCTTGATCCCGCGGTTGAGGAACGCCTGCTCGCGCAGCCGCTGGGCGAGCACGTCGTAGCTGAACTCGATGTGCGTGAAGATCTCGCTGTCGGGAACGAAGCGGACCTTCGTGCCGGTCTTGCGGCTCTTGCCGATGGCCTGGATCGCGCCGTCGGGCTTGCCGCGCCGGAAGGTCTGAAACCAGACCTGACCTTCGCGGCGGATCTCGAGCTCGAGCAGCTCGGATAGCGCGTTGACGACCGAGACGCCGACGCCGTGGAGGCCTCCGGAGACTTTGTAGACGTTGTTGTCGAACTTTCCGCCGGAGTGCAGCTCGGTCATGATGACTTCAGCCGCCGAGCGCCCTTCGCCCTTGTGGAGGTCGACGGGAATGCCGCGACCGTCGTCTTCGACGGTCACCGAGTTGTCGACGTGGAGCACGACGTCGATGACGGAGGCGAAGCCGGCCTGGGCTTCGTCGACGGAGTTGTCGACGACTTCGAACACCATGTGGTGCAGCCCGGTGCCGTCGTCGGTGTCGCCGATGTACATGCCCGGCCGCTTGCGAACGGCTTCGAGGCCCTTGAGGACCTTGATGTCGTCGGCGGTGTAGCTGGCGTTCGGCTGGGTCGGAATCGAGTCTTCAGGACGCTTGGTCAAGTGCTACCTCGGGGTCGCGCACCAGGGGCAAGAGCTGCCCCACGATCGGGGGTTCTCGAATCGTTGGAGCCTATCAGAGAGACGGCCTGGAGACCAAGCGCTAATGGTTTGAAAATAAACGACTTCAACCGCGTCGTCAGGCGGCTTCGACACCTACCCGGCAATCACCGTGCCCGCCTCGACGCGGTAGCTTCCGGAGAGCGCCAGGCTGGCCCAGACCTCCGGTCGGTTCGAGGTGGCAAGGATCTGCTCGGAGGCGGCGAGAGGGCGCCAGACCGCGGCCAGGCGGGCGGCGTCGAGCTCCGTGTCGGCGTCGTCGAGCAGCAGGAGTGGACGGCGACCGCGGCGGGCCAGGAGGCGTGCCTGGGCCGCCAGGAGCAAGAGACCGAGCGCCTTGCGCTCCCCCGCGGAGGCGACCCGTCGCGCCTCGTGCTCCTCCATGCGAATCTCGATCTCGTCGCGATGGGGTCCGAGAAGGGGAAGTCCGCGTCGGATCTCGCACTCGGTCGCGTCGGCGAGTGCCGCATGAAGTGCCGTTTCGCCCTCGAGCGCGGATTCGGGATTCGGTCGATAGGTCACAGCCAGGCCGAAATCGGCGAAGCCCGCCTCGGCGATGAGGGGCGTCAGCTCCTGCCGGAGCGCTTCGACGAGGTCGCTTCGCCCGGCGGCCAATGCTGCGCCCTCTCTGGCGAGAAGCTCGTTCCAGGCGTCGAGGCCCAGGCGTTCGCCCGCGGCGAGAAGCGCCCTCTTGGCCGCGAGGGCCTTTCCGTAGCGCGCCAGCGTGGCGAAGGAGGCGGGACGCCAGGCGATGAGGGCGCGGTCGAGGAAGCGGCGGCGAACTGCCGGCGGGCCGGCGAGGAGCGCTGACTCCGCCGCCGTCCAGGCGAGCACGGGTTGAACCGCCAGGTGCTCGGCAAGGGCGCTCTCCCGGCCGTCGAGGCGGCGATGGCGAGCTCCACCTCGCGCCCAACCGACTTCGAGGTGAGCCCGGCCGGTGTCGCCGGCGTCTCCGCCGAGATGGAAGCCGGCGGCGCCGTGCCGACAACAGTCGCCGAGTTGCGCCGTGCGAAAGCTGCGGGTGGTCGCGAGCAGGTAGACCGCTTCGAGGACCGTGGTCTTGCCGGCACCGTTGGGACCGAGCAACAACCGGGCGCCGGGACCCGGTTCGAACGTGAGCTGGGAGAAGTTCCGGAAATCGCGAAGCGTCAGGCGCTGCAGCACGCTCTCGCGCCTAGATCCGCATCGGCATGATGACGCACAGGTAGCGCTCGTCCTCGCCGCCGAGCGGCGATCCAAGGCACTGGCTGTTCTCGTCCTTGAGCTCGAAGAGGACCTTCTCCGTCTCGATCGCGTCGAGGAACTGGGCGAGGTAGTCGGGATTGAGCCCGAGCTTCAGCGCCTCGCCGGTGAGCTCACAGGCAACCGTCTCGCTGGCCTCGCCGAGATCCGGATTGGCGGCGACGACGGTGAGCTCGCCCGGGGCGAATTCGAGCCGAACGCCACGAGCACGTTCGCCGGTGATGAGCGCGACGCGGCGGACGGCGTCGGAGAGGGTACGGCGATCAACCACGACTTTCTTGTCGTTCTGTCGTCCGATGACCCGCTCGTAGTCCGGGAAGCTGCCTTCGAGGATCCGACAGGTCAGGTCGCGTCGACCGGCGGAGAAGACGAGGTGGTGCTCGCCACGGCGGAAGCGCAGGAGCTCCTCTCCCTCGAAGCGGAGGATCTCCTGCAGGGCCTTTCGGGGTACCAGCACTTGGTCTTCGGCCTTCGACGCAGCGACCGGCGCTTCGATGAGCGCCAAGCGGTGACCATCGGTGGCGACCAACTCGACGGCTCCCGGCTTGAGACGCAAGAGCGCCCCGGAAAGCTGGAATCGCGACTCCTCGCTGGAGACGGCAAAAAGGACCTTGCCGACCAGCCGGCGAAAACGGGCGAGCGGCAGCTCGACCTCGGCCCGCGGGTCGACCGTCGTGAGGGTCGGAAAGTCACTGGCAGGCAGTCCGTGGATGCGAAAACGCGCCGTGCCCGCATTGATCGCGAGCGAGCGGTCGTCCTCCCGAGCCAGCCGAATCTCCTCCCCGGGGGCCGAACGGACAATCTCGATGAACTTCTTGGCCTGGACCGCAATCGCCCCTTCCGAGAGCACCTCTCCGGTGACCCAGGAGGTCAGGGACACGTCGAGGTCGGTGGCGGCCAGGTGCAGGCGATCGCCGGAAACGGTCAAGAGGAGGTGCGAAAGGACCGGGATCGTGGTCCGACGTTCGACGATCCCCTGCATCGGCAGGAGCTCGGCCAGAAACTCATTTCGCTTGAGGCGGATTTCCATTCGCTCGACTCCGACGATAGGAAGGAGAAATATAACCCAAAGACCAGTCCCTAACAGCCGTTCCCCGCGGCGTTGCGGAAAGCCGAGCCAAGAATCGTCGATTCAGCAGTTTCGCCCCTCCGCCGAAGGTGGAACGAGGGTGTGGAGCGGCTGTGGAAATCGAGCGGGCCGTGCGCTTGGCCGGGAGCGCTCCACAGCTTTTCGACAGCTGCAACGGCCGCCTCAGGAGAAGTGCTGGATGAAGGTGTGGATGGTGCGGTCGAGGTCCGCGTCCCGCTGGCGAAGCTCACCGATCTTCTCGACCGAGTAGATGACCGTCGAGTGGTGCTTGTCGTTGAACTGTCGACCGATCTCCGGGTAGGAGAGGTCGGTCAGCTGTTTGCAGAGGTACATCGCCACCTGCCGAGGAAAGGCGAACTGTTTGGCGTTCGAGCGGCTCTTGATTTCGCTGACCTTCAGGCCGTAATGGCGGGCGACGAACTTGATGATCTCGGCGGCCGTCGTTCGCCGACCTTCTTCGGGGAGGATGTCGCGAAGGGTCTCTTTGGTCAGCTCGAGCGAAAGCGCGCGGCCGGTCAGGGAAGAGAAGGCGAGGACGCGGTTGAGCAACCCTTCGAGCTCACGGATGTTCGATTTGACCTGGCTGGCGATGAAAAGAGCGACCTCGTCGGGCAACGGCAGGCCGTCTTGCTCGGCCTTGCGGCGGAGGATGGCGACCTTCGTTTCGAGGTCGGGCGGCTGAATATCGGCAATCAACCCCCATTCGAAGCGGGAGCGTAGCCGTTCCTCCAGCGCCGGGATGTTCCTCGGCGAGGAATCGGACGAGAGGATGATCTGCTTCTGGCTGCTGTAGAGCGTGTTGAAGGTGTGGAAGAACTCTTCCTGGGTGCGTTCCTTACCGGCGAGGAACTGCACGTCGTCGACCAGGAGCACGTCACTGCTGCGCTGCCGTTCGCGAAAGTCGGGCATCCGGTTGTGGCGGATGGAGGCGATCAGGTCGTTGACGAACTGTTCGGCCGTCTGGTACGCGACGCGGAGCTCGGGGTGACGCTTGGCGATCTGGTGACCAATGGCGTGCAGCAGGTGGGTCTTGCCGAGTCCGACGCCTCCGTAGAGGAAGAGGGGGTTGTAGCTGTGGGCCGGGCTCTCGCCGACCGCTCGCGCCGCGGCGTGGGCGAACTGATTCGAGCTGCCGACGACGAAGCTCTCGAAGGAGTACTTCGGATTGAGGGCCGGACGCACCGGAGAGTCGACAGGCCGGCGTCGCTCCTCGACCTCGACGGCGACCGAGGCCGTCTCCCCTTGCGCCTCACGCCAGGTGCGGGTGACGAGGTCGAGGTATTCCTCCTCGAGGGTGTGACGGAATCTCGCATTCGGGGCGAGCAGGAGCAGATTCGAACCGTCGACCCTGGCCTGAAGGGGGGCAAGCCAGGTGTCGAACTCCTCGCCGTCGACCAACTCCGCGAGGCGCGAGCGCAACAACTCCCAGGGGGACTCGATCATCGTCAAAGCCGAACTCCACAGCATTTCCACAGATTGTGGAAAAAAGAGCGGGGCAGCGGAGGCGCCCGCGCGGTGTCCCTCCGAGGTGGGCTGGCGAGCATAGCACGGGGTGGAAAAGGCGCATCCCGCCAGCGTGTGGTGGATCGCCCGGGGACGTGGTCGTGCCAGATCGGGACGGTCGGCAGAGGCCGTAAGCCAAAGTGACCGAACAGGTATTCGGTAAGGGAGGCGACCGGCCGGGGTTCGTAAGTGAAAGAAGGGAAAACGCTTACTTCTTCGGGGCGAGCCGCCAGAAGCGGCGGCGGATGGCTGAGCGACGGGTGGCACGCGGTTTGCGTTGGAGATGGGCACAGCACAGTTGGTTCGTGGGGAGGTCCCGCATTCCAGTTTTAGGAATCCCACCTCAAACCTCGAGACCCTACGGGTCTCCACCCCTCAACGAACAACTCGCCAAAATCCCCTAATTCCACAGGGGTTGAGCCACAGACGACCCACCACAGACCGGGACCTCCCCCCTAGACCAAGGGCGGGGCTTACGAGCCCCGCCCTTGGTTTTTCAGCCGGGTCGCGATACGAAGGCCGGGTGTCGAGCGCGGCATCACGACTTCTCTCCTGGTATCGGTCCCGTCAACGGGATCTCCCGTGGCGTAGAAACCGGGATCCCTACCGCGTCCTCGTCGCCGAGGTCATGCTGCAGCAGACGCAGGTGGCGACGGTGGTGCCGCGGTACGAGAGCTTCCTCGAACGGTTCCCGGACGTCGAGTCTCTCGCGGCGGCGAGCGAGGAGGAGGTTCTCGCCGCCTGGAGCGGCTTGGGCTACTACCGCCGAGCCCGCCAGCTCCGCACCGCGGCCGCGGAGATCGTTGCGCGTCCCAACGGTTTTCCCCGCGAGTCCTCCGAGCTCTTGAAGCTCTCCGGTCTGGGTGAGTACACAGCGGCAGCGGTGGCGAGCATCGCCTTCGGAGAGTGCGTGCCCGTCGTCGACGGCAATGTTGAGAGGGTGATGGCGCGGCGGCTCGGCCTCGCGGAGCCGGTCGACCGCGCCGCGGTTCGAAGACGCATCCGAGAGGCGGCTGCGACGATGCTCGTCGAGGGCGCGGCCGGGGACTCCAACCAGGCGCTCATGGAGCTCGGGGCGACAGTCTGTCGACCGCGCGGTCCGCTTTGCGGCGAGTGCCCGGTGGCGGGCGACTGCGAGGGGTTCCGGCTTGGCGTTCCGGAGCGCTTTCCGGTCAAGTCGGCGCGGCGAGCGCGGGAGCCTCTGCGACTGCTGTCGGTCTGGGTCGAAGAGGATGGGGCCTTGCTGCTCTTCCGCCGGTCATTGGGCGAAGAGTGGCTGGCGGGGATCTGGGAGCTGCCCACCGTGGGTTTGGAGGAAGCAAGTGAGTCCCGACTCGCGAGCCGGTACGGAGGGCGGTTCGAGCTCGGCGGAAGGCTTGGTTCGTATCGCCACGCCATCACCTACCGCGACGTGACGGTCGAGCTGGCGCGCGGGCGATGGCTCGAGCGAGGGGAGGGAAACGGCGGCCCGGAGGCGAAGTGGTTCGCGCGTGAAGAACTCGCGGGAGCAGCTCTTTCGGCGATGGTGTCGAAGGCGGCGGCGATCGTCCGGCGTCGAGGGGCGATCGCCTGAGGCTCAGGGGGTCTGAACGCCCGAAGGGAGCGATCCGGATCCGCCAGCGAGGATGTACCAACCGACGATCTTGTCGTCGAGCTCGCGCAGGCGCTTCGAGACGAGCGAAGCGAGGAGGCGGAGGAGGCGGAGCGACGAGACCTTGTGGGGATCGAGCAGGCCCTCGACGACATCGTGCGGGATGCGCAGGACGACGGCGCCGCCTTCATGCGCCTTGGCGTCGGCCGACCGCGGCTGATTGTCGATGAGCGCCATCTCGCCGAAGTAGTCACCCCGGTCGAGAAACGCCAGCGCCTCTTCTCCGGCGCCGGCGATGAACTTGCTGATCATCACCCGGCCGGAGAGGACGACGTACATGGCGTCACCGGGATCTCCTTCGCGGAAGAGGACCTCACCCGGGGCGACTTTGCGCTCACGCGAAAGCGAGGTCAGGAAGTTGATCTCCATCGGCGAGAGCTTCTGCTCCTGGAAGAGGTGACGCTTCGTCGAGAGATCGACGTGAAACTCGCCCGGAGGTGGAACTGAAGGCGCGGAGGGTCGAAGCGGGGCGGCGCTGCCCTGTCCGAAGAACCGGCCGAGATTGTCGTTGGTTCGTCGGAGCTTCCCGGAGAGGCTCTTCCAGAAGGTCCAGAAGAGGGCGAGCGCCAGGCGCTGGTCCTTGTCGGTCACGGCGGCGATCGCCACGGGGTTCAGAACGAGAAGCTCTGTGGGTGTCTCGCCGAAGGCATCGCCGGAGCGCGCGACCGCATCGACGAAGCTCGCCTCACCGAAAAGGTCGCCTTCCGAGAGTTGGGCCAGCGCGAACTTGCCGTAGGGGGTCTCGCGTTGGATGCGCACGCGCCCCTTTTCGACGATGTAGGCGTCCTGTGTCGGGTCTCCCTCTTTAACCACCGTGACAGCGGCAGGGTAGCGGACACGTGCGATCCCGCTGGCGAGCTTCTCGAGCTGGGAGTCGCTGAAATGGGAGAACAGGGGCATCCCACGCAAGCTTTCGCCGATGCGCTTCAAGGTGGGCCGATTCTAACAGGGGCGCGCCGGCCCCAGGCCTCCCGAAGCGCCGGTAAGATGGGCCCACGATGCCGACCTATCGCCTCACCGTCGAGTACGAAGGAACCCGCTACCGCGGCTGGCAGGAGCAGAAGAACGCGCGAACCGTGGCGGGCGAGCTGCGGAGCGCCCTCGAGGGCGTCCTGGGCGAGTCCGTCGACCTGGGCGGTGCAGGGCGAACGGACGCGGGTGTCCACGCGCTGGCCCAGACCGCTCACCTTCGTTGCCGGGTTGCGATGGATCCTTCCGAGCTTCTCTTTCAGGTCAACGAGGCGCTGCCGCCGGACATCAACCTGTTGGCACTCTCCCCTGCCGCTCGAGACTTTCACGCGCGCCATTCCGCGGTCTCGCGAAGCTATCTGTACCAGGTGGCTCGCCGTCGGACGGCCTTCGCCAAACGCCACGTCTGGTGGGTGCGGGCAGCGCTGGATGGGGAGCGCCTGGCTCGCGAGGCGCAGGCTGCCGTGGGGCGTCACGACTTCGCTCGTCTGGCAGAGCGGTCGGCAGCCCAGGACAGCACGGAGGTTGTCGTCGAGCAGGTTCGGGTTGCCGAGGTCGGGGATCTGCTGCTGATCCGGATCGTCGCGTCGCACTTCCTCTGGAAGATGGTGCGGCGGCTGGTCGGGACGTTGGTTCGCGTCGCGGCGGGCAACCTGCCGCCGGGAACCCTCGCCGCGCTGCTCGCCGACGACGCGCGGACGGCGACACTCAACCCGGCCGAGTGGACGGCACCGCCTTCGGGCCTCTTTCTCGAGCGGGTGATCTACCCCGGAGATCCCGCGCTCGGGGTGCTGCGCGCCGCGACACCCGTGGGCGAGGTTCCGTCGCGAGCTCGCCCGGCCAAGGGAGAATCCGCGACCGGTTGATCGCGGAAGTCAGAGAAGCTCGAGCTGGGGCGAAGCGAGGCGCGCGAAGACTTCGGCTTCGGCGTGAGCGAGCCAGCCGTCGCGGTCGCTCGGATCGAGCGCCAGGACGGGCAGAGAACGGGAGGCCAACTCCTGATCCAGCCGACGTTCGACCGCCTCCTGGAAGGCGGGATCCGAGGCGCGGATGCCGTCCGGCGAGGGGTCCTCGACAATCGGCACGTGGACCAGAAGGTCGTAACTCGACAGCCAGTGCGAGACGAGATCATCGAGTCCCTGCTGGCGCCCGGCGGCGAGGAGGAGGTAGACGTAGTTGTCGAGCACGCTTCGGTCGCACAGCACGACCGGATAGCGCGCCGCCGCAACGAGCTCTTCGGCGATCTGCGTGTGGAGGATCCAGGCCTGGGCGGCGACGGTGGTCGCCTCGTTGATGGGAAGGGGGCAACGGCGGGCGACCTCGTGGACGATCTCCAGCGAGATGTCGCGCGCTTTCAGGCGAGCGGCGAGGCCGTAGCAGAGCGTCGTCTTGCCGACGCCATGCGTGCCGATGAAGGCGATCTTGAAGTGCTCGACGGGAGGCATTGAGATTGCATTCTAGGCGGGACGTGAGCGAAAACGACGCGGTTTCCCTCGTGACACCTCCCGAATCAGTGCCAGATCGGCCAACGAGTCGCCTGGCCGCACTGTGGCGTGAGTGGATTCGGCCACTCCTCGCGATGGTGATGTTCCTCTCGGCATTCCGCTCGGCCGTGGCCGACTGGAACGACGTGCCGACGGGTTCGATGAAGCCGACGATTCTCGAAGGGGATCGGGTCTTTGTCGACCGGCGGGCCTATGACCTCAAGGTTCCGTTCACCCACCGTCATCTCGCCGAGTGGGCGGAGCCCCGTCGGGGAGACGTCGTCGTGTTCACGTCGCCGGAGACGGGAGAGCGTCTCGTCAAGCGGGTCGTCGGGGTCCCCGGCGATCGGCTCCTGCTCTCGGCCAACCGGCTCTCGATCAATGGGGCCTGGGCTGCCTATTCGCCACTCGGGCCGGGATCGATTGCCGGCGACGATGGGTCGGCAATCGGCTCGTCGCGCCTTCTGCTCGAGACGATGGGGGCATCCGCCCACCCCGTGCTGGTCGGCGAGCGCGGCTCGGAGCGGAGCAGTTTCGGCCCCGTCGTGGTGCCTGCGGGGAGCTACTTCATGATGGGTGACAACCGGGATCGCAGCCGCGACTCGCGCTGGTTCGGAGCGGTGCCGCGGGCGAACATCCTGGGGCGGGCGGTCGCCGTGGTGGCCTCGCTCGACTACGAGCGGGGTTACCGTCCGCGGCCGGCGCGATTCTTCTCCGCCTTGCGCTAGCTTGCGGCGAGGCCGCGTCAGCTCGCCGGGCCGGGGAGGCCGGCGAGGACCGTCTCGAGACGATCGAGAGCGTCGGAGAGCTGACGTTCGCTGATGACGAGGGGTGGCACGATCTGGGCAACGCGTCCTTCGGGGCCCCCGGCAAGCCAGAGAACACCGCGGGCGAGCGCCTCGGAGACGGCATGCGCGGCACCTGCATGGGAGTGGAGCTCGACGCCCCAGACGAGGCCACGCCCGCGGATTTCGTGGACGGCGGCAAAACGAGAGGGCCAAGCGGCAAGGCGCGGACCGATCGCACGGCCGAGCCGAGCGGCGCGCTGCGGGAGAGCCTCCTGGTCGAGCACGCCGAGGGTCGCGAGAGCCGCGGCGCACGCCAGCGGGTGGGCGACGAAGGTCCCGGTGTGGAGGGCCTCGCCGCCGCGGTTCCAGGCTGCCATCAACTCTCGCCGGCCGATCACCGCGGCGATCGGTAGCCCGCCGCCGAGGGCTTTGCCGCAGGCGAGGAGATCGGGTCGTACCGTCTCGTCTTCGACCGCGAAGAGGGCTCCTGTTCTCCCGAAGCCCGTGAAGACCTCGTCTGCGACGAGGAGGGTACCCCTCGCCCGGCAGAGCCTCGACAGTGCCGACAGCCATCCGGTCGGTGGAAGGAGGATGCCTTCTCGCCCGACGATCGGCTCGACGACGACGGCGGCGAAGGGTGGTCCGTCGTCGAGGCGCGTCGTGAGGTCGGCGAGTGGCGCGCCGAAAGGAAGCCGCTCGACGGTGCGCGAGAGGTGGTGGGCGAAGGGCAGGCGAAAGGCCTCGCGAGACGAGAGTGCGAGCGCGCCGAGCGTCAGCCCGTGGTAGGAGGGCGTGAACGCCAGGATCCGCTGGTGGCCGGTCGCGAGGATGGCGGTCTTGAGGGCGACTTCGAGAGCGTCGGCACCAGAGACGGCGAAGTAGACCGTGGGGTCGTCGACGGGTGCGAGGGCCGAGAGTCGCTCGGCGAGGTCGATGCGCAGGCGGTGCGGGTGAACATCCGCGAGGCCATGAAGTAGACGCCCGGACTGGCGGCGGACGGCGGCGACGACGGCCGGATGACGGTGTCCGACTGCGGCGACGCCGAACCCGGAGGTCAGGTCGACGAAGCGGTTTCCGTCGACGTCGAGGACATTGCTCCCGCGTGCCTCCTCCCAGACGAGGCTCGAGAGGCCGGCCCCGAGGGTGTTGATTCCGGGAGCCTCCGCAACCCCGAGGCGTTGCGAGAGTCGTCGGGAACGGGGACCCGGCGCGTCGGTGAGGAGGCGGGGGAGAAGGTCGCCTCGGGTGAGGCGGGCCACGGAGCCTAGACCTCCCGCCGGCCGGCAAGCGACCTGGCGAGAGTGACCTCGTCGGTGAACTCGATGTCGCCGCCGACCGGCATCCCGAAAGCGAGTCGCGTGACACGATCGACCCGGCCACGCAGCAGTCGGGCGAGGTAGAGCGCGGTGGCCTCGCCCTCGACGTTCGGGTTGGTTGCGAGCACGACCTCGTCGACGCCTTCGAGTCGCGCCAAAAGCTGGTCGATGGCGAGATCCGCTGGACCGATGCCGCGCTGCGGGGAGAGTGCGCCGAGCAGGACGTGGTAGAGACCGTGATATTCGCCAGTGCGCTCGAGCGGCTGGAGGTTGAAGGGCTCCTCGACGACACAGAGTCGCGTGCGGTCGCGATCCGGGTCCGAGCAGAAGCGGCAGGGATCGACGGCGGTGATGGCGTTGCAGGTGGAGCAGTGAAAGAGCTGCTCTTTGACCTCGGTGATCGCGGCAGCGAGCTCACGCGCCTGCCCAGCGGAGACGCGGAGGAGGTGGTGCGCGAGGCGTGTCGCGGTTTTGGGTCCGATCCCGGGAAGACGCGAGAGCTCTCCGACGAGTCGGGCGAGCGGGTCGGCCGAGCTCATCGGACGTCGATCAGCCGAGCATTCCGGGCATGCCGCCGGAGAAGGCGCCGAGTCGGCTTTGCATGGCCTCGTCGACCTTGCGCCCGGCCTCGTTGACCGCCGCGAGGATGAGGTCCTGGAGCATTCCGGGGTCCGCCGGATCGAGCACTTCGGCGTCGATCCGGACGGCGAGCAGGTTCTTGTGCCCGCTCATGCGGACGGTCACCATGCCGCCACCAACCGACGCCTCGACCTCGAGCTCGGCGAGCTCGCGCTGCATCCGCTCCTGCATCTCCTGGGCCTGTCGCATCAATTTCTGGATGTTCATCGCGGTCCTTCCGAAGGTTCGTCGGCGTCAACATTCGCCACGCGTCCGCCGAAGATCTCGAGAACGGCCTGGACGGCAGGGTGTTGGGCGGCCTGGGCAAGCTCAGGGGTGGGGGTGGGCGGGACGCCGGACGCCCCGGGGTTCGCGGGTCGGCGCGCTGGACTCGCACTCGAGGGAGCCGTCTCCACGCGCCAAGCGGCTCCCTCGCCCCAGACCGCAGTCGCAGCCTCCTCGAGGAGACGGCGATTGGCGTCCCGGTTGAGTCCCGCGACGATCAGGTCTTCTCCGGGCTCGACCGAGAGAACGAGAGTTCGGCCGTCGAGACGAAGATGCGAGGCGTTCTCGACCTGGGCGGCGAGGCTCGGGCGGCGCTTCGAAAGCTCCTCGAGGAAGCGACGGACGCCGCCATCGTCGGCGGCTGCGGGCTTCGGTGGCTCCGGGGCGGGGCGGAACTCGATCGGCGGAGTCGTTGCGGGTCCCGGTGCGGCCGCTTGGAGTGTGGAGAGAGGCCTTGCGGCGTCGGTTGGCGCTGGGCGAGGGCCCGGGCGCGGGATCGGCGGCGGAGCCTTCGGAGTCTCGACATTGCGCCCGGCAAGAACCGCCTCGAGATCGAGGAGCTTCGGGAGCTCCGCGGCCCGCAGCCACGCGACTTCGCAGGCGAGGCTGCCGGAGTCGCTTCGGCGCACGGTGGGTTCCGCCTGGATGAGCAGGTGGAGAACGCGCAAGAGGTTCTCGTAGCCGGCGCGCCGGGCGAGGGCGGCGAGCTGTTGCGACTCGTCGAGCGGGAGGTCGACATCCTCCGGCTTGGTGCCCAGGGCGAGGCGGACGGCGTCACGGCAGTAGGCGAGGAAATGAGCGAAGACCTGGCGCGGGTCCCACCCCTCTTCGGCGACGCGGGCGCTGGCGGCGAGGACCGAGACCGGATCCCCGTCGACGACCGCGACGAGGAGTCGATGGAAGAGGGCGGTGTCGAGGCCCCCGAGAAGTCGCGCGGCGTCCTCGTCGGAGATCCTCTTGCCGCCGAAGGTCGCCAGCTGGTCGAGGAGAGCGACGGCATCGCGCACGCTGCCTTCGCCGGCGCGGGCGATGAGGCGCAAGGCCACCGAGGAGGCCTCGATCTCCTCCTGGTGACAGAGCGTGGCGAGGTGGTCGGCGACCTCTTGGGCGGAGACGCGGCGGAAATGGAACTCCTGGCAGCGGGAGAGGATGGTCGCCGGGACAGCGTCGATCTCGGTGGTGGCGAAGATGAAAACGAGGTGCGGAGGCGGCTCTTCGACGATCTTGAGCAGGGCGTCGAAGGCCTGACGGGAAAGGCGGTGGACCTCGTCGAGAACGACGACCTTGAAGCGGTCGCGGCTCGGGCCGTAGCGCAAGCTCTCGGTGAGCTCGCGGATCTGCTCGACTTTCGAATAGGTGGCCGCGTCGATTTCGAGGACGTCGAGATCGGCGCCGGCGGTGATCTCTCGGCAGGGCAGGCAGTCGTTGCACGGTCCGTTCGCCGGACCGCGCTCGCAATTCAGAGCCTTCGCGAAGACGCGGGCGACGGTGGTCTTGCCGACCCCGCGGATGCCGGCGAAGAGGTAGGCCTGGGCGATCCGGCCCTCTTGGAGGGCATTGCGCAGGGCGGTGACGACGGGCGCCTGACCGATCAGCGTCGCGAAGTCTTGCGGGCGCCACTTGCGGGCGAGAACTTGGTAGGCCATGGGGTGAAGGGCTTGAGCAGCGGTCGACGGAGGGCTCCGGCCGATCTGCGGCACCCGGCGCGAAGACCTTATCGCTGCTCCCTTCCGGGCCTGACGAGGTTCGGAACCGGCCGGTGCACAGGACCCGAGCCCTCCGTCGATCGCTGCGGGCGCATCGTAGTGCCGTGGCGGGCGAGTGTAAAGGTGGCAGCCGCCGGGAGGGCTTGGTTCGCAGGGCAGGGGTGCGCTACAATCCGCCGTTCCGCAGGGCCGGGCGGCAATGAATGACCACGAATGGATGGAATTGGCCCTGGCGGAAGCCGAGAAGGCGAGCCGATTGGGAGATGTGCCCGTCGGTGCCGTCGTCGTGCGTGGTGGCGAGGTTCTGAGCCAGGCGCACAACCGGCGGGAGGTCGACCAGGACCCGCTGGGGCATGCAGAGTTGTTGGCGATTCGGCTCGCCGCCAACCGGCTCGGAAGTTGGCGACTCGTCGGTTGTTCGCTTTTCGTGACCCTCGAGCCTTGCGCGATGTGTGCGGGTGCGCTGGTCGCCAGTCGGGTCGAGCGGTTGGTGTTTGGTGCGTGGGACCCGAAGGCTGGATACTGTGGGACGCTTGGAAACTTGGTTCAGGACGAGCGGCTCAACCACCGGCTGGAGGTGGTGGCAGGTGTTTGCGAGGCCGAGTGCGCAGCGCAGTTGAAGCGGTTTTTTGCGGCGCTGCGGACGGGCTAGGTTCTTTGTCAGGACGGAGAGGTGACCGAGCGGTCGAAGGTGCACGACTGGAAATCGTGTGTAGGGGAAACTCTACCGTGGGTTCGAATCCCATCCTCTCCGCCAGAAGTTGTGGCCAGGTCTTCGCGGCGGGATCCGATGGTCTCGTGCGTCGGCCTGGATTGATATCGAGTTGAGGAGAGACCGGAGAGGTGCCGGAGTGGTCGATCGGGGCGGTCTCGAAAACCGTTGTACCTGCAAGGGTACCGTGGGTTCGAATCCCACCCTCTCCGCCAACTCGACTTTTCATCCCCGGGAGTGGTCCGGGCGGTTCGAGTAGAAAGGTGGTTCGACGTGAAGCGGACGTTCCAGCCGAACAAGCGGCGCCGGAAGCGGACTCACGGGTTTCTGAAGCGGATGAGCACGCGGGACGGGCAGGCGGTCCTCGCGCGGCGTCGGCGTAAGGGTCGGAAGCGCCTGACGGTGTGATGGCCGAGTTGCCGCGGGCGGCGGTCGACGAGCGGCTGCCGCGGACGGCGCGCCTGCGCCTCCGCCCCGAGTTCGAGCGCTGCTATCGCGAAGGGCGGCGACTGCATGCCGGAGGCTTTACCCTTCACTGGTTGGCGGGCGAGGCCGAGCGCTCTCGGGTCGGTGTGACCGCGTCACGGAAGGTTGGCGACTCGGTCACCCGTCACCGGTTGAAGCGGTGGGCGCGCGAGGTTTTCCGGCGGTCGGTCGCTCGCCCTGCTCTGGGCGCTTGCGATCTTGTGGTGCATTTCAAAGCGGGTACCGCGCCCGCAAGATTCGAGGCGTTTCGCGACGACTTCGAGCGGCTCCTGGTCGAGGTCGGTCGGCGGCGGATTCGCCGGTGATCGCGCGTGGGCTCGCCGCGCTGTTGATGGCGTACAAGCGGCGAATCTCCCCGCTGCTTCCGCGCGCTTGCCGCTTCACTCCGACCTGTTCGGAGTTTTCCCGGGTTTCCCTGCTGAAGCACGGTCTCGTCGGTGGTCTCGGGCGGAGTGCAGCGCGCATCGCGCGTTGCCACCCGCTCCATCCCGGAGGGGTCGATCTCCCCTGATCCTGCCGCGCGCGGCGGGACGAATCTGACTTCGAGCTGGAGAGGTTCCTTTGGACAATCGGCGTTTGTTCCTCGCGGCCCTGCTGTCGTTGGCGGTCCTGCTGGGTTGGCAGTACTTGTTCCCGCCGCCGGAGGCTGCGCAACCGGCGCGGCCGGCACGAACGGCAGAGGCAGCTGCGGTGGCCACCGCCACGGCGACGGTTCCGGCCCCCGCCCCGGTACCCGCGCCGGAGAGGACGGTGGCGGTGTCCGAGCTTCCCCCGCTGGCAGCGTCGGCGGAGGAGAAGGTCACGGTCGAGACCGAGGACCTCGTTGCGATCTTTTCGAATCGTGGGGCGGTGCTCGAGTCGCTTCGGCTCCGGAGCGATCTCGAAGGGATTGCCGGCGGGATCGAACTGGTTCAGCGGCGGGAGAGGGGGCCCTTTCCCTTCGGTCTTGTAGGCGCTTCGGGTGCGCCGCTCCCGGCCGACGAAGCATTGTTCGTTGCGGAGAGCATCGGCGACGGCAAGGAGCGAGGGGTCGTGTTCCGCTACCGCGGAGCCTCCGGAGTCGTCGAGAAGAGATTTCGCTTCCGGGCGGACGGTCTGCTCGCGGTCGAGGTGGAGTGCCGCTGCGGCGGCCCATGGGGGGTGTCGCTGGGACCAGGGCTTCGCGACCTCTCCGCGAAGGAGCTCGGGAGTCGGTTCGAGCGGCGGTCAGGTAGCTGGCTGAGCGGCGGGACGCTGGTCACCGTGGCCCCCGCGGACGCGAAGGAGTCGAAGGTCGTCGGCGGCGAGTCGCTGGGTTGGGTGGGGCTCGAGGATACGTATTTCCTCTCGGCGGCCATACCCCAGGGGCCCGTGGCGGGTGCGGCGTTGGATCCGGTGGTGCTCAAGCCGGGAGGGAAAGAAGGGGTCTGGGAGGCCGTGAACCTTCCGGCCGAGTTGAGCAAGGAGCAGGAGAAGTGGCCGCGAGATCTGCGGTTGCGGTTGATGGCGAAGGGAGATCGACTGTCGCTTCTCACCTTCTGGGGAGCGAAGCAGTACGACCACCTGGCGGCGATGCCGTACGGTTTCGAGAAGACCGTCCGGTGGGGGATGTGGGGCTTTCTGGCGCGCCCGCTTCTCTACGGGCTGCAGTGGATTCACGCCCATGTCGTCGAGAACTACGGTTGGTCGATCGTCCTGATGACCGGTCTGCTCAAGGTTCTGCTGCTGCCGCTGACGCTCTCGGCGTTCTCGTCGATGCAGAAGATGCAGCGCTTGAACCCGAAGATTCAGGCCATTCGCGAAAAGGCTCGTCCGAAGCTGCGGGACAGCAAGGGTCGAGCGAATCCGGAGGCGCAGCGCCAGATGAACGAAGAGATCATGGCGCTGTACAAGACCGAGGGGGTCAATCCTGCGGGCGGTTGCCTGCCGATGCTGCTCCAGGTGCCCGTGTTCTTCGCCTTCTACAATCTGCTGTCGAACGCGGTCGAGCTCTGGCACGCCCCATGGATCGGCTGGATCCGCGATCTGACCGCTCCGGATCCGTACTATGTGTTGCCGATTCTGATGGGTGTGACGCAGGTGCTGCAGCAGCGGCTGACGCCGTCGGCTGGCGACCCCTTCCAGCGGCGGATGATGCAGGCCTTCCCGATCATCTTCACGGTGTTCTCGTTGGGGTTTGCCAGTGGCCTGGTGTTGTACTGGTTGGTGAACAACGTTCTGACGATCGGCCAACAGCTGATCTACAACGCTGTGCGGCCCGCCACGGCGCCGGCTAGCAGCAGCGGAAGAGGGCGCGGGGAGAAGGGAAGATGAATAGCGACGAGCGGCGGTTTTTTTCGGGGTCGACGCTGGCCCAGGCGCTCATGGCCGCTTCCCGGCATTTTCATCTGCCGCCCGAGGAATTGGCCTATCAGCAGCGCGAGAAGCGGCACGGTTTCACTCACAAAGCGCGGGGGGTCGTGATCGAAATCGATCCAGGCGCTCCGCGGCGCGAGGGTGGTTCCGGGGGGACGTCCCCTGCGGTGCCCAGGGTGGGGGCGGTTCCGCCCCGCGCGGCTGAGCCGGTTGCGCGGGAAAGGGCGGTCTCTCCAGGGCGGGGGCGCGAAGAGCGCCCGCCGTTGGAACGTCGAGCGCGCCCGGAGAGTGGCGTGGGAAGAGAGGGTCGGCGGCCGGAAGTCGCTGAGCCGGGAGAGGAGCATGTGGCCGCAGTCCGCGGCGCAGCGGAGACCCTCTTGCGACTGGCCGGTCTGGCGGTCGAGGTCGATGCCCGGGTGGGGCGCGGCAGAGTTCAGGTGCGTCTCGAAGGGACGGACGCGACATGGCTGGCGGAGCGGGGACCGGAGCCGTTCGAGGCGCTCGAGATGCTGGTGAAGAGGATGGCGAGCACGGATGGCGGAGAGTCGATCCCGTTGGCGATCGATCCGCCCGGTGGGCGGGATGAGCGGGAGGGTGAATTGCGGTCCCTGGCGCTGGCCGCTGCGCAGGCGGTCCGGAGGACCGGCCGGGCGGTGGAGCTCGACCCGCTCCCATCGCGGGACCGGCGGGTGATTCACTTGGCCCTCGCGGAAGAGGTCGATCTGGTGACAGAGAGTCGCGGGGAGGGTCGGGAGCGGCGGATCGAGATCCGCTTGCGGCTGGGCGAGAGCGTTCAGAGCTCGTAGCGCGTGCGCATGGCGAGGTACCGGGAGTAGGCGTCCTCGTCGAGGTCTGGGCGCATGCGGCGCTCGAGGATGGGAATGAGGGTGGAGCGGAGGAAGTCGCCGCGGGCCATCCACTGATAGTAGGAGCGGCCGCCGTGGTGATAGGGCCCGTAGGTCTTGCTGCCCGGAAAGGTCGTCTCCAGCCAGTTGAAGAGTTTGGCGTGGCGAGTGTGCATTCGCAGAGTGACCTGAGGCTGCCGCCCGTCTCCCCCGAAGTGGCCCTCTCCGATCAGGAGGCCAACGAGGAGTCCTTCGTGAAAGTGGGCGAGATCGGTTGTTTCACCGTCGGGTGTCACGTGGAACCTCCTGGGTGGATTGTTTCACCGTCGGGTGTCACGTGGAACACTGTCGTTTGGGGTTGAGCGGCGTTTGATGGGCGCTCCCCTCCGTTCCCTCCCCTTCGAGCGGTTCGCTCTTCAGTTGGCGCCGCTTCTGGTCGAACCGATCGCCGAGCGTTCGATGCGCTCCCTCCACGCCCACCATGAAGAGCTCGTCCGTTGGGCGGGGGTGGTCTCGCTTGTCGGGCCCGCGTTCGGTTCCGAACTGTTCGAGCGTCACTATGCGGAGTCCCTGGCCGCGCTGCCGTTGCTCCCGGCCGGCCCCGGGGCCTTGCTCGACCTGGGGTCCGGTGCGGGTTTTCCCGGCTTGGTGATCGCCGCCGCCCGCCCGGACCTCGCGGTGACATTGGTTGAAGCGCGCGAGCGCAAGTGGGCGTTCCTCAATGCGGCAGCGCGGCGGGCCGAATTGTCCTGTCATTGCCTGCGTGCTACAGTCGGCGCCGCTCACCAACCGGAACTCCCTGGCCGTGTCGCCATCGTCACCGCGAGGGCTCTCCGGATCTCGCCCGCGATGCTGACCACCCTGGCATCTTCTCTCTTGGACGACGCGTCCCTACTCCTCTGGACCGGGGAGGACGCGCCCGATTTCATGCCGGACTTTCGTCTGGTCGAGGCCCACCGTCTCCCGGGAAGCGAGCGCCGATGGCTGCGGCGCTACCATCGGGAGACTCCGAGAGGTCCCCGATGACTCGCACCCTCGCTATCGCCAATCAAAAAGGGGGGGTCGGGAAGACCACCACGGCCATCAACTTCGGTGCCGCGCTGGCCGCCTTGGAGCGCCGGGTCCTGCTGGTGGACTGCGATCCGCAGGGCAATGCCACCCGCGGGCTCGGCTGTCGGGTCGACGGCCACCAGCTCTATGACGTCCTGTCGGGTCAAGCGACGCTCGCCGAGACGATTCGGCCAAGCGGCTTTCCCCACCTGGATCTCGTCCCCTCGGAGCGCAACCTCGTCGGTGTCGAGGTCGAGTTCGTCGGCCTGGAGGGTTGGGAAACTCGACTCCGCGAGGCGCTTGCCCCGCAGGCCGATTCCTACGACACGATCCTCATCGACTGCCCGCCCTCGCTCGGCCATCTGACGGTCCTGGCATTGACCGCCGCCGACGGCGTCATCGTCCCCCTCCAGGGGGAGTACTTCGCTCTCGAGGGCATCAGTGAGCTGGTCGCCACCATCCGGCGGGTGCAGGGCCGACTGAATCGAACGCTCGAGATCGCCGGGATCGTCCTCACGATGTTCGACGAGCGCACCAACCTCTCCCGGGACGTTCAGCAGGAAATCCAGCGCCACTTCCCCGGACAGCTTTTCGAGACCGTGATCCCACGCAATATCCGCCTTGCCGAGGCCCCGAGCCACGGCACACCGATCTTCCAATACGACATCAAGAGCCGCGGCGCGGAGGCCTACCTGGCCCTCGCGCGCGAGCACCTGGGGCGAATCGCTTGAGTGACCACAAGAAGCGCGGCCTCGGTCGGGGCCTGGACTCCCTCTTGCGCCCCGAGGAGGGGGTCAAGAGCATCGAGGTCGCCAGCCTGCGGCCGAACCGATTCCAGCCCCGAAGCCAATTTCTCGACGAGGGGCTTGACGAGCTCGCGGCCTCGATCCGAGCCCAGGGGGTGATCCAGCCCCTCGTCGTCCGGCCCGATGGCGGGGGAACTTACACGATCGTGGCCGGCGAACGGCGCTGGCGGGCTGCTCAGCGCGCCGGCCTGGCCAAGGTCCCCGTCGTCGTCCGAGAGGTTGCCGGCGACCAGGAGCTCCTGGAGCTTGCCCTCGTCGAGAACCTCCAGCGAGCGGACCTGAATCCCGTCGAGGAGGCGGAGGCCTTCCGGGCCCTCCACGAGAGCTTCGGTCAGACGCAGGAGCAGATTGCGCTGCGCGTCGGACGGAGCCGCGCGGCCATCAGTAACGTGATCCGGCTCCTTCGGCTTCCTCCGGAGATTCTCGATCTCCTCCGCGCGGGAGAGCTCTCCGCCGGACAAGCACGTCCGCTCGTCGGGCTCGAACCGGCAAGCCGCCAGCTCGAGCTGGCGCAGCGCGCCGTTCGTGACGGGCTCTCCGCCCGTCAGATCGAGGCTCTCGTGCAGCCGGATGTCGCGGAGCCCCGAGCGCGGAGGCGCGCCGCTCCTGAGCCCGAGGCAAACGCGGCCGCCGCCGCGGAGCGCTTGACCCAGCGCCTTCAGGCCAAGGTCGAGATCGCCCGTCGGGGCAAGGGCGGATCGGTCAGGATCCACTTTCACTCCGAAGAGGAGCTCATGCGCCTCTTCGATCTCCTGATGCAGCAAGGGAGTCGGCGATGAGCTTTCTCGGGCGCGGCTCGCACGGCGAGCTCAACGGATTCCTCGATGCGGGGAGCCACATGCAGGGGGAGCTGCACTTCGAGCAGACATTTCGCATCGAAGGGAAGCTCACCGGTCAGGTGATCTCCGAAGGGGACTTGGTCGTCGGCGAGAAGGGCGAGGTCGAAGGCGAGATCAAGGTCGGCCGGGCGATGATCACCGGGACCGTTCGCGGGCTGATCCGCGCCTCACGCCGTGTGGAGATCGGCCCTGGCGGACGCGTCACCGCGGACATCGAGACGCCCTCACTCGTCGTCGATGATGGCGCGATCTTCGAAGGCAACTGCCGGATGAACCGCCCTGCGGTCTCCGCGGAGACCGCGCAGCCCAAGGTCCTGGCTCGTTTACCGGCACCTACCGGCCGCTGAAGCCCGGATCGGGGGCTCCGGCCTCGAGTGTCTCGAACGACGGAACGAACGTCAGCGGGTGGCTGGCAAGGAATCCCGGCTCGAAGAGCTCGGTCAGGACGCGCCCGTCGAGATCGCGCGGGATCGGCAACCCGAGGGCATAGTAGAGGCTCGGCGCGAGATCGACGACCCGCGCTCCCCGGGCTTCGACGCCCGCGCGGATGCCCCGCCCAAACGCGAGCAGCAACCCATCCTCGCCCCGGCCGAGCTCGCCGGCGAGCGCGGGTTGCCGAAACAGCTCTCCGAAGAGTCGACGTCCCCGCGACGGAGCGCCGATGCCGTAGGGCGAGGCGACGATCAGCAGGTGATCGGGTCGAGTCGAGGCGGCCCACAGGCTGCCGAGCATCCGGTCAACCTGCTCGGCATACGACGTGAGACGCCCCGCCGCCTCACGCGCCCTCCTCGCCCGCGACCCCTCGACTTGGGCAGCCTGGAAACCGCCGAAATTCCCCAGTCCCGCCGCTTCCAGCCCCGGAAGTCGAATCACCAGGACGTCCAGGTCAGGCCGCTCACCGAGGAGCCGCGCGCCGACGTCTCGCCGCCAGAGATCCCCGGCAAGCGCGCCCAGGAGGGCCTCGGAGCCGATCCCCTCCCGGACATCCTCGGGGATATCCCGCGGCGAGACCTCGAGTCGACGTGCCAGTACGGCGAGTGGGTCGTCGGCTCCCGCCTCGCCGGTCGTGAAGGCTCGCTCGTCGAGCGCCCATCGGACCTCGGATCCGGCCCCGGAAACGAAAGGGACGTCTACTGTCGCCACCTGCAGACCGACTCGCGAGAGCGAACCCCACAGCGGGAGCGCGAGCAGTGCACCCGAGTCGATCGGGCGCGGCCGGCAAACGCCCAGCGCCGAGAGTAGGTCCGAGGTGCCGGCGGGAAGAAGGCGCAGCTCGACGCCGGACCCGAGCAGCGGTGCCTCCCAGAGGGCGCGGTCGACGACCCCATGGCGGAAAGGGAGCTTCCCGGTGACCAGGCTTGCCCACGAGGACGGGACCCTCTCCGGGGGAATCGTCGATAGCCGGCCGAGGCTACCGCCATGGAGGACGGAGGCGAGGAAGGGCAGGTTTCCCTGCTCAGCAAGCGGAAGGATGAGATCGAGCGAGGCACCCGGGAGGATCAGCACCAGCGTCTGTAGGCCGTGATCCGGGTGAACATCCGCGAGTCGCGGCGGATTGAAGAGGCTCGGATGAACAGCCTGTCGGCGCTCGAGGACGGCAAAGATCGAGGCAACAGCAATCACCACGAACAGGGATCGGCTCCGCACCCCGTACCGCCGTCGATGCAGGGAGTGAAGCAAGGAGGTGTAGAAACCGAGAATCGCCGCCAGACCGAGCCACACTGCGGCCTTGATGAGCTGGTCGTTGACCGCGGACGGCAGGTAGAAGGCGAAGCGCGAGGCATTGAACCCGGCGCCGAGCGCCGCCAGCGTGCAGACGAAGGTAATCGTCCACGGCATGCTTCGAAAACGACCGGCTCGCGTCCGAAACCAGCGCACGGACAGCAAGAGTGCGAGAAAACCGAGGCCGGCGGCGGTGCCGAACAGGAGAGTTCCACGCACCAGGACCATTCCACGGAGTTGCAGTCCGGGGTTGAGAAACAGCAGCAGTCCAGTGAAGTGAATCCCAGCCAGCAGGCCGGGCAGGAGCGCCACGAGCGCGAGCTGCCCCGCACGAGCGAGAAGGGAGAGTCGCATCCTGGACATGACCCCGCCTGGAGCGTTGAATTGGCCTTTGTTAGAGTGATTCCCGTCGATGGAGTCCGCCGACTATCAGGCCGTTGTCGAAACGGTCGATCACCATCCCCTACCCTACTTCAGCCTGACCCTCCGCGTCCCCGCGGAGCGGACGGAGGTTCAGCCCGGTCAATTCGTCATGGTCCGGGTGGGCGACGGACTACAACCGTTTCTGCGCCGAGCCTTTTCGGTCCACGACGCCGCGCGCTCCGGCGCGGACGGCCGGCTCACCCTCCTCGCCAAGGTCGTCGGAAGCGGAACCCAGCAGCTGGCCGCTGCCCGTCCAGGAGATCCCCTCTGGGTCCTCGGACCGCTCGGGCACGGCTTCTCGCTCGGCTCGGAGGGGCGGGTCGCCCTAGTGGCCGGAGGGATCGGGTCGGCCCCGCTCTTCTTGCTCGCCAAGGCCCTCCTCGGCAAGGAGCAGCCGTTCGATCTCTACTATGGCGGCCGATCAGCGGTCGATCTCCCGCGCCGCGAGGCCTTCGCCCACCTCCTCGCTCGCGGCCGCGGCAATCTCATCCTGACAACTGAAGATGGGAGCCTCGGTGAGCGGGGACTGGTAACCGTGCCGCTCGAACGTGCATGTGCGGAACGCCGCTACACTCGCATCTACAGTTGTGGACCCCATGGGCTCCTGGCCTGCCTGGCGGCGATCGGGTCTCGTCACGGAGTCCCGGGAGAGGCGGCGCTCGAATCGCCGATGGGATGCGGCTTCGGGGCCTGCCTTGGCTGTGCCATCCGCACCCCGGGCGATCGCTATCTGCTCTGCTGTACCGACGGCCCCGTCTTCCGTTTCGACGAGGTGGCGTGGTGAGTCGCATCGCGGAGTCCGATGTCGACCTGAGCATCCAACTCGGTCCGATCGCGCTCGCCAACCCGCTGATGACCGCCAGCGGCACTTTCGGCTACGGACTCGAGTTCTCACACCTCTGCGATCTCTCCAGTCTCGGCGCCATCGTCACCAAAGGGCTGTCGCTCGAACCGCGTCGCGGGAATCCGCCGCCCCGAATCGCCGAAACCCGAGGCGGAATGCTCAACTCGATCGGGCTCCAGAACATCGGAGTCGAGCGCTTTCTGGCCGACGTCCTTCCGGGGCTCGGCCACTTCCCACCGCGGGTCCTGGTCAACGTCTTCGGCACGACGATCGACGAGTACGTCCGACTCGCGGCCCGCTTGGATCGGGTCGCCAGTGTCGCCGGCATCGAGCTCAACGTCTCCTGCCCCAACGTCCAGAAGGGTGGGCTCGAGTTCGGCCAGGATCCGCCGATTCTCGAGACCCTCGTGCGCGCGGTTCGAGCGACCACCTCCAAGCCGATCCTGGTCAAGCTCTCTCCGAACGTGACCCGACCGGCGGAGCTCGGGCAGGCCGCTCGATCCGGTGGGGCGGATATCCTCTCTGCCATCAACACGGTCCTCGGAATGGCGATCGACGTCAGAACCCGGAGGCCGCGACTCGCCACGGTCAAGGGCGGGCTCTCGGGACCAGCCATCAAGCCGATCGCCCTGCGCGTCGTCTTCGACGTCGCGCGCGCGGTGGGCCTGCCGGTGGTCGGAATCGGCGGGATCGAAAGCGCGGAAGACGTCCTCGAATTCGTCCTGGCGGGAGCCTCGGCGGTGCAGATCGGCACCGCCCTGTTTCGCGAGCCATCGGCGCCAGAACGGATCCTCGGCGACCTGCGCCGACTGCTTGCCGACCAAGGGATTCCGAAGCTGGCCGACGTAGTGGGAGCGGTTCAGCTTCCTGAGGGCTATCGATGAACCCGCAAGACCGACCGATCGAGCAGCTCGCCGTGGCCCTCGACACACCGGAATGGCCCACCTTCGAACACTGGTGCGACCGCCTGGCGAGACGCGTCGGATTCCTCAAGGTCGGTCTCGAGTCCTACGTCCGATGGGGTCCCCGAGCGGTGGCGAGGGCCCAGGAGGCGGGGGGCCGAGTCTTTCTCGACCTCAAGCTCCACGACATCCCCAACACCGTCGCCGGGGCCGTCGCCTCGGCAAGCGATCTCGGAGCCGAGCTACTGACGATTCATGCCGGAGGTGGCCCGGCGATGCTCGCTGCCGCCGCCGAGGCGGCGGAGCGCGCCGGGAGCGGTCTTCAGCTCTTGGCGGTCACGGTTCTGACGCATCTGGATGCCGCCGAGCTCGCCGCGCTCGGCCTTCCGGGAGCCCCGACCGAGCGCGCTCTCGCGTGGGCTCGCCTGGCACGAGATGCCGGATGTGCTGGGGTCGTCAGCTCGCCCCTCGAGGCCGCAGCCCTTCGCGCAACCTTGCCCCGGCCGTTTCGCATCGTGACGCCGGGAATTCGCTTGCCCGAGGGGGATCGTGGCGACCAGCGCCGTGTGGCGACCCCCGGCGCGGCCTTGGCTGCGGGGGCCGACCTGCTGGTTGTCGGGCGGCCCCTCACTCGTGCCGCGAACCTCGATGACGCCCTCGCCGCCTTCTCGCGCGAAATCGAGGCGGCGGCGCCCCGCACGTAGGTACTCCCGCCCCAAAAGAAGAAGGCCCGCTCCCACGGGAACGGGCCCCTTCGGCGCGATCTGCTGCAGGCTGCGCCGGTCTAGAACGAGAAGATCGGTCGATCGACCTCGAGATTGAACTCCCAGTTGTAGGTCCGGAACGGGAAGTCGATCGGCACGGTGAATCGTGCGCTCATCTTGATCCGACTCCCGTCGGAGACCACGCGGACGTCCTCGCTTTCGACCGGAAGGTCCAATCGCTTCGCCTCGGCGACGATCCCCTTCTGCAGTTGCTCGGGCTTCGAGGTGGCGGCCCACTTGGCCTGCTCCACCATGTAGTCGTAAAGCTCGGACGTCGCAATCTTCACCGGGATCATCTTCCACCCGACGATCGCCAGGGCCACCACCACCAGCGTCCAGAAGATGCAGCCGATCTTCCCTTCACCGGCTTCGAACCGTCGACGCGTCATCCTCGTCGTCCTCCTCGGCGTTACGAGCCGCGAGTCTAGCTCAGGCGGGAGGTGGCGCGCGACAAGAGTCCGCCCTCCCGGGTATCCCCCTCAGCGCACGACCTTGAAGGTCCGTCCCCAGCGCGTTTCGGAGAAGAAGCCGAGCGCCGTCTGCGCAGCTTCCCTGGCCTTTGCGCCGACGCTCTTCCAGCTCCCGTCGGAGGTCCCCCCGCCGAAAGACCAGTAGATGAAGAGTGCCCGCCCCTTCAAGTAGTGGCTGGGCACGGTGCCCCAGAACCGGGAGTCGTAGGAGTGGTCCCGGTTGTCGCCGAGGCAGAAATACCGCCCCTCCGGCACCTTGAACGGGCCGAACTGATCGCGCAGCCGCACCTGATCGGGGAGCGTGGGCCGATCCGGAAAAACACGGGGATCGCTGTGTTGCGCCACCCCGGCGTCGGGGACGCGAGTCCCGTTGATGAAGAGCTCCTTGTTCACGATCTGCACGGTATCGCCCGGGAGAGCGACGCACCGCTTCACCAGGTCCACCGTCGGCCGCTCTGGGGAGCGAAAAATGACGATGTCCCCCCGTCGTGGGGTGCGAAGCGGGAGGATCGCGCGTTCGAAAGCGGTCGGTGCGCCAGCGTAGATGAAGCGGTTGACGAACAGATGGTCGCCCACGAGCAGGGTGTTTTCCATCGATCCGCTCGGAATGAAGAACGTCTTTACCACGAAGGTATTGGTGAACCCGAGAAAGATCGCGGCGATCAGCAGTGCCTCGAAGTACTCGCGAACCGTCGAACGGCGAACGGGAGAATCATCAGCCATGGCGGGCGAAATCTAACCGAAACCACCACCCCGCGGCGCCCCTTTGGCCGAAGGGCGTTCGAACATTCTGCAATCGTCAGAATCCTCTGACGCCCACCGCAAACTCAATCCCGGCGGGCTCATCGGCGACCTCCAGAGTCCTGATCTCGGCGAAACCGTCAGAAACCTCTGTCGCCTCGCCTCTCCGCGACCGCGTACGCAGGTCCAGCAACTCTTTCTTTTCCAATCGCTTACCGCGCGCGAGCGCGGTTGGCAACGAACTTGGATTGTCCCCCGGCGAAGGCGAAACGAACCCGGGGAGGTGAACGAACGGTCGAGACCCGAAAGCGCCAGGGAAACGTCAGCGAGCCGCCCAGCGGCCAACCAGCAGCAAACGAAGCGCGACAACAACAAGAGCCGAACCAACCAACGCGCGACCCTCATCGAGTCGCGCCACCACGAAAGGAAACGAAGCCATGATCATCTCGTCCCGCAACCCGCTCCACCGTGCCGCCGCCGCCCTCCTCGCGGTCGCCCTCCTCCTCGTCGCAGCGCCCTCCTTCGCCGCCGAGGCCAAGGTGATCAACGTCAACACGGCGAGCGCCGAGCAGCTGCAGCTCCTGCCTCGGGTCGGACCGGCCCTGGCGCAGCGCATCATCGAGCACCGCGACCAGAACGGTCCCTTCAAGGCGCCGACCGACCTCCTCCTGGTCCGCGGGATCGGGGAGAAGAGCTTCGAGCTCCTCAAGCCCTACGTCGTCACCAGCGGCAATACCACCCTCGGAGAGAAGGTGCGCGTCCCGCGCCCGGCCAAGACCGAGACCTCGCGATGAGCTCCGGGCGGGCGGAGGGGCGAGCGCGTCTCGCCCCTTCGTCCGCCTCCCCGTGCGAGGACACACCCCCATGCGATCCGCCCGCGGATTCACCCTGATCGACCTCCTCTTCACCGTCGCGATCGCCACGCTCCTCCTCCTCCTCTCGACGCCGCCGTTGCTGCGGGCCGCAGGAAAGTCGAAGGTCCGATTGGCCGCGGGAGAGATTCGCGCAGCCCTGGCGCACGCCCGGCTCCTCGCCGTTCGCTACTCGACCCACGTCGGCGTGAAGCTCTATCCGCGAACGGACGGCTCTGTTCGCTTCGGCGTTTACCGAGACGGCGATGGCGACGGCGTGCGGAGCGACGACATCGCCACCGGGACCGACCCGGCGATGGAGCCGCTCCACGAGCTGACCCACTTCGGCGGCGGCGTCGGATTCGGCTTTCCGCCGGGTCTCGCGCCGCGCGATCCGGGCGACCTCGGGCACCGACTCGAACGCTTGGAAGATCCGATTCGCTTCAACTCGTCGGACATCGCTTCGTTCGGCCCGCTCGGCGACTCCACTCCGGGCACGATCTACCTCACCGACGGACGACACCACCTCGCGGCCGTGCGCGTCTACGGCCGAACCGGACGAACCTACGTCCTCCTCTACGACGCGGTGCTCGAGGTCTGGCGATGAGCCGGCGCGACCGAGGCGGGCGACGCCGGGCGCGGCCGCGAATTGACGGCCTGCGATACGTTGGAGTACGGTTCCGCCCGTGCAAGCGCTGGTGGTCATCACGACGGTGGGCAACGAGGAGCAGGCGAACCTGCTGGCGCGCGAGCTCGTCGCGCGGCGGCACGCGGCCTGCGTGAACATCGTCGGCGGCGTGCGCTCGGTCTACCGGTGGGAAGGGAAGATCTGCAAAGACAGCGAGTACCTTCTCATCATCAAGACCCGAGCCGAGGAGTATGCGGCTGTCGAGACCGCCATCCGCGAGCTCCACAACTACGAGCTTCCCGAGATCCTCGCCTTCCCGGTGAAACACGGGGAGGCGCGCTTCCTGGAGTGGATCGCCGCCAGCCTCGACAAGAACGCCGTCTTCTCCGACGACGTCGACGAGGGCGTCGCGATCTCGCTCGACGACACCAATTTCTGAACGCCCCGGCCGCCCTGGGCGCCGGCAACGGTCCGCCAGCTGCGAGAACCATGAAATGACGGCGCATCTCGCTCCAGACGAGGTTGTCCCCTTGCGCTGGGCCAACGGCGCGCTCTCCCTGCTCGACCAAACCCGATTGCCGCACGAAGAACGCTGGCTGGAAGTCCGCTCCGTCGACGACCTCGCCGAAGCGATCGTCCGACTCGCCGTGCGTGGGGCGCCGGCCATCGGAATCGCTGCGGCCTACGGCGTGGCCATCGCGGCCGCGTCCGGCGGGCGAACCGCCGCCGCCGCGGCGATCCCTCGCCTCGACGCGACGCGACCGACGGCGGTCAATCTCCGGTGGGCACTCGATCGGCAAGCGGCAGTCCTCCAACTCGCCCCCGATGCCGGCCTGGCCGCGGCGCTGCTCACCGAAGCGCAGCGAATCGAGCACGAAGACCGAGCCGCCTGCAAAGCCATGGGAGACCATGGAGCCGGGCTCTTCGGCGAACGGGAGCATCTGCTCACCCACTGCAACGCCGGGGCCCTCGCCACCGGGGGCTTCGGCACCGCCCTGGGCGTCATTCGTGCGGCGTGGCTGGCTGGAAAGGTCGAGCGCGTCTTCGTCGACGAAACGAGGCCGCTGCTTCAGGGCGCACGCCTCACCTCCTGGGAGCTCGGCCGCCTGGGTATTCCCCATCGACTGGTCACGGACTCCAGCGTGGGCGCGCTGATGTCGCGCGGGCTCGTCACCGGCGTGGTCGTGGGTGCCGATCGCATCGCGGCCAACGGCGATACCGCCAACAAGATCGGGACCTACACGGTTGCCGCCCTGGCGGCCCGGCACGGAGTTCCGTTCTATGTCGCGGCGCCGCGATCCACCGTCGATCGGCGGATTCCGAACGGGACGGCGATCCCGATCGAGGAGCGGTGCGGAATCGAGGTCGAGGAGATCGGCGGCATCCGGCTCACGCCGCGGGAGACCTCAGGGCTCAACTTCGCCTTCGACGTCACGCCACACGACCTGATCGCGGCGATCATCACCGAAGCCGGAGTCCTTCGCCCACCCTACGACAAGAGCCTGGCCGCGGCGCTCGCCGCCGACGGGAACGGAAGGTCACGTTCGCGCCAGGAGGAGCGGTGCCGAGCTCCCGGCACCGCTCCTTCGCCTGGCGGCAACGCCAACCGCTAGGAAGTCCAGCGACTCAGGCTGCCGGTCTCGAAACCGTCATCCAGAAGCTGGCTGCACGGCTGGGCGACGCTGGCGTTCGTCAAGGTGACCGCGTCGAGGAAGAACCCCGCCTCCTCCGTCCCCGGGTCGGACGAGAAGCGCCAGCGGATCCGCACCGAATCCCCCGGATTCGCCGACAGCGTGCTCGTCTTGGAGACGAAGAGATTCGAGGAGCTGCCGCTGAAGGCACCCTGCGAGGCGGCGTAGCCACAGGCGTTGATCGGCGGCGCGCCCGTCTGCGCGAAGCTGCTCGGATAGCCGCCGGTCGGCGGAAGGTCGGTCCAGGCCCCGCCGTTGACCGAGATCTCCACCACCACACCGTCCCACTGATCTTCGAGATTCCAACGGGCCGCGTACGAGAGGACCGCGGGGGTTCCCGTCAGGAGAATGGCCGGGGTCACGATCGACGCGCAGGTGTCGGCGAGGTAAGTCCCGGTGTCTCCGGCGTTGTGATAGCTCAAGGTGCCCGCAGAGGCCTGGGCCGCCGTGATCTGCCAGGGATCCTCGAGCTGCAGGAACGAAGGCGAATCGGCGCCATCGGCGAATGTCCCGGCGACCGTAGACCCACTGCTGGCCGTTCCCTTCACTCGCCGGACCTTCACCGACTCGTTCGGAGGCGTCGCGCTGTCCTGGGCCTTGACCACGTAGAAGTAGTTCGTCAGCGACTCCGCGCTCGTGTCCGCGAAGCTGGTTCCGGTCACTCCGCTCGCGATGCGATTGGCCACCGACGGCGTGAAGTTGTACTGGGTCGAACGGTAGACGTTGTAGGTCACCGTCGGCGCAAGCGGGCAGTTCGAGGTCGCCGCGGTCCAGTTGAGATCGATGCCGCAGTCGATGCTGGCGCCGTCGGCGATCGTCACGCCGGTTTCGTCGAAGGTGGGAGTGAGATCGCAGGCGCCCGTGGCGGTCGACTCGACGCAGGTGGAAAGCGGCCCCTCGGCACAGCCGTCGGCCCCGCGGATCTTGTACGCGTAACTGAAGCCACCCTGCGCGCGGGTGTCGGTGAACGAGGTGCCGCTCGAGGTCCCGACCATCTGGAAGTCGCTCGCCGCGGCTCCGCCGCACGTTCCGGCGGCACGATAGATCGAGTAGCTCGAAGCTCCGGCCGCCCCGGTCCAGGAGAGGTTGATCCCGGCCGTCGGGTTGGGCGCGGCGGCTGGCGCGGTCGGGGCCGAGGCCACCGTTCCGGCGCAGTTGCCGAACGACGCGGCCAGGCCGAAGCCCTGGCGGTTCGTCGCGGCGTCACCGTTGCCGGGAACGCTCGTGCCCTTCACGGTAATCGTGTAGACGCCGGCGGTCGGGGCGGTGAGTCGAACCTGCTCGACCGTGTTGCGCGCGTCGGCCGTCCCTCCGGTGACCGAACCGCCTGCGGAGAAGACGTTGCCGAGATAGGTACCGCCGGGTCCGAGGACCTCGAGGTCGAGGTTGTTGACCAGCGTCACCGCCGCACCGAGCGTGGCGTAGGGGTCGAACCAGGCAAGGGTGACACGAAGCTCGGCGCCGGCAGGAACGTTGATCGAGTAGGTCGCGGTCTGACCCGTGGCGAGCCCGGCGGAGTTCGGCAACGACCAGACACGCAGCCGGCGATGGTTGGCGACGTTCGAGAAGTAGAGGTTGTTGTCGAGCCAGATGCGGCCCCAGCCGTAGTTGTTGTTCGGCATGCTGGCGATATCGCGCGTGCCGTTGAGCAGGACAGCCTTGAGCAGAGCGCCCGACGGCGACCGAACGTCCGTGGCGGTGCGTGCCCCCGAGGGGTAGAAGCCGTCGCTGAAGTACTGCCGGGCGAGCGCGGCGCCGCCGGCGACGGTCGGGCACGCCATCGAGGTGCCCGACAGCGACTGACCGTTCGTCGGACACTGCGTGCCGGTGTCGGTGTCGTCGCCCTGCGCGGAGATCACGGAGCTCCCCGGTGCCATGATGTCGGGCTTGGTGCGGGCGTCGTCCGTCGGGCCGCGGCTCGAAAACGAGGCGACGGTCGTCGAATTCGCGTGACCGAGCGCACCGACGGTCACGACGCTCTTCGCGTTGCCGGGTGAGCCGATGGTGTTCGTCCCGCTGCCCGAGTTGCCGGCGGAAAAGACGATCAGCGAGTCCTCGAGTCGCCAGGCGGCCGCGTCCGCTTCCTGGTCACTGGCTCCGTAGGCACCCCCGGTGGCGGAGCCCCAACTGTTGGAGTGGATCCGCGCTCCAGCAGCATTGGCCTGCTCGAAGATCAGCGAGGTGTCGCCAGCCGTCCCGGCCAGGCAGCCGGTGCTGTCGTTGCCGAGATCCTGGAAGAGAATCTGCGCATTCGGCGCCATCCCATCGCGTTCCGACGCGGTGAAGGACGGATTGGTCGGCGTCGAGACGACACCGCGGTCACCCAGCACGGTGCCGGTGGTATGCGTCCCGTGGAACGACGTCGACGAGGTCGTACAGACCTGATTGTCGTCGTAGGGCGACGCGCCGGGGACGACCCAGTACGCGAAGACCTTGCGAGCCGGCCACGTGGTCCCCACGGCCGGCGGGATGGTGTTCTCCGCGTCGGTGATCTCGGTATTCGTCGTTGCTCCGTTGTTGTACTGAGTGAACCAGCACTGGTTGCGGTCGAGACCGGAATCCGAAACCGCCACGATCTGGCCCGTGCCGATCAGATCCTGATCCCAGATCGGCGTACCGGTCGTGCTGTTGTTCTGGATCGGCGAGATCGAGGTGTCGTTGTGCAACTCGGGCCAGATCCACGGCTCGATCCACGAGACCTCCTCCAATGCGGCAGCGGCGCGAACGAACGCCGGCACATCCTCGTAGGGCACCTGGAATCGAAGTCGCGGTTCCGGCGCTTCAGGCATCGAGTGGGTGCGATGCGCTCCGGGAAAGGCGGCAAGCAGCTTCTCGGCGATCGGCGCGAGCCTCTCGCCTCGGAAGGCGACGACCGTGAGGCGGTCGCCCGGCTCGAAGCCGGGCCCCTCCCAGAGCTCGGGCGCGATCTTGAAGCCGGCGACGTAGTCGAGTGTCGCGCGAACGGCCGGGTGAGCCGCCGCCAAGGCGCGGCTGGCAGGGTTCCAACGGACCTGGTAGGCGTCGTTCGGCAGATAGCGCAGCAGTTCGACCCCGAGCGCCTCGAGCTCGGCCTTGGCCGCCGGGAACCCGGGGCGCAATTGCACGATGCCAAAGCGCGTCGAGCGGGCCTCGGCAACGCCCACCGAGGCGAAGTCGAGCGACTCGTGCGCCGGGTCGAAGACCCCGACCCGCAGCAAGAGCAGGTTGCGGTCGCCACTCCGAGACGCAATCGTGTCGGGCGTCGGTAGCCCAGGAGCGATGGCGCGGTTCGCCACCGCCGGGGGAGAGGCCGAGAGCGTCGCGGAGCAGAAGAGCGCGGCGACCAGCGATCGAACCAAGAGAGACGTTCGGCGGGCGGCATCGGGCATCGGCAGCCTCCAGGAAGTTGAGGGGATGGAGCGATCGTACCGCGGTGTCGGGCGTCGGGGGAGTCATCCGAGGCCGGGACGATAGACTTCGGCCCATGAAGCGAGTCGCTCTCCTTTCGGCCGCGGCCTTGGTTCTCGGGTTCGGCTGGGCTGCCCTGGCGCGCGGTGCGGCGCCGCCCCCCGAGATCGTCGAAGGCGAAACGACCTACGACGATGGCCACGGATTCCTCCGCATCGCGGGTGAGCTGCGGAACGGCACGAGCCGCTGGCTCTGCTCGCCTCGGATCGAAGTGGACCTTCTCGACGCCGACAACAAGCCGATCGCCGTCGATTCCATCGTCACCCTGACCCGGACCCGTCGCGGCAAACCGGGACCAGACGGGGTGTATGCCGAACGCACCTGGCTCGCTCCCGGCGAGCTGGCGCCGTTCGTCTACCTGCGCGACCGCCGCCAACTCGGGGGGGCGGATCCCGTCACCCACCGGCTGCGGGCAAGCGCCAAAGCCTGCCCGGCGCCGCCGACCCACATGGCGATCGACAACGCGACCACCGAGCGCTCCGACAGCGGGGCTTGGACAGTCGCCGGTGCGATCCGCAACGACGGCCCGGCGGGCTGCCGGTCACCGCGAGCGGTCATCGGGCTCTATCGCGCCGACGGCAAGCTGGCCCAGGCGCTGGCCGTCGTCCCGGACGCCACCTTTCGCCAGCTCCTGGCTCCGGGTGAGCTCGTCCGCTTCGAACGGCGAGCGATCCGCGATCCCGTCGGGGGGAGCTTCGCGCGGGTCGAGGTCTGGGGAGACTGCGATCGCCCCGAATAGTGGGCTGACGAACCCGGGCGCGGCGATGAAATACTCGCCCGCCGGAGGCCGCCGCCGATTCACGCGCGAGTCGTCGGGAACGGGGTGGCGAGACCGACGCGAATCCACGCTGCCGACGAAAGGGACCATGGCCGACTCACCCGCTGCCACCACCGCTTCGACAACTCCCGGACGCTATGCGCCGCGGATCGCAGGGGGCGCTCTTCCGCCGGGACTCTCCGCCGAGGCCGTCGGCCGTCTCTACAAGCAGTTTCGCGCCGACCTGACGGCCAAGAAGGTCCTCGCCACCTTGGGAATCCGCGCCGCGCTGACCGGTCGCGCCGAACAGCTTCGCGCGGCGCTCGACAACCCGGCGGCTCGGGCCGCGGTCACCACACCCCGGGGCGACCTTCTCCTGCCGTCGTTCCACGAAGCGATGTACGGCTGGTTGCTTGGAACCCCGGCCGGATCCCACGTTCACGATCTGGTGATCGAGCCGGCGCAGCGCGTCGTCGAAGAACGCACCTTCCTCGACCCCGAACGCTTCTCCGAAGCGGTTGCCCGGCACGCCGCCGCCCTGACGCCGCCGGGACCGGCGATCGAACCGGCCACCGACGCCGAAGCGCTCGCCCTCTTCGCTCTGGCCTTCGGGCTCCTGCAGGTCGACGACGGGGCCGCGCTGCTCGCGCCCGTGGTCGCTCTCGCGCCGGCGTTTGCCACCTACTTCGGCGACTGACGCAGGCGTCGCGTCGCGGCTCGACGATGGCCGCCGGCGCGGTCGGTCAGTCGGCGAGCGTCGCGACGAGGACCGCCTTGATCGTGTGAACACGATTCTCCGCCTGGTCGAAGACGACGGAGGCGGGTGACTCGAACACGTCGTCGGTGACCTCCATCGACTCGAGACCGAACTTCTGGAAGATCTCCTCGCCGATCTTCGTCTCACGGTTGTGGAACGACGGGAGGCAGTGCATGAACTTCGCGCGCGGGTTGCCGGTAGCCTCCATGAGCGCGGCATCCACGCGGTAGGGCTTCAGCAACTGGATCCGCTCGGCCCAGACCGAGTCGGGCTCGCCCATCGAGACCCAGACGTCCGTGTGAACGAAGTCCACGCCCGCGACCGCCTCCGTGGGACTTTCGGTCAGCGTGACCTTGCCATGGGAGACGCCGGCCAGCTCGCGCGCCTTGGCGATCAGCGACGCCTCGGGCCAGAGGTGCTTCGGCGCGGCGAGGCGCACATCCATTCCCATCAGTGCGCCGGCCAGCATCAGCGTGTTGCCCATGTTGTTTCGCGCGTCGCCGAGATAGGCGTAGGAGATCTGGGTGAGCGGCTTCTCGGCATGCTCGACCATCGTCAGCAGGTCGGCGAGGATCTGGGTCGGGTGGAACTCGTCGGTCAGGCCGTTGTAGACCGGCACCCCGGACCAGGTCGCCAACTCCTCGACCAGCCGCTGGCCGTAGCCTCGGTATTCGATGGCGTCGTACATCCGCCCGAGCACGCGGGCCGTGTCCTTCATCGACTCCTTCTTGCCGATCTGCGAGCCGGAGGGGCCAAGGTAGGTGACGTTGGCTCCCTGGTCGAAGCAGGCGACCTCGAACGCACAGCGAGTCCGGGTCGAGTCCTTCTCGAAGATCAGGGCGATGTTCTTGCCCACCAGGTGCTGGCGCTCCGTGCGGGCGTACTTGGCGCGCTTGAGGTCGCGCGCGAGATCGAGCAGGTAGTGAACCTCTTTGGCGGTGAAGTCGTGAATCGTCAGGAAGTGGCGATTGCGCAGATTGAACGGCATGTGAGAGCTCCTCGGCGCGGAGACGCTCCGCAAGCCACCGGACGGCAGCGGGACCGCTCCAGGCACCCCTCGCGGGGCCACTTCCGGACGTCCGTCGAGCGCACGCCGCCCCGGGCCGGGGCGCGGGTCGATTCTAGGACGGGAGTTGCCGAGAGCGTCAGCCGATTCGAGGGAGCCCCCCGGGCCGAAGGGTGCTACCCTGGAATCGCATCGAGAGAGGCCCGCCGCCGAGCAGTCAGGCCGGGCCCGGCAACCTGGGCGGGGCGCCCAAGGTGCCATCCTGCCGAGCCTTCATTCCGGCGGTGGGGATGCGGTCGCGCCAGCGTCAACGAATCGCCCGGTACCGAAGCCCGCGTCCCGATGCCAGTCGGGAGGCGGGCTTTCGTCGTTCCGGCCTCGCCGAATCGTCGTCGCAGCGAGCACCCGGCGCGGGGACCCTCAGAACAGCAGCGCCAATCCGATTCCGGCGAATCCGTCCGGGGCCGTTCGGCCGAAGGCGAAGCCGAGGCGGGCATCCACCATCAATCGGTCGTTGACGAGAAACTGCAGGCCGCCATCGAGCACCTGCTCGCCGGGTCCGCCGGGCTCGGTCCGATTCCAGCCGAACCCCTCGATGAAGCCGGTCAGCCGGGAGGTTGCCTGGATGGCGACCGAGACGCCACCCGAGAGAACGCGGAGCGTCTCGTCGTCCGCGGAAACGGATGCTCCCCCGAGGTTCACCGTGAGCGACACGCGGTCGGAGAGGACCCGGTCGAGAGCCAAGGTGGCGTAAGGCTGGAGGTGCGGAGAACGATAGCCCTTCTCCCCCAGAGGGAGCGACGAGCCGAGGACGAGCCCGAAATCGGTCGAGGAGGAATCGAAGAGCTTCCACTTCAGGTCGACCGACGGGTCGAGGATGCCGTGCCCGTGCTCCGCCCCGGAGGCGACGGCGACGTTGAGAACCTGCAGGCGGCTCTCGAGCCGTTCGCTCCAGGGGATGCGGAGCATCACCTCGCCGAGGGTGAGGACATCGGTATCGCCGCTGCGGAGGAGCGTCGTTCCGCCCTCGACCTGCCAATGACCGAGCGGGACGATCTGGATCCCGTCGGCGAGATCCGGCCGGTCGGGCCCGACGACCGGAGCCTGCCCAGCGCCCTGACCACGCGCCGCGCCCGTCGTGCCCAGTGCCGAGACCGCGAGAACGCAGACAAGGTGACGCAAGGTCGGCATCATCGAGGAACGCTCCTTCTACGTGGACGGCAGGACGGGGGCCTGCGGCCTGGATTCAGGCGGGATTCTAGTTCGGGGATCCCGATCGAGCGGCGGACCGGGCGCGGTCCGAGAGAACCGGTCCGGCGGAAGAAAACGAAAGCCGAGTCGGGGAGACTCGGCTCGAGAAAAAGGGGTTGGTGGAGGCGGTGGGAGTCGAACCCACGTCCGGAAAACGCGTCCCGAGAGCATCTACGTGTGTGTCCCTCGTTTCAGGTCATCGCCCCTGCGCTGTGGAAGAGGGCCTCCCACGCAGGCGCCAGTCCCGTGGTGACGATCCCGATGGGGGACGGGACCACCCCCATCGTTCGATTCACTTAAGCGGCGCCCTGACCCGTGTCGTGAATCGGGCCCATGGTCAGGACGTGGCGGTCAATTAAGCCGCCAGTGCGAAGTTGTCGTTGGCAGTTGTGATTTGCCGTTTTACGAGCGCAAGCTCGACACGCACCCTCGAACCGCTTTGTTCCCCGTCGAAGCCGGTACGCCCCCAGTTGCTGCAATTGTGAAAGAACCGCGAGCGCAGCGGGACCGACCGGATGGGCTCGGAGACGATGACGCTCACCTCCTAGAACGGCGCGTGCGTGCAGCGCATTCCCGGGAGGACGGCGGAGCGTATCACTCCGTCGCTGCAGCTGCCGCTGCCAGGCGCTTGCCGACGGCCTCGAAGAGCTCGCGCGGTCCGCTCGAGTGGAGCTTCGAGATCACCGCCCACCAGGCGATGAGGCCGGTGACGGCGCCGAACGGCAACAGCGCGAGCAGCGGCGGGTGAAACGGCCAGGCGAGCGCTGGAAGGAGCGCCGCGGCCGCGACGACCAGCACGGCAACGGCCGAGCGATGGACGTCCAGATCACTCCGCTCGCAGCGCCAGTGAAGCTGGGTGCGACCCGACGCGATCGAAAGGTCGACGCGACCGATCTGAACGCCGCGTTTCAAGCCGTACACGACCGGCAGGGCAAGCTGCCCGCCGCGCCCGTCGTCGTCGGCGCGCCACTCGCCGCCCCACGCGGCGACCTCCGCGGCAAGCTCGGCGAGGAAAGCCGTCGGATCTTCCGGCAGGTCGAGATCCAAAGTCTCGCGACTCATCGGCGAGCCTCCTCCTGTTCGCGATCGGCGAGGGCGACGGCGAGCGCGCGGGTCCACTCGCCCACCACCCCGCCGCCGACCGAATGGCCGTCGAGGCTCACGATCCCGCGCACGCCGGTGAGGGTGCCGCAGACGAACGCCTCGCGCCAACTCGCGAGCTCGGCGATCCGCGGCGTGCGCTCGACAACCGGAATCTCCAAGTCGCCGGCAAGCTCGAGCAGGCAAGCCCGAGTGACCCCCGGCAACACCGTGGTGCCGAGCGGATGGGTCTCGAGGCGATCGCCTCGACGGACGAACAGGTTCGTGTGGCCGCCTTCGCGCAGCTCGCCGCCGTCGCCGATCCACAGGATTTCGTCCACCCCGGCCCGCGCCACTTCGAGATTGCCGAGAACCGCCGCGGCAAGCGAGGTGCTCTTGAGGTCGCCGCGCCGCCAACGCCAGTCCGGCCGCGAAATCGCCGACCACCCGGTCGCCGTCGCAAGATCGGGGAAAGCGATCTGAGCGGGGAGCACGAACAGGGTCGGCTCTCCCTCGGTCGGCGGCCGGTGCTGCCGAGTGGCGAACGCGCCGCGCGTGACCTGCACATAGAGCGAGCCGTCAAAGCGGCCGGTGGCGGCGAGCAGGGCGTGGGTCGTCTCGACGAGGCGGCGCGGTTGGGGGATCGCCAGGCCGGCGAGGCTCGCGTCGAGCCGGGCGAGGTGCTGCCGCAGGAAGAGCGGGCGCCCGGCGAGAACCTTCATCGTCTCGTAGACGCCGTCGCCGAACAGAAACCCGCGGTCCAGCGGCGAGATCCGTGCCTCGGCAACCGGCAGCACCGACTCGCCGAGGGCGCAGAGCGGGGGAATCGCAGCCGGCGAGCTCACCGCGCTATGCCGCCGCCTCGTGCTCGTCGAAGAACCCCTCGACCGCGGCAAGCAGCGTCGGCACATCGGCGAGCGTCTGCAGCCTCTGCCGGAGATGGCGTCCATTCGGCAGGCCATGCGTGTACCAGCCGGTGAACTTCTTGAGCTTGTGGAGAGCGAACGTGGACTCTTCGCGCTCGGCCACGAGACGGAGGTGCCTGAGAATGAGGTCTCGCCGGTCGGCGAGCGTGGGCTCCGCCCAGCTCTGACCCGCGAGATGACGGGCCGTCTGCAGGAAGATCCACGGGTTCTTCGTCGCGGCGCGGCCGATCATCACGCCGTCGCAGCCGGTTTCGGCGAACATCCGCGCGGCGTCCTCGGGCGTCTGCACGTCGCCATTGCCGAGCACCGGAATCGTCAGTGCCTCCTTGAGGCGGGCGATCTCTCCCCATTGCTCGCGGGCGTCGCCGCCGAACATCTGCCGTGCGGTGCGGGCGTGGAGCGCCACGGCCTGAGCGCCGTTGTCCTCGCAGATCCGGCCGAGCTCGAGAAAATTTCGCCTCGGCTGGTCGAGACCCAGGCGGAACTTCACGGTGAGCGGAATGGCGATCGCGCGGCGTACGGTGGCGATGATCTGCGTCGCCAGCTCGAGGTCACCCATCAGCGCGCAGCCGGAGCACCCCTTGAGCACCTTGTTGGCTGGGCAGCCCATGTTGATGTCGCAGACGTCGGCGCCCATCGCTTCGACCTGTCGCGCCGCCTCGGCCATCGTCTCGGGATCGGAGCCGTAGATCTGGATCGAGATCGGTCGCTCCTCCTCGACGAACGTCATCAGGTCGAGCGTCTTCTGGATGCCGCGCACGAGCGCCCGCGAGGCGATGAACTCCATGGTCACCAGCCCGACGCCGCCGATTCGGCGCACGATGAGGCGGAAATCGCGGTCCGTCACCCCGGCCATCGGAGCGAGGACGAGCGGCGGGTCGATCTGCAGGTTGCCGAGGCGCAGCATGGCGCCGCGCATTCTAACGGCCAGTGGCCCGGGTCCGATGGGCCAGGCGCCCGAGCAGCCGGGCGAAGAGGGCACCGAGAAAGCCCCACCAGGCTCCGCCGACGAGGGAGCTCCAGGTCAGCAGGGTGCGGCCGCTCTTGCCGAGGTAGGCGAGCGACCAGGGCAGATCCATCCAGACGACCAAGCCGCCGCGAGCCCCCTGCCCGTAGCGCGTCCAGATCCAGGCAAGCGCCAGGGTGTGGAGGAGGAAGGCGGCAACGAAGGCGCGCTTGACCGGCGCGCGCGGCAGTTCGTCCCGGCGGCTCATCTCCACAGAGCATAGACGCTTGCGGCTGCCCCTGGCGGCAGCGGCAACCGAGAAGCAGCGACGCACCCGCTATGATCGCCCCGTGGCCTGGTACCGCGACTGGTTCGGCGAGGAGTATCTCGAGCTCTACGCGCACCGCGATGCCGGTGAGGCCGATCGGCACATCGACTTCGTCGCGTCGGTCCTGGCGCCGCGGCGACCGCGGCGCGTCCTGGATCTGGCCTGCGGCGCGGGCCGGCACAGCACGGCGCTTGCCCGGCGTGGCTTCGCCGTCTGCGGAGTCGATCTCTCGCTGACCTTGCTCGGCAAGAGCCCGGATCTCGCGCGGGTACGCGGCGACATGCGCCGCTTGCCGTTTGCCGCCGGAGCCTTCGACTGGGTGCTCAACTTCTTCACCTCGTTCGGCTACTTCGAGAGCGAGCGCGAGAACTTCCACGTCCTCGAGGAGATCGCGCGCGTGCTCGCGCCGGGAGGCGGATTTCTCATCGACCTGATGAATCTCGACCACGCCCTGGCGAATCTCAAGGAGCGGGAAAGCCACGAGATCGACGGGCGAAGGGTCGAGATCGAGCGCCGCTTCGACGCGGTGTCCCAACGGATGCTGAAGCGGATCCGGGTCGACGAGCCCGGCCAGGCGCCGCGCTCGTTCCTCGAAAGCGTGCGTGCCTACCGTGAGGACGAAGTCGTCGGTGGCCTGCGCTGGGCCGGGCTCGACGTGGCGAGCGTGCACGGCAGCTTCCGCGGAGAGCCGTTCCGGCCGGAGAGCGAGCGGCTGATCCTGATCGGCCGCCGCCACAACTGAGACAGAATCGACGGAGATGAATTCCCAGATGAGCGAGCGACCGGACCTCGTGGCGAGCGGCTTGGTCGGTGGGCTGCCGGCGGCGCTGCTTGCCGGGCGCGACGGGGCGCTGCTCGAGCCGCTCCGCTTCCTCCCGCCGGGCGATCGACCGAGCGGGCCGCCGCCGGCGGTCGATCGACGCGCGCTCGCCGAGGCGCTCGGCGAGGCCAACGCCGCGTACGGCCACCCGCGCGCGTCGACCTTGGCGGCGAAACTGGCGAACCCGGCCACGCGTGTCGTGGTGACCGGCCAGCAGGTCGGCATTCTCGGCGGGCCCCTCTATGCGCTGGTCAAAGCGGTCGCCGCGGTGCGCTGGGCCGAGGAGCTGGAGAAACACGGAGAGCCGGCGGTCCCGGTGTTCTGGATGGCCACCGAGGACCACGACTGGGCCGAGGTCGCGGCCGCGACCGTGCTGGCTCCGACGGGACCGCGTCATGTCGACCTGGGGCCCGACCCTTCTCCCCTCCTGCCGGTGGGAATGCGCACCCTCGGGGGGGGCATCTCGTCACTGTTGTCGGAGCTCGCCGAGCTCTTCCCGGCGGAGCGCTACCGCTCGTGGCTCGCCGAGCTCGCCGCCTGGTATCGCCCCGAGGCGCGCTTCGGCGAGGCGTTCGCCCGTCTCTTCGCCCGTCTCCTTGGCGAGCGAGCTCCGCTGCTGCTCGATTCGCTCCTGCCGGCGGTCAAGAGCGCCTCGGCCCCCTATCTGGCCCGGCTGGTCGAGCGGCGGGACGACCATGCGGCGGCGCTTGCCGAGAGCGAGGCGCGAATCGTCCAGGCCGGCTACTCCCTGCAAGTTGCACCGCAACCCGGGGCGAGCCCGCTCTTCCTGCTGCGCGGTGGCGAGCGCCGCCGCATCGAATGGCGCGGTGCAGAGAGCTTCCGTCTGCGCGGTCGCGCGGGTGAGGAACCGGTGGCTCGCCTCCTCGAAATCCTCGAGGAGAACCCCGGGGTGGTCGGACCGGGGGTTCTGGTCCGCCCGGCGATTCAAGACGCCATCCTGGGGACCACGCTCCAGGTCATGGGTCCAGGAGAGCTCGCCTACCTCGCGCAGACGGCGCCGGCCTACTCCCTGCTCGGTGTGGAAGCGCCCTGGGTGGCACTCCGCCCCCAGGCGCTGGTGATCGATGCGCGACAGCGCGCGCAGCTCGCCGAGCTCGGGGTCGACCTCGGGGGCCTGCTCGTCGATCCAGACCGCGCCGAGCGGGCGCTCGGCGAACGGGCCGGGGCCGGCTTCGTGCAGGCCGATCGCAACGCGCTCGCGGGGGTGCTCGCGGGCTGGCGTGACGCGGCGCTGGCGATCGACCCACAGCTCGAACGGCCCTGGGAGAAGACGCGCGACCAGATGCTCGGCGCGCTCGAGCAGTTCGCGAGCCGGGTTGCGGCGGCGGCCGTTCGTCGCGACGAGGTGCAGTCGCGGCGTTTTCTCGCCCTGCGCGAGCACGTCCTGCCCGCCGGCGTACTGCAGGAGCGCAGCGTCGCGACGGCGCACTTCCCGGGCAAGTACGGCGATGGCTTCGTCGCGGCGCTCTTCGCGCAGCTCGACCTCGATCCCCGGCGTCTCTCGCTGATCGACCCGGGTGCCTGAGTGCCGCCCGGGCCCGCCTGAACTAGAGTCCCGAGCGATGAGCTCTCCTCTCGATGTTCTCGCCATCGGTCCCCATCCCGACGACGTGGAGCTTGCCTGTGGCGGGACCCTCGCCAAGCTCGCCCGTGCCGGGCGCCGGGTGGGCATCCTCCATCTCACGCGTGGCGAGGCCGGGACGCGGGGGACGGCCGAGGAACGGCGGCGTGAGGCCGAAGCGGCCGCCGAGGCGCTCGGCGCCGCCGACCTGGTCCTGCTCGATTGCGGCGACGGTTCGTTGCGCCACGGCGTCGCGGAGGAGGAGGCGCTCATCGCCGAGCTGCGCCGACTCCGCCCCGAGTTGGTGCTGGGTCCGCCACCGGTCGATCGGCACCCGGATCACGGTCGAGCCCACCGTCTGGTCACCGATGCCTGCTTCTATTCCGGGCTAGCGCGGCGAGGTCAGGGGCTCCCCCACCGGCCCGCGGCGCTCTTCAGCTACATGCTGCACGACGGGTTCGAGCCGAGCTTCGTCGTCGATGTCACCGACGCCTGGCCGGCGAAGATGGCGGCACTCGACGCCTACGGGAGCCAGATCTATCGCCCCGGGGCGGAACCGGCTGACGATGGGCAGCCGATGACCAAGATCGCCTCGCGCGAGTACCGCCTGGCGGTCGAAGGGCGGGCGAGACACTTCGGCGGCCTGATCGGCGCCGAGCTCGGTGAGCCGTTCCGCAGTCGCACCCCCCTCGCCGTTGCCGACCCGTTCACGCTCCTCCCGGGAGGTCTCCGATGAAGATCGGTATCAGCTGCTACCCGACCTTCGGCGGCTCGGGGATCGTCGCCACCGAGCTCGCCATGGCGCTTGCCGAAGGGGGGGACGAAGTCCACGTCATCAGCTACGCGCTCCCCTCGCGGTTGACGCTCGCCGACCCGCGTCTCTTCTTCCACGAGGTGGCGATCACCCACTATCCGCTCTTCGAGTATCCGCCCTGGTCGCTGGCGCTCGCCTCGAAGATGGTCGAGGTCGCCCGCTACCAGGGGCTCGACCTGCTGCACGTGCACTACGCCGTGCCCAACGCCGTCTCAGCCGTGCTCGCGCGTTCGATCCTGGCTCCGCGCCGTCTGCCGGTGGTCACGACGCTCCACGGCACCGACGTGACCCTGGTGGGCAACGACCCGAGCTACCTCGAAACGACGCGCTGGAGCATCCTGCAGAGCGACGCGGTGACTGCCGTCTCCTCGGCGCTCCGCGACGCGACGATGCACCAGCTCTGCATCGAGGACAAGCCGATCGACGTGGTGCCGAACTTCATCGACCCGCGCCGCTACGAGGCGGCGCGCCTGCTTCCCGGTGCCCGCCGGTGGGCGCGCGGCGACGAGCGGGTGATCGTCCACATCTCGAACTTCCGCCCGGTCAAGCGAGTGCTCGACGTGGTCGAGATCTTCGCTCGCGTGCGCCGGCAGATGCCGGCGCGGCTTCTCTTGGTCGGAGACGGCCCCGACCGCGTGCGTGCCGAGCAGCGCTGCCGCCAGGACGGGCTCTGCTCCGACGTGATCTTCCTCGGCAACTTCCCGGCGATCGAGGAGATCCTGGTCGGCGCCGATCTCTTCCTGCTGCCGTCCGAGAGCGAGTCGTTCGGTCTCGCGGCGCTCGAGGCGCTCTCGTGTGAGGTGCCGGTGGTGGCGAGCCGGGCGGGCGGCCTCCCCGAGGTGGTGGTCGAAGGCGAGAACGGCTACCTCCGACCGGTCGGCGATGTCGAAGCGATGGCGGCGGCGGCCATCGACCTGCTCGCCGATCCCGCCAAGCTGCGCGCCTTCGGGGCGGCCGGCCGTCGCTGGGCGCTGGCGCGATTCGAGCAGGGTGCGATCGTCGCCCAGTACCGAGAGGTCTACACGAAAGCCCTCGCGCACGCCGGATGAGCGCAACGGACGGCGGCTATCCGGCCCCGGCGGGAGAGGGCCGAAGCGAGCTGCGCGATCGCGGGTCCCTCTTCCTCGCCGTCGTGTCGCCCTGCGCTGACGAAGACGAGGCGAAGCGCATGCTCGCCGCCGTGGCAGCGCGTCATCCCGAGGCGACCCACCACTGCTGGGCCTATCGGCTCGGCGATCCTCCCCGGGAGCGGAGCGCCGATGCTGGCGAGCCCGGCGGCACCGCCGGAGCGCCGATTCTCCAGGCCCTGCGGAGCGCCGGGCTCTCGGACGCGTTCGCCGTCGTCACCCGGTGGTTCGGCGGGGTCAAGCTGGGCAAGGGGGGCCTGGTGCGCGCCTACGGCGGCGCGGCGCGCGACGCGGTCGCGGCGACGCCGGTCCTCCGGCGCGTCCCCGTCGACGAGCTCGAGGTCGAGCTGCCGTTCGCGCGACTGGGCGCGGTCAAGCGATTGCTGCGCCCGCCCGAAGTCGAGCTGCTCGCCGAGTCCTACGGCGAGACGGTGAGACTCCGCCTCCGTGTGCAGCGGCCGCGAGTCGCCGCGCTGCGCGCCACCTTCGCCGAGCTCGGCGCGCGGGAGATCGCCGGCGAGGATTGAAGCCCTTCTGGGGCTCCTGTACACTGACGCGGTTCCACCTTCGACCGCTTCCATGCAAGGAGATCGCGCGATGAGCGAGCCCTATGTTCCGCCTCCGCCGCCGGCTGCGCCGCCGCCGGCCGCGTCGAGCAACCGGACCCTGATGCTGGTGCTTTCCTATCTCGGACTGCTCGCCCTCGTCCCGCTGCTGGTCGAGAAGGACGACGCCGAGGTGCAGTGGCACGCCAAGAACGGACTGGTCTTCACCGGGGCGTTCATGGTCATGTTCGTCGCCCTCTCGATCATCGGCATGCTGCCGGTGGCCGGTTGCCTCACGCTCATCCTCTGGCCGTTCGTCGGTCTGGGCTGGCTGATCGTGACCATCATGGCCATCGTCAAGGCGACCAATGGCGAGCGCTTCGTCATCCCGGGCCTGAGCGACCTCGTCGCCAAGTTCTGATCGAAATCGCGCCGACACGGAGAGACCCACGTGAGCGAACCGTTCCCGCCGCCGCCCCCGCCACCCGCTCCTCCGGCCCCTGCCGGATCGAGCAATCGGGCGACGGTCGCCCTCATCCTCGGCATCCTCGGTGTCGTCTGCTGCGGCCTCTGCGCCCCCTTCGCCTGGGTCATGGGCAACCGTGAGCTCGAGGCGATCCGCAGCGGCCTGGCGCCGGCCGCCAATCAGGGGCTGGCCACCGCCGGCAAGATCCTCGGCATCATCGGCACGATCCTGTTCGCTCTGGGGATCGTCTGGATGATCTTCTTCGGCGGGATGGCGATCGTCTCGGCCATGGCCGGAGGCGCAGGCCACTGAACGGAACGGGAGGGGAGCACCTCCCCTCCCGCGCGCTCCGCCTCTGGGTCGTCGCGGGAGTCGGCGCGTTGATCGCGGCGGCAGCGGCGTCCATCGCGGTCGATGCGCTCGACGCCGGCCCGGTCCTCTGCCTCTTTCGTCGTTTCACCGGCATCCCCTGCCCCGGTTGCGGTTTGACCCGGGGCGTGGCTCGCCTGATGCGCGGCGAGCTTCGCCAGTCGTTTGCGCTCCATCCGCTCGCGCCGGTGATCGTCCTCGAGGCGGCGGCGCTCTGGGTGGTGTGGGGTGGCGTGCTGTTTCGCCGACTCCCGCGTCCCTCAGAGTCCACGGTGTTGCGCCTTCTGTGGGTCAACCTCGCGTCGCTCGCTGTCGTCTGGTTGGCGCGACTCGCCCTGGGGACGCTCCCGGGATGAGCGGGCCCGCTGCGCCTCCCTCTCCCCGGCGTCGTCGCCGACTCCTCTGGGGAGCGATGCTCCTCGCATCGCTCCTCGCCGTCGACCTGGCACGCGCGCCGGCGAGCCAATGGAGCAATCGAGTCCTCCTGGCGTCGGTGCGCGCCTATCGCGCCAAGCTCTCCCCTCACTTCGCCCGCCGCTGTCGCTTCACTCCGAGCTGTAGCGAGTACGCCCTCGCGGTGCTGGCCCACGACGGGGCGCTCGTCGGAAGCCTTCGCGCGGGCTGGCGGATCGTGCGATGCGGGCCGTGGACGCCGCGCGGAACCGTCGATCGGCCGGAGCCGTCCGGCGGCGAAGGCACGACCCGCGCTCCCACCAGACAACCCCCCTCCGGGAGCCCAACCCGATGACGATCGAGCCCTTTGCCGGGTCGCCCTCGCCTCCGCAACCCCCCATTCCCTGGGAGGACCGGCAGCGACTCGGCCGTGTCCTCGCCTTCGTCGAGACCCTCCGGCTCTTCACCCTCGCTCCAAGGGAAGGCTTCGCCCGCATGCGCGAGCGCGGCGATCTGGCCAGCCCTCTGATCTGGGGGGTGCTCTGCGCCTGGCTCGGCGTCGTGGCGGCCCAGTTCTGGTCGCTTGCGCTCGGTCCCCTCGCCTGGCTCCCCCTGCTGCCCGGCGGGCTTCGGCAGGAATGGGCGGGAAGCGTCGCCGCCCTGGCCTTCGGTCTCGTGGCGACACCGCTCCTGGCGCTCGTCGGGCTCTTCGTGAGCGCCGCGATCGTCCATCTCTTTCTCTGGATGTTCGGCGGTCTTGCCGAGTCGCGCGCCGGCTACGAAGGCACGCTGCGGGTCGTCGCCTACTCCTCGATGGCGCAGGTCGCCAACGTCGTGCCGATTGTCGGCTGGGTGGCGGCGGTCGGTTGGACGCTGACCCTGCAGGTGCTCGGCCTCACTCAAGTGCACCGGACGACGCCTGGGAGGGCGATCGCGGCGGTCCTGATGCCCGCCCTGCTCTGCTGTGCCGCCGCGCTCGTCTTCCTGGCGGCGGTGGTGGCGCTCGTGGCCGGGGCGATCCTCGGCACTGGCGCCCATCGACCCTGAGAGGAAACGCGCCGGCGCGTCGCCAAACCGGTAGAATCGCCCCCCTTAGCGAACGCCGCCGATGCGTGCCCGCGCGTTTCCCGCTGTCCCCAAGCTCCGTTTCCTCCTCGGAGCGGCCGTCGTCGCCGCCCTCTTCCTGTTGCAGCTCTGGGAAGACCGGGGAAGTGCCGCGCGGCGGGTGGGGATCTCGATGGAGACCCGCGACGGCGCCGTGGTCGTCACCGCGGTGACCCCTGGCCTGCCGGCCGACCGCGCCGGCCTGAAGGGTGGCGACCGCATCCTCTCGATTGCCGGCCGGCCCCTCGCGGGCCGCACGACCTACGACGAGATCGCTTCGGAGTTCGCCGAGGGAGTTCCGGTCACGTTCGCGGTCGGGCGCGAAGCGGGTCCGCAAGTCCTCCCCGTGACGCCGGGGACCCCGTTCGAGTGGGGGCCGGTCGCGATGGTGGTGCTGATCCTTGCCGCCTACCTCGCGCTCGCCGGGCTCGTCGCCCGGCAGCCGGAGGGCGACATCCGCGCCCTCCTCTTGCAGCTCTTCTCGCTGGCTGTGGCGTTCGAGTTCGCCCTGCCGACCGGCCTGATCGGCAGCCCGACGATCGCCTTGATCAGCCTGACCCTGCAGCAGCTGATCAACGGCGTTCAGTTCGGCCTCGAGCTTCACCTGGCCTCGGTGCTGCCCGATCGTCCCGAGTGGATCCGCCGTCGTCCCTGGCTGATCCGTCTCTACTATGCCGTCGGGCTCGCCTTCGGCTTCGGCGTCGCGGGGACCCAGCTCCTCGAAGGCCTCGGGGTCGAGGCCCTGCCGTGGAGCGCCGAGCAGGCGCAGGCCGTCCTCTATCAGGCCGGATTCCCGGTGTGGGCACTCGCCGTCGCGATGCTTCTCGGCCACGCGATGCTCACCCACGCGGAGCCGCGGCGGCGGCAGCAGGCCGGCCTCGTCTTCCTCGGCATCCTCCCCTGGGTCGCGTCGGTGCTGATCGGCCTCGTGTTCGACCTCGCCGGCATCGCGCGTTGGGATTGGCTCGACAACTGGCCGCTGCTGGTCCTGCCCTATCCGATCGCCGTTTTCATCGCCATCTACCGCTACCGGCTCTTCGACATCGAGTTGGTGGTCCGTCGCAGCCTCCTCTACACGGCGCTCACCTCGACCCTGCTGCTCGTCTTCTACGCCGTGCTCGGCGCCGGCGGAGCGCTCTTCTCCCACCTGGTCGGCGGCACCCGCGACTCGCTCTGGGTCGTCTCGGGGGCAACGCTGCTGCTCGGACTGATGTTCGCGCCCCTGCGTCAGTCCCTGCAGCGGCTGATCGACCGCCGGTTCTTCCCGGAGCGCACGGCTCTGCGGCAGCGCCTGGTCGACCTCGCCTCCGGCCTCCCGGCCCGCGGCAAGTTGCCGTTGATGGGGCAGCACCTGGTCGGCCGGCTGCCGGAGATCTTCGACGTGCGCACGGCGACGCTCTTGCTCGCCACGCCCGAGACCGGGCACATGGTCACCCTCGCCTCGACGGCCTTCGACCTCGAGGAGCAGTTCGACCAGTCGTTCCTGCTCGCGCCGGACGATGCCGGCATCCAGATGCTGCGCCGTTCGGCGCGGCCGCTGGTCGCCAGCCTGCCGGCGGCGCGGAGTGCGACGATGGCCCAACGGCTGCGGCGACTCGGTGCCGAGCTCGCCGTGCCGCTCATCTCGCAGGAGACGATGGTGGGGCTGCTGCTGCTCGGCGAGAAGACCGACGGCCGGCCCTACACGGCCGAAGAGCTCGAGCTCCTGTCGCTGCTCGGACATCATGTGGCGACGGTCTTCGAGAACGCCCGGCTCTTCGAGTCGGCAACCTACGAGGGGCTGACCGGCCTCTTGCGACGCGAGGCGATCCTCGACCAGCTCGAGCGCGAGCTGCAGCGCGCAGCGCGCTACCGCCGGCCGCTGTCGATCGCCCTCGCCGATCTCGACCACTTCAAGTCGATCAACGACCGTCATGGTCACCTCGTCGGCGATCTCGTGCTGAAGCGGACGGCCCAGGCCGTGGCCCTCGCCCTCCGCGCCACCGACACGGTCGGCCGGTTCGGCGGCGAGGAGTTTCTCGTCGTGCTTCCCGAAACCGACCTGACCGGCGCGAGCGCGGTTGCCGAGAAGCTCCGCGAAGTCGTCGAGGAGCTGCAGATCGAGCTCGAAGACGGCGAGGTGCTCGGCGTCACCACCTCGATCGGCCTCGCCTCCGTGCCGGATGCCGAGCGACCGGGCCTCAAGAGCGCCCGGGATCTGCTCGTCGAGGCCGACCGGGCGCTCTATCGAGCCAAGGCGGAAGGGCGGAACCGGATCGAGCCCGCCGCGGTCGTCGCGTGATTCGCCTCAGGCGACGTCGTGCCGCCATTCCTGCCGGGATCCTCCTGGCAAGCCTGCTCGCCACCCCGTCGGTTGCCGCGACCACCCGGCACGCGCCCCCGTCCCCGCGATGCGACCTCCTCTTCGCCGGGGGGCGGGTCGTCGACGGAACCGGTGCGCCCTGGTTCCGCGCCGATGTCTGCGTCGCCGACGGTCGCATCGTGGCGGTCGGCTCTCTCCAGCGCTCGCCGGCTCGCCGCCGAATCGACGTTCGGGGACTGGTCGTCGCTCCGGGGTTCATCGACCTGATGGGGCAGTCCGAGTACAACGTGCTCGTCGACGGCCGGGCGGCCAGCAAGATCACCCAGGGAGTCACTACGGAGATCACCGGCGAAGGAAGCTCCATCGCGCCGCTCGACGCCCGGATGCTCGAAGCCGGGCGAGAGACCTACGAACGCTACGGTTACCGCCCCACCTTCACGACGCTCGCCGGCTACTTCGCCGAGCTCGAGCGCCGGGGAAGTGCGATCAACCTGGGGACGTTCGTCGGCGCCGGCGGGCTGCGCGAGATGATCGTCGGGCGAGACGACCGTGCGGCAACGCCGACCGAGCTTGCGGCGATGGAGGCCGCCGTCGCCCGGGCGATGGAAGAGGGAGCGCTCGGCCTGTCGAGTGCGCTCATTTACGTCCCGGACCGCTTCGCGTCGACCGAGGAGCTGATCGCCCTGGCGAAGGTGGCGGCCCGCTACGGCGGCATCTACGCGACCCATCAACGCGACGAGGGCGCCGATGGATCGGTCGGACTCGACGCCAGTCTCGAGGAGGTCTTTCGCATCGCGCGGGAGGCCGGCATCCCGACAGAGATCTTCCACCTGAAAGCGTCCGGTCGGGCGAGCTGGGGGCGCATGCCGGAGCTTCTGGCCAAGATCGAACGGGCGCGCGCCGCCGGACTCGACGTCGGAGCCGATCAGTACCCGTGGGCGGCGAGCTCCAATCAGCTGTCCGCGAGCCTGCCGGCGTGGGTTCTCGAAGGCGGCACCGAGGCGATGCTGGCCCGGCTCGCCGATCCCGCCCAGCGAGAGCGCGCCCGCGCAGAGTTCCTGCGTCGCGCCGATGCCGCCGACTGGCCGGCGGGCGCCGAGCGCATCCTGATCACCGGGGTCCTGACGGCGGAGCTCGAGCGGTATCAGGGGATGACGCTGGCGGCGATCGCGGCGGAGCGCGGCGTCGATCCGTTCGACGCCCTCGTCGATCTGGTGATCGCCGATCGCGGCCAGACCGCGCGCGTCACCTTCGGGATGAGCGAAGAGGACGTGCGTGCCGCCCTTCGCCATCCGCTCGTCGCCTTCTGCACCGATTCGGGGGCGCGGGCGGAAGACGGACCCTTCTCCCGCCAGCGCGTCCACCCGCGGGCTTTCGGCTCGGCGCCGCGGATCCTCGGCCACTACGTCCGGGAGGAGAACCTGCTGACCCTCGAAGAGGCGATCCGCAAGATGACCTCGCTTCCCGCCTCGCGCCTGCGGCTTGCCGACCGCGGCCTGATCCGGCCGGGCATGGCGGCCGACCTGGTCGCCTTCGACCCGGCGACGATCGCCTCCCGGGCGACCTACGAGAGCCCGCTGCACTACAGCGCCGGAGTGCCGTTCGTCGCGGTCAACGGCGTCCTGGTGGTCGACGAGGGGAGGATCACCACGGCACGCCCCGGGAGAGCCCTGCGTGGGCCCGGCGCCCAACCGGGGGGCTCGCGCCGTCGGCGGAGTGGCGCGGAGCGGGTCGTCGAGGGGGGGGAATAGCGAAAGGGCGGGCCCTGGATCGGCCCGCCCCGTGAAGCGTCGGTGTGGCGCCGGGATCACCAGGCGATGATCAATCCCGCCGACACCTGCCCCTGGGTGAAGTCGTTGCCGTAGGTGTAGTCGTCGTCCCACCAGTCGTGGTTGTCGTTGTGCCAGTGGTTGTTGTCGGAAAGGTCGGTCCAGAAACCGCGCCCCTCGAGCCGCAGGCCGACGTGCTCCTGGTCGTCGAAGAAGACCTTCACACCGCCACCCAGGCTGGTCGAGAGCCGGGTTTCGCTCGACGCACCGGCAATCTTCGGGTCGAGCTCGCCGACGCCGAGGCTGGCGACGAAGAAGGGGCTGACCCGTCCGGAATGCCCCTGCCAGAGCAGACCGACATGGTAGTAGGAGACGTCGAAGTCGGCGACGGCGAAGTTCGGTCCGAACAGCCCCTCGTCGAAGCGCAGCTCGGTCGACTGCCGGCTGGCCAACAGCTCGATCTGCAGATTCCGCGACAGCGGGATGTCGAAGGAGACGCCGTAGGACGGGCTGTCCTTGGCCTCCAGATCGGTGTTGAACTGGAACGTGTCTTGGCCGTCGAGGGTGCCGCCGAAGTTGTAGCCGATGCGCGGTGTCAGCTCGAAGCGGTAGCCGGTGCCGGCGGCACCAGCCACGGCGGGGACGAGAGCGAGCGCCAGCGCGGCGAGAGCAAGGGTCTTGAGTTTCACGAGAGTCCTCCTTCCACGGGACCTGGAATCGAATCGGCCGCCATCGAGCGGCGGTCCAGAGTCTTTAAACGCAAATCCGATGCCGGGGTTCTGGGGGCGTTTCGCGCTCGGAAGGTCCTGAGGTGGAGACGGTGCCGTCCCCGTTTCGCCGCAGCGACTGTCGCGGCGCCGCCCGGCGAGTCTATGATCGCGCCGACGCCGCCATCTGGCGAGAAGCGTCGAGCCGATGAGCCAACCGACCCCCGTCGAAGTCCGCCGCCTCCCCCTCGAACGCCGGCTGCTGATCGTCTGGAACGACGGCCACGCTGCCGCCTACGAGTACGATCACCTGCGCGGCTACTGCCCCTGTGCCGGCTGTCAAGGGCACGCCCCCGCGCGTCTCGAATTTCACCCGCCCCGATCGCCGGTCGACCTGCTGCGGATCGAACAGGTAGGGCATTACGCCCTGTCGTTCCGCTGGTCGGACGGCCACGCGACCGGGATCTACCGATTCGACCTGCTGCGCGCGCTCTGCCCCTGTCCGGCCTGCCGCGCCTCGTCGGTCCCACGCCCGGAGGAAGAACCGTCATGAGCCCCGTGCTGTTCCTGCTCGCCACGCTGATGGCCGAAACCCCTGCTCCCGCCAAGCCCGCCGGACCCGTCAAGGTCAAGCTCGAGACCACCAAGGGCGCGATCGTCCTCGAGCTCGACGCGGCGAAGGCCCCGCAGACCGTCGAGAACTTCGTCAAGTACGTCCGGGACGGTCACTACGACGGGACGGTCTTCCACCGGGTGATCCCAGGCTTCATGGTCCAGGGTGGCGGGTTCACCGCCGACATGGCCCAGAAGCCGACGCGTGCGTCGATCCAGAACGAGGCCGACAATGGCCTGCGCAACGCGCGCGGGACGGTGGCCATGGCCCGCACGAACGACCCCCACAGCGCCTCGGCCCAGTTCTTCATCAACGTCGTGGACAACGCCTTCCTGAACCACACGGCCAAGAGCGCCCAGGGTTGGGGCTACGCGGTGTTCGGCAAGGTGGTCTCGGGAATGGAGACGGTCGACGCCATCGCCAAGGTGCCGACCGGCAACAAGGGTCCCTTCCAGAACGTCCCCATCGAGCCGGTGGTGATCACCAAGGCGACGGTTCAGCCGTAGGCGACGGGAACCCCCGGCGGCGGCGAGATGCCGCCAGAAGCAGCGAAGCCCTCCGTGAGGAGGGCTTCGTCGTTTCGCGAGAACCCCGCGAAGGGCTCTGGATGGCTCGGGAGGGATGGTGCCGAAGGCCGGACTCGAACCGGCACGGGTTGCCCCACACGCCCCTCAAACGTGCGCGTCTACCAATTCCGCCACTTCGGCTTCAAAGAACCAGCGAACAACCGCGAAAGTCTACCAGAGCCGCGCGACTCTGCCACCCTCCCCGGACGACCGTCAGGGGGCCGGCGTCGCGGTCGGGGTCGTCGCGGGGGCGGTCTGCGCCGTCGGCGCGCCAGCCATCACGGACGAGCGGTGCTGCTTGCCCTGCAGGATCGCGATCCCCAGCGTCGTCAGGATGAAGGCCACGAACGAGCCGACAGTCAGCCGGTGCAGCAGGGTCGTGGCGCCGCGGGCTCCGAAGGTGGCCATCGAGCCGCCACCGCCGAAGACCGATAGATCGGCCCCCTTGCCCTGTTGGAGCAGCACGACCAGGATGAGAAAGACGCAGATGACGACGTGAATCACATAGAGCAGATAGATCACTTGGGGGGGTCCTCGTCAGTCGGGGCGGCGAAACCGCAAGCGGCAATGATAGCGAGGAATTTCCCCGGGTCAAGGCTGGCCCCGCCGACGAGGAAGCCGTCGATCTCCGGCTGGGCGATCAGCGAGGCCGCATTCTCCGGGGTGACCGACCCGCCGTAGAGGATCCGCAGGGCCCCGGAAGGGTAACCCAGGCGCTCCAGCTCGGTGCGCAGGAAGGCGTGGGCCTCGCCGGCGATCTCCGGGGTCGCCGTCTCCCCGGTACCGATTGCCCAGACCGGTTCGTAGGCCAGGCAGAACGTCGCCGGGCGGCTTGCCAACCCGGCGGCGAGCTGCCGGGCGAGGACGGCAAAGGTCTCGCCGGCGCGCCGTTCTTCGCGCGTCTCGCCGACGCAGAGCAGCGGCTGCATGCCGTGGCGAAGTGCGGCGGCGACCTTCTTGCCGACCAGCTCGTCGCTTTCGCCGTGGTCACGCCGCCGCTCGCTGTGCCCGCAAAGGGCCCAGCAACAGCCCAGCTCGGCGAGTTGGAGCGGGGAGACGTCTCCGGTGTGGGCGCCCTTTTCCTCGGGATGGAGATCCTGCGCGCCGAACGCTACCGGGCCCTCGGCGAAGGCGTCTGCGGCGGCCGGCAGGAGCGTGAAGGAGGGAAACACGACGACCTCGACCCGCGGGTCGGGAACCGGGATGCCGCCGAGGACCGCGCGACCCCAGGCCGCGACCTCGGCGCGCAGCAGGTGCATCTTCCAATTGGCAGCGGCGATCGGGCGGCGCGGCATGGCGACCTCAGCCCTTCACCAGGGCAGCGACACCGGGCAGCTCACGCCCGGCGAGGAACTCGAGCGATGCGCCCCCGCCGGTCGAAACGTGGCCCAGGCGGCCGGCGACCCCGGCCTGATGCGCTGCCGCGACGGTCTCCCCGCCACCGATGACGGTGAAGCCCGGACAGCTCGCCAGCGCCTCGGCGACCGCGCGCGTTCCCGCGTCGAAGGGCGGTTTCTCGAAGACGCCGAGCGGTCCATTCCAGAAGAGGGTGCGGGCCTGGCCGACGGCGGCAGCGAAGCGCCGCCGCGTCTCGGGACCGACGTCGACGGCGAGCATGCCGTCGGGAACCGCGCTCGCGGTCACGGTCTCAATTCGTTGCGGGTTGTCGAAGCTGTCGGTGACGACGAGATCGACCGGCAGGAGCATCTCGATGCCGCGCTCGGTGGCCCGGGCGAGAATCTGGCGCGCCAGGTCGAGCCGCTCCCGCTCCACCAGCGAGGCCTTTAGGTCGTGGCCCTGGGCAGCCAGGAAGGTGTTCGCCATGCCGCCGCCGACCATCAGGATGTCGAGGCGCGGCAGGAGGTTCTCCAGCGTGTCGATCTTCCCTTCGATCTTGGCTCCGCCGAGGATGGCGGCGAAGGGGCGATCCGGCTCGCCGAGCAGGCGTCCGAGCGCCTCGACCTCGCGCACCATCAGCCGCCCCGCTGCCTTCCGTGGCAGGTGGGGAAGCACCCCGGTCACCGAAGCGTGGGCGCGGTGCGCCGAGCCGAAGGCGTCATCGACGTAGGCGCGTGCCGGTGCGGCGAGGGCGCGGGCGAACTCCGGGTCGTTCTTCTCCTCCCCGGGATAGAACCGCAGGTTCTCCAGCACCGCGACGCCGCCGGCGGGAAGCTCGGCGACGACACGCGCCACCGGCTCGCCGAGGCAGTCTTCGGCAAAGGCCACCGGCTTGCCGAGCAGCTCGCCGAGCCGCTCGGCCGCCGGGCGAAGGCTGTACTTCAGGTTCCGTTCGCCCTTCGGCCGGCCGCAGTGCGAGCAGAGCAGCAGCTTGGCGCCGGCGGCGACGAGCTCGCGGAGGGTCGGCAACGCTTCGACGAGGCGGGTGTCGTCGAGCACCCGGCCCTCCTTCATCGGGACGTTGAAATCGACGCGGACGAGCACCGGAACGCCGTCGAGCGAGCCGAGATCGAGATCTTCGAGCGTGAGCATGCGGGTCATGAGGGGCTCCTTGCCGGAGGCGATCGAGAGAGTCCAGCCGATTGTAGACCCCGTCACGACGCCGCTCCCCGGCCGATCGGGTGGGGGTGGAGGGCGGTCGGTGCCGCGTCTCAGCCGCCGCGGGCGAGAATCAGGCCGAGGAGCTCGGCCAGGCGGTGGGTGTAGCCGTACTCGTTGTCGTACCAGGCGACGACGCGGAAGAGGCGATCGCCGGCCGCCTGCAGCAGCGGCAAGTCGACCACCGCCGATCGCGTCTCGCCGATGAAGTCCGAGGAGACGAGCTCCTCCTCCTCGACGCCGAGAATCGGGGCCAGGTCGCCGCGGGCGGCCTGGCGGAAGGCGTCGGCGACCTCGTCGCGCGTGGTGCCCCGGCGGAGGGTGACCGCGAGATCGACGAGCGACCCGGCCACGATCGGCACGCGCATCGCCAGCCCCTCGACCTTGCCGGCCATCGCGGGCATAACCGAGCCGATCGACGCGATGGCGTCCGAGGTGGTCGGGATGATGTTGGCGATCGCCGCCCGCGCCCGACGCGGGTCGACATGCGTCATGTCGACCAGGTTCTGGCTGTTGGTCACGCAATGGACCGTGTTCATCAGCGCATGGTCGACACCGAAATGGCGATCGAGGACCAGGAGCAGCGGGGCGAGACAGTTGGTGGTGCAGGAGGCGTTCGAGACGACGTGGTGGCGGCCGGGGTCGAAAGTCCGGTCGTTGATGCCGACACAGAACGTCGCGTCGGCGTCGGGCACCGTCGCCGAGACGACGACCCGCCGGACGCTGCCACGCAAGTGGGTGGCGGCGAGCTCGCGCCGCCGGAAGCGTCCGGTCGCTTCGACGACGACCTCGACGCCGTGGGCCTCCCAGTCGATCTCCTCCGGGCTCAGCGCCCGGCTCTGGGGCACGAAGCGGCCGTCGATCCGCAGCCCGGCCTCCTCCCAGCCGATCTCGCCCGGGTAGGTTCCGTGGACGGTGTCGTGACGCAGCAGCCGGGCGATCTGGCGCGGCGGAGCGGGGTCGTTGACCGCCGCCAGGGTGATCCCGGGATGCTGTCGGAGGACGCGAACGAGAGCGCGGCCGATCCGGCCGAGACCATTGATGCCGACGCGGAGAGCCATCGGGAGAGAATCTATCAGGCGGCATGACCCTTGCTCTGTCGATGACCGGCCGAGCGGGCAGCCGCGAACCCGACGAGCCGAACCCCGAACCGCCATGACCCTGCGCCTCCGCTTCTTTCTCCTCGTCGCCGGCCTCCTCTCGCTCGTCCTGGTTGCCCAGGCGATGTTGGTGCGGTCGCTCGCCGCGCGCCTGACCGAGAACGTGCGCACCGTGGCGGTGCGGGTTGGCAACGAGATCCTCTCGGGATTCGAGCTTCGTTCGGGGGACGACGAAATGCCGCCGGCGTCGGGGCACGAGACCCGCGTGCTGGTGCTGGCGGGTTCGCCCGAGACGGGGACCGCGCCGCGAGCCGAAGGGGGAGCCGACCGCCGTGCCGCGGGGACCGACCCGTCCGGACCTGCCGAAAAGGGGAGACTCCGCTGGGTCGTCCACGAGGAAACGGCTTGGCGGCACGCGCACGAGCACGACCCGGCGCCGGGACCTGCCGACCGGACGCGCGAGAAGGACAAGGTCGAGGTGGAGATGCGCACCCTCGCCGGTCACCCGGGTTCTGGAACGATCGTCACCGAGCGGCGACAGGACGGTTCGACCGTCACCCGGGAGATCCACCGGATGGTCGTCGACTCTCCACCCGAGGCCGACATGCTCTTCGTGCGTGGCCCGCAGCTCGAGCGGGCGATTCCGATCCCGCACGCCGAGGTGAGCTCGACCCTCGAGGCTTTCGGTTCGCGCCTGCTCGTCGGCTCGCTCGCCATTCTCGGACTGGGGCTCCTGGCCACCGCGTGGGTGACCCGACGGCTGACCCGGCCGCTCGCCGAGCTCGCCACCGCGGCGCGCCGGGTCGGTGAGGGTGAGCTGGGCGTCGAAGTCACCACCCAGCGGCAGGACGAGGTGGGCCAGGTGATCGCCTCGTTCAATCGCATGTCGGAGCGCCTCGTCGAGCTCGACCGCGACAATCGCCGGCTGCAGGACCGCCGCCAACTCGGCGAGCTCGGCGACGTCGCCCGCGGTCTCGCCCACTCGTTGCGCAATCCGCTCAACGCGCTCGGCCTCTCGCTCGAGGAGCTGGGGGCGAGGGCGGCGCCGGGGAGCGACCCGACGCCGCTCGTCGAGACCGCCCGGCGCCAGATCCAGCGGATCGACGGCGCGCTGCGCTCGTTCCTGGCCTTGGCCAGCTCGGGCGTCGGCGGCGGAGAGGACGAGGTCGACCTGTCGGTCCTCGCACGTGAAGTCGCGCTCGAAGCGCTGCAGGATGCCCGTGGGCGCGTGCGAGTCGTGGTGGAGGCCGTCGAGCCGGTTCCGCCGCTGCGCGCGCTCACCGCCGAGCTGCGGGCCGTCGTCCAGGCCCTGGTGGTCAACGCGGTCGACGCCAGCCCCGACGGAGCCGTGGTGACGGTGCGGCTCTCCGCGGCGGCGGGGCGGGTCCGCGTGGAGGTGCTCGACGAGGGCGCCGGAGTGGCCGAGGAGATCCGAGCGCGACTCTTCACCCCACACCTGACCACCAAGCCGCACGGCGCCGGCATGGGGCTCTACCTCGCCCACCGGGTGGCCACCGGCCGGTATCGCGGGAGCCTCTCCCTCGAGCCGCGAGAGGGGGGCGGCACGCGAGCGCGGCTCGAGCTCGGCGAGCGCGAGGAGGCACCCCATGGCTGACGAGCGGATCCTGGTCGTCGAGGACGAGGCCGATCAGCTCGAGCTCGTGTCGGCGCTCCTTGTCGGCGCGGGCTACCTCGTGCGCGGTTGTCTCTCGGCGGAGGCGGCTTCGGCAGAGCTCGCGCGCGCACCGGTCGATCTCGTGCTCTCCGACTGGAAGCTCCCGGGTCGCGACGGGCTCTCGCTGCTCGCCGAGGTCAAGGAGCGCGACCCGGAGACCGCCGTCGTCATGGTGACGGCGTACGGCACCATCGCCCATGCGGTCGAGGCGGTGCGGGCGGGAGCGGACGACTACCTGCCGAAGCCGTTCGAGCGCCAGGCGCTGCTGCTCGCGCTCGAGCGGGCCTTGCGCGCCCGCCGTCTGGCGGCAGAGAACCGCCGGCTCGTCGAGGAGGTGGCCGATCGCGATCGGCTGGTCGACCTGCTGGGTCGGGCGCCGGCGATGCAGAAGCTCTTCCGCCAGGTCGAGCGCCTGGCGGCGACCGACGCGACGATCCTGCTCACCGGGGAGAGCGGCACCGGCAAGGAGCTCGTCGCCCGCGCCTTGCATGCCCTCTCCCGCCGCCGGACCGCACCGTTCGTCGCGGTCAACTGCGCCGCAGTGCCGGAGAACCTGCTCGAGTCCGAGTTCTTCGGCGTCGAGAAGGGCGCCTTCACCGGGGCGGATCGGATGCGCCCCGGGCGGTTCGAGCAGGCGCACGAGGGGACGCTCTTCCTCGACGAGGTCGGGGAGCTGCCGTTGCCGCTGCAACCGAAGCTCCTGCGAGCGCTGCAGGAAGGGCGAGTCCAACGGCTCGGCGGTCACCACGAGGTGCCGGCGGCGCCGCGACTGATCGCGGCGACCAACCGCGACCTCGCCGCGGACGCGGCGGCCGGCAGGTTCCGCCAGGATCTCTTCTACCGGCTCAACGTGGTGCCGCTCGCCCTGCCGCCGCTGCGCGAACGGCGCGAGGACGTGCCGTTGCTTGCCCGGCACTTCGCGGAGCGGGCGGCGCGACGCCATGGAATCCCGGTGGCGGCCCTCCCGCCGACCGTGATGCGCCGCCTGCTCGAACACGCCTGGCCGGGCAATGCCCGGGAGCTTGCCAATGTCGTGGAGCGACTCGTCCTGCTGGCCGAAGACGGCCGCATCCGGGCCGAAGACCTTCCGCCGGAGCTCGCCGGCCGGCCCCCGGGAGACGGCGGCTTCCGCCTGCCGCCGACCGGTCTCGCCTGGGAAGAGCACGAGAAGGACTGCCTGCGGCAGGCGCTCGATCTCGCCCAGGGCAATCGCGCGCGAGCCGCGCGGCTGCTCGACCTGCCCTACAAGGCGTTTCTCTATCGCCTCGAGAAGTTCGGGCTCGACGGCGACTGATCGTCTCCCGCTTTCCGGACCGATCTCCCTATTTCGGGACCCCCACGGCCACCTCGGCTGGAGCGAAGGTGGCCGAGAAGTGCGGCAGCACCTCCGGGCGTTCGACGAAACGCAGCCCGCGGATCGAATCGCGCCGACCGTAGAGCTCGACCAACCCTTCGACGAGGTAGTCCATGTGGCTCTGCGTGTAGACGCGGCGGGGGATCGCCAGCCGAACGAGGTCGAGCTCGGGCCAGCTCCAGACGCCCGTTTTCGGGTCCGGAGTGCCGAACATCACGTTGCCGATCTCGCAGGCGCGCGCGCCGAGCTCCTCGTACATCGCCACCGAGAGCGCCCAGCCGGGCAACAGCTCGTCGGGCAGGTGCGGGCAGAAGCGCCGGGCGTCGAGATAGATGGCGTGGCCGCCGAACGGCTTGAGCACCGGCACGCCGTTCTCGTCGAGGTGCCGTCCGACATAGGCGGTCGAGGCGATGCGATAGCGCAGGTAGTCCTCGTCGAGGATCTCCTCGAGCCCGATGGCGAGCGCTTCGAGATCGCGTCCGGCGAGCCCGCCGTAGGTGGTGAACCCTTCGGTGAGGATCAGGTTGGTCCGCAGCGCCTCGGCCCAGCGGTCGTCGTCGAGCGCGATGACGCCGCCGATATTGCCGAAGGCGTCCTTCTTCATGCTCATCATCGCCCCGCTGGCGTGGGAGAACATCTCGCGAGCGATGTCGAACGGGCTCTTGTCGGCGTAGCCCGGCTCGCGCAGCCTGATGAAGTAGGCGTTCTCGGCGAAGCGGGCAGCGTCGATCAGCAACGGCACCGAGAAGTGGTCGCAAAGCTCGCGGGCGGCGCGCAGGTTGGCCATCGACACCGGCTGGCCGCCCCGCGAGTTGTTGGTGACCGTGACGAGCACGAACGGAATCGTCTCGCGACCGTGGTGGAGCAGCGCGGCCTCGAGCTCGTCGAGGTCGATGTTGCCCTTGAACGGCGCGTCGCTCTCGAGGTCGTGCGCTTCCGGCGAAGGCAGGTCGAGCGCGGTGGCCTGCGAATGCTCGATGTTGGCGCGCGTCGTGTCGAAGTGCGTGTTGCCCGGGACCACCTGGCCGGGTTGCACGATTGCCGCGCACAGCAGCCGCTCGGCGGCGCGCCCCTGGTGCGTCGGAATGACGTGCTTGTAGCCGAAGACCTTGCGCACCGCCTCCTCGAAGCGGAAGAAGCTCCGCGCACCGGCATAGGACTCGTCGCCCAGCATCACGCCGGCCCACTGGGCGGCGCTCATCGCCGAGGTTCCGGAGTCGGTGAGCAGATCGATCAGCACGTCCTCGGCATGCAGGCGGAACGGGTTGTAGCCGGCGCGGGCGATCAACCCGCGCCGCTCGTCGACGGTGGTGAAACGGATCGGCTCGACGGCCTTGATCCGGAACGGCTCGATGATGGTTTTCACGGTCAAAACCTCCCGCCCGGAGTCTAGACGCGGAACGCTCCGCGGTCGCCCCACTGACGGGTGGGAGATCCCGGAATGGGGTGGAATCTCTCCAGATGGGGAGCGGATTCCGCGCTCTCGGCCCGCTCGAGCTGGCACCGCCCTTGCTCTTCAGGCCCTCGTCCCGGGGCGGCTCAGCGCCCCGGCAGCGAACGGAGAGAGAGCCCATGACCAGTGGTCGACTGCAATTCCGCACCCACGCCCTGGCGATGTTCGCCGGAGCCTTGCTCGTCGGTGGCGTCCTGCCCCTGCTCGCCCTGGCGAGCGACACGGCGCCCCTGGCGGCGAAGGACGGCGGCAAGGACGAGGTGAAGAAGACCCGGATCGTCCTCGTCACCAAGGACGCGAAGGGTGAGCAGAAGGTCGAGATCGAGAATCTCGGCGAGCTCAAGGACGGCGAGACACGCGACGTGCCGAACGCGGCCGACGGCGGCAAGGTGACGGTGACGCGCCAGGGCGACGAGCTCGTCGTCAAGGCGGCGGGGGGCAAGGAGATGCGCATTCCGGTAGCCGGTGAGGGTCACGCGATGGCCTTCGCCGCCGACGATGACGGTGAGGTCCGGATCGTCGAGCGCAGGGTCCGGCACGATGGGGAGGGCGGCGAGCCGATGATCTGGATGGAGCACGACGGCCCGGGGCCGGGATGCGGCTGCTCGTGCTGCCGCCACGGCGGGGGACACCATGCGGGGATGGGGCATGGCGGGCCGCACCGCGAGATCCACGTCGAGGAGCGCGGGATGCGAGGCGACGGAGGACCGGGCGGCGACAAGGAGGTCTTCGTCATGCACGGTGGCCCCGACATGCACGGTGCGATGATCGACGGCGTCATCGAGCGTCTGCAGGCCTCGCCGAGCTTCAAGCAGCTCGACGCCGCGACGCGGGACAAGGTCCTCAAGGCCCTGCGCGAACAGAGCGACGAAGCCGGTGGGAAGCGCCGGGTCGAAGTCCGGGTCATCGAGGACAAGAAAGAGCAGAAGGACGCCAAGGAGTAGTGCCGGCGGCTCCCGGGGCCGGCGCACGCTATGCTTCGCGGTCGTGCGACGGCCCCTGGCGCTCGGCATCGAAACCTCCTGTGACGACACCGCCTGCGCGCTCGTCGATGCCGACGGGCGCGTGCTCGCCTCGGTGGTGTCGAGCCAGCTTGCAGCGCACCGCCCGTACGGCGGCGTCGTTCCCGAGATCGCCTCGCGCGAGCATCTGCACAACTGGCCGGCGGTGCGGAGCGAGGCCTTTTCCCGCGCCGGCGTGGCGTTCGCCGATGTCGACCTCGTCGCCGCCACCAGCGGTCCGGGCCTCGTCGGTGCGCTGCTCGTCGGTCTCTCGTTCGGTCAGGCGACGGCCTGGGCCCTGGGCCGTCCGTTCCATGCCGTCCATCACCTCGAAGCGCATCTCTTCTCGCCGTTTCTCCGCCCGGAGGGAGAGCCGGCCGAAGCGCTCCCCAAGCGCTTCGTCGGCCTGATCGTCTCGGGCGGGCACACGTCGCTCTACGAAGTGGGCGAGGGGTCGGTGCGTCTGCTCGCCGAGACGCGTGACGATGCCATCGGCGAGGCTTTCGACAAGCTCGGCAAGCGCCTCGGCCTTCCGTATCCGCAGGGACCGCGAGTCGATGCCCTCGCCGAGCTCGGGGACGCGGCCGCCGCGCCGCTCTCCGTGGCGTCGCCGGGAAGCGGCGAGCTCTTCTTCTCCTTCTCCGGGCTCAAGACCCAGGCGCTCGTGGCGCTCGGCAAGCTCGCCGACCGTGGCGTTGCGGTCGACGCGCGGCTCGACGAGGAGCCGCCGCTGCCGCCGCCGGTGCTCGACCTGCTCGCCGGCTTTCGGGCCGCGGCGGTCGGTCAGTTGCTCTCCCGGCTCGAGCGTCTGCATCGGCGTCAACCGATCCCGCTGCTCGCCGTCTCCGGGGGCGTGGCGGCCAATCGCCTGCTGCGCCGCGAGTTGCCAGGATGGTGCGAGCGGCACGGCGTCGCCCTGCGGCTGGTGCCGTTGCCCTTCTCGGGCGACAACGCGGCGATGATCGCTCACGCCGCGCAACGGCGGCACGCCGTCGGCCTTGCCGACGATCCGCTCACCGCGATCGCCGCGAGCCGTCGCCCGATCCTCGGTCTGGAGGCGTCGCGGTGAGCGAGCCGCAGAGTCGGGTGCAGCCGGGCGCCCTGGGGGTGGAGGCGCTCTGGCGCGTCGTCAACCTGGTGCAGTTCGTCTTCACCGTCGGGTGGACGGCCTTCTGGATCAGCGTGGCCTTCCTGGCGACGCTCTTCGCCGGCAAGCGGGCGTCGCTCTGGCTCGCCCGCCGCGTCTGGGCGCCGGGGCTGCTGCCGAGCGGTCCCGTCTGGGTGGAGGCGCGCGGTGTCGAACGCCTACGCGCGCCAGGCGGGGCCCTGCTCGTCGCCAACCACTCCGCCTACCTCGACATTCCGGTGCTGTTCAAGGTCGTGCCGCGAGCACTGCACTTCGTCGCCAAGCGTGAGCTCGCCCGGGTGCCGCTGCTCGGCTGGTACATCGCGGCGATGGGGATGGTGTTCGTCGATCGCCACGACCGGCAGGCCGCGCTGCGCAGCCTCGGCGTCGCGGCGTCCCTGCTCGCCCGCGGGGAGCTCGTCGTCACCTTCCCCGAGGGGACGCGCAGCCCGGACGGCACGCTCCGGCCGTTCAAGCATGGTGGGTTCCTCGCGGCGATCGAAGCCGGCGTGCCGGTCGTGCCGGTGGCGATCGAAGGGATGAGCCGGGTCATGGCACCGCGCGGTTTCCGCTTTCGTCCGGGCCGGGTGCGGGTGGCGATCGGCGAGCCGATCCCCACCGCCGGGATGGCGCACGACCAGCGCGCCGAGCTCGCCCGGCGCGCGGAAGAGGCGGTGCGCCGCCTGCTCGCCGAGCTCGAGCGCTGAGCCGGGAAACCTTCGTCCGCTTCTACCGCGACGAACCGAACGGAGGTTTCCCGGCTGAGCCTTCAGCCCTTGGCCGGCGGTGTCTTGCCGCGGCGCAGGAGCACGAGATTCCGGGCGTAGAGCACGGGGAGGAAGGCGTAGCCGAGGATGATCGGCAGCTTGTCGACGTGCAAGGCGTAGACGAGCGAGATGACGCTTCCCCAGAAGGAGAGGTGCCAGAAGATCGGCGGCACGACGAGCTCCTTCTTCTTCTCCGAGTGCAACCACTGGATGACGAAGCGGGAGCTGAAGAGCGCGTTGCCGATGAGGCCGAACGCCGTCCACCAGCCGGAGTCGACGTAGAGCAGCGGCAGCAGCCGGCCGAGCCACGGCTCGAGAAACGCACCTTCCTGCATCGGTCTTCCTCCCGTCAGGAACCCTCGCCGAGCTCGACGAGCAACTCGCGGCGGCGGCCGTCCCGGACGACCGAGACGCGGACCTTCTCGCCGACCTGGCGTTTCTCGAGCGCGAGCTGCAGATCGCCGCTCGAGCGCACCGCCTCGTCGCCGACCGCCACGATGACGTCGCCGAGCTCGACACGGCCGAATCGATCCCGCCGCGTCGGCACGATCCCGGCGCGCGCCGCCCCGGACCCGTCGACCACGTCGATGACCAGCGCCCCCTCGAGGCGCAACTCGCGCCGCACGCCTTCCGGGGCGAGCTGGACGCCGAGGGTCGGCCGCCGCACCTTGCCGTACCGGATCAGGTCGGGCACTACCCAACGCACCGTGTCGACCGGAATGGCGAAACCGATCCCGGCGTAGGCCCCGGACGGGCTGTAGATCGCCGTGTTGACACCGATCAGGCTCCCGGAGCTGTCGAGGAGCGGTCCGCCGGAGTTGCCGGGGTTGATCGCCGCGTCGGTCTGGATGACGTCGCGAATCGGCACGCCGGAAACCGAATCGATCTCCCGCCCGAGCGCGCTGATGATCCCGGTCGTCAGCGTGCGATCGAGGCCGAACGGATTGCCGATGGCGAAGACCTTCTGGCCGACCTGCAGATCGTTCGAGCGACCGATGCGCAGCGGGCGCAAGTGCTCGGCACCGGCGTCGATGCGCAACACGGCGAGGTCCTTCTCGGGCGCTGCGCCGACCAGGCGCGCCTCCCAGGTGGAGTGATCGGCGAGCGTCACCTGCGCGGCATCGGCGTGTTCGATGACGTGGAAGTTGGTGATCACGTGGCCGGCGCTGTCCCAGAGGAAGCCCGAACCGGCGCCCTGCGGGATCTCCAGGACGTTCAGCCGGAAATCCCGCCGCACGGCAAGCGAGGTGATGTAGACGACCGACGGCGAGCTGTTGCGGAAGAGCGCGATGGTCGCCTGCTCGTCGGCGGCAAGGTCGCCCCGCGCCTCGACCGCCGGCGGTGGGGTGGGGGCCGGCCCGGCTTCGGCGGCGTGGCCACCGACCCGTCGGCCGAGGGCGAATCCCAGGGTGAGCAGGACGGCGACGAGGAGCAGGCGAGAGACGACGCGGCCCATCGAACACCCAGCATAACAGCGCGTCGGAGCACGAGAGGGTTAGGATCCGCCTCCCCGACGAACCACTGCAAGGAGAGAGAGTCGATGTCGATCGCCCAGAGCCTGTTGCCCGAGTTCGATCACGAGGTCGCCGGCACCCGCAAAGTGCTCGAGCGGATCCCTGCCGACAATTTCGACTGGCGCCCCCATCCGAAATCGTTCAGCCTGGGGCAGCTCGCCAACCACACCTCCAACCTGGTCTCGTGGGGCCACGTGACGCTGCGGACCACCGAGCTCGACCTTTCGCCGAAGGACGGCGAGGTGATGCGGATGCCGATCGCCACGGACGCCGCCGGATTGGTCGCCAACCTCGACCGCGCCGCCAAGGAGACGCGGGCGGCCCTCGAGGCAGCAGCCGACGCCGACTTCGGCGTGGCCTGGACGCTCAAGGGCGGGGATCAGGTCTACTTCACGATGCCGCGCGGCGCCGTGCTGCGCAACATGGTGTTCAACCACCTGGTCCACCATCGCGCCCAGCTCACCGTCTACCTGCGCCTGCTCGACGTGCCGGTCCCCGGGCTCTACGGACCGTCGGCCGACGAGGCCTGAGAGCTCTCCGGGGCGTCTCTCCAGACCATCCCTTCGGCGAGCGCGGCAAGCCGCTCGCCGGGGGAGCTCCCTTCAACGACCAGCGAGATCACCTGGGTTCCACGCACCCAGACCGCCCCGGCTCGGTCTGCGGCGAACGCGACGAGCGCCGGCGCGCCGCCGAGGCTGCGGCGCACCGGATTCGCCCCGACGCCGAGGGCGGCGAGCTCGGTGGCGGCGACGCTCGCCCCGTTCCGTCCATCGAGATCACCCTCCCGCAGGACGGCTCGTGTTCCCCGGGAGTCGGCGAGCTCGAGCAGGACCGGATCGGGCCAGACCGCCTCGGTGTGGGACGGAACGAAGCCGTCGGGCACGACCAGGCGCAGTCCGAGGCCGGGATTCTCGTAGCGACCAGCGGCGAGCGAGGACGGAGCGCGCGCTCCGGCGAAGTCCCGCCTCACCCCGTCGAAGTCGCCGTCGAGCACCTCGACCCGGACCTTCCCGACGATCGACAGGCCGGCGAGCGAGGCGCCGCCGAACCCGTGGCGCAGGGAGTCGCGCGAATAGGCGATCCGCGCCGCGTCGGCGATCCCCGGTGAATAGACCGTCGCGTCGAACGGCAGCCAGCGGCCGCCGATCTCGAGCTCGACCCAGGCATGCCCGCCCCAGGCCCCGAGCAGGTAGACGCTGCCCATGACGAAGCGTGCCGGGATCCCGACCGCTCGAGACAGCGCGGCGAGCAGCGTCGCGTATCCGGCGCAGGTGCCACGGCGGGTGCGAACGAGCTCCGACGCCGGCGCCATGACGATGCCGAGATCGAAGTGCATCTCCCGATGAACCCAGGCGGTGAGCGCCAGCGCCTGGCGGTAGCGATCCCGCTCGCCAGCGACGATCGTGCGGGCGAGCCGCACGACCTCCGGATCGTCCGACTCGATCCAGACGTTCGGCGCCAGCTCGTCGGCGAGCGGATCGACCAACCCGGTCGACTCCGGCGTTGCTCCAGCCGGAGGAGCCGGACGCCTCACCTCGAGCTCGATCGCGGCCGCCTGACGGGCGACGACGCGCTGATTGCCGCCGTCGAGGTCCGGCCAGGCGACCGCCGGGCCCGCGGGGTCGAGCGGCAGCAGGCGGAAGTGGAGCCGGTCGGTGCCGCGCGGCGAGGGCAGACGGACGTTGCTCCGGGCGAGCGAGCGGGAGTAGATCTCCTCGGGAAGCTGCCCTCCGCTGCGAGCCGCCTCGGCCTCGGCACGCGAGGTGCGCACCACCTCGAGGTCGCCGAACGGACTCGGCTCGCGCTCGCGCAGCAGCTCTCCGTCCTCGTCCAGCCAGAGTCGCCGGGCATCCGGGACGCCCTCGGTCGTCTCTTCGATCTCGCGGGTTCCTCGAGCGGGTCGATCCGTGCGCCCACCCGGCGGCTCGGCGAGCGGCGCGAACGCGACGAGCTTGCGCCGGACGAGATAGACCCCGCCGAGCTCGGCGATGAGCTCGCGAACGGCGATCGTGTCTCCGGGAGAGCGCAGCTCGGCGAGTGTGCGACGCCGCACGGCTTCGGGGCCGAGAAGCGAACCGGCGACCGGGACGATCTGCTCGCGCAGCGGGGCGTCGCTTCCCGAACCGGACCGCAGTCGCAACCCGCCCGCGACCCGTTCGGCCTCGAAGGTCGACACCTGGGACGAGAGGCGGCTCTCGAGACGAGCCGACAGGAGCTCCCCCGTCGCCGCCTCGCGGGTCACCGCGGTCGCGTTCATCTCCACGCGGGTACCGGCGCGGTTGATCGCCAGCGTCAGCTCGCTCGTGGCCTCGAACCCGCCGTCCGGCAGGGGGCGGCGTCGCTCGACCACCGAGCCGACCGGTGTGTTCCCGAGTCGGACCAGCCCCCACCAGGACGAGGGAGCGCCTGCTCCCGAGGTCGGGGTGCCGGTCGCGGCTGCCGTTCGCGGATCGGCGGCGAGCAGCAGGAACCCGGCCAGGCCGAGCGACCGGAGAGTCGTGCCTCGAGGGCGACAGCGAGCGAGCGTTCTCGACATGGGCGGATCCTCTCGCGGTCGGGGCCGTTCCGGCGAGCCTCCGGCGGTGATTCCGGAGACCGGTGTGCGGTTGACCGGGAGAGGTCTTTGCGGGGAGGATCGCCGCGCATCGCCCTCCAGGAGGACCCTTGAGCCTCACCGACCGTCTTGCCACCCTTCGCAGCGGCTTTTCTCGGACGTTCTGGATCGCCAACGTCATCGAGCTGTTCGAGCGCTTTGCCTACTACGGCAGCAAGGCGATTCTCGCCGTCTACGTCGCCGAACAGGTCGGCCTCGGGCCGGAGAAAGCCGGCTGGCTGGTGGGAAGCGTCTTCAACACGCTGCTCTACTTCCTGCCGATCCTCGCCGGCACGGTGGTCGACCGCTACGGGTTCAAGAAGAGCCTCACCGCCTGCTTCTCGATCTTCTGCGTCGGCTATCTGCTGATCGGCCTCGGCGGACTGCCGCTGGGCAAGCCGCTCGTCGACGCCCTCGGGCCGACCACCTACATGGTGCTCGCCCTGGTGGTCACCGCGATCGGCGGCTCGTTGATCAAACCGTCGATCGTCGGCACGGTGGCGCGCACGACGACCGAGGCGAGCAAGGGGCTCGGCTACTCGATCTACTACACCCTGGTGAACTTCGGCGGTGCGATCGGTCCGATCCTCGCCCTGCAGGTGCGGCAGAACCTCGGCATCGCCTACGTGCTGGTGATGTCCTCGATCACCAGCCTCGCGCTGGTCGTGGCGACGCAGCTCTTCTACAAGGAGCCGCCGCAACCCGCCGACGCGCCGCCGGCGCGCTCGATGGGCAAAGTGCTCGCCGACATGTTGCTCGTCTTCGGCAACCTGCGGTTCATGAGCTTCCTCGTCATCTTCTCCGGCTTCTGGATGATGTTCTGGCTGATCTTCTACGCCCTGCCGTTCTACGTGCGGGACGTGCTGCACTTCGAGCAGTTCGAGATCATCGAGACGGTCGACGCCTGGACGATCATCCTGATCACCGTGCCGATCACCGCGCTCGCCAAGAAGCTCAAGCCGCTGACCGCGATGACGCTCGGCTTCGCTCTCGCTTCGGTGTCCTGGTTCCTCATGGGGTCGATCCCGACGATCTGGGCGACGGTGGCAGCGATCATGATCTTCGCCCTCGGCGAGGGGCTGCAGGCGCCGCGCTACTACGAGTACGTCGCCGATCTGGCGCCGAAGGATCAGGTGGGGACGTACATGGGCTTCGCCTTCCTGCCGATCGCCATCGGCACCTTCGTCGCCGGCGCGCTCGGCGGACATCTGGTCGCCACCTACGTCACCCCGTTCAAGCAGGGCGTGGTCGGAGCGCCGGCACCGCAGACGATGTGGTACGTCGTCGGCGCGATCGGGCTCGCGGCGACCGCCGCCATGTGGCTCTACGACCGCCTGGTCGTGCGGCGCCGTTCGGCCTGAGGCCGCTTGCGGCGCGGCGGTCGCGCTCTCCGGGGCGCGACCGGCCTCCGGTCAGTCGCGCCGGCGATGCTGTCGGTAGTACTCGCGCGCCTTGGCGCGGTTGCCGCAGACCTGCATGTCGCACCAGCGGCGCGACCGGTTCTTGCTGCGGTCGACGAAGAACCAACGGCAGGTCTCCGCGTCGCAGCGGCGGATTCGCGCGAGCGTCTCGGGAGCGGTGAGGAGCCGCGCTGCGGCCATCACGACGGGACCGAGCACGGACTCCGGGCGTTCGGCGGAGACCGCGAGTTCGAAGACCAGCCCACCGGACGCCGGACGCAGGACGACGGCGGTCTGCGCCTCGGCGAGAAAGCCGTTGAAGACCCGGAGGTCGTCGCTCGCGGGAGTGCCCTCGGCGAGGAGCGCGGTGACGATCCGATAGAGGCACTCCCGCAGCTGCAGCGCGCGCCGGAAGACGCCGTCGGCGGCACGCGGGTTCTGCGCTTCCAGGGCACGCAGCTTGGCGGCCACCGGTGGTTTCGCCAGCCCCGCCTTGACGGTCCACTCGACGAGCTCCGACCAGGACGTCAGTGCGTCCTCTCGCACCGGTCCCTCGTGGTGCTCGAGCGTGTTGACGAAGTCGAGGCCCAGGTCGCCGGCGGTGAACTCGTGCGCCATGGCGGTGTCCCTCCTCGGTTAACCAGCATACGTCAGTTGACAGGTTAAGGAGCGCGGCGTAGGGTTGTAACCATCATTACGCCACTTCGGAGGTTCGTTCTTGCCGAGCCCGTCGCCTTCCGCGCCCCTGTCCGCACCGCCGCGCCACCTGCTGGTCCTGGCGTTCGTCGCCATCTTCCTCGTCTGGGGGACGACCTATCTGGCCATCCGCTACGCGGTCGAGACGATCCCGCCGCTGCTCACCGCCGGGGTGCGCCACGCGGCGGCGGGGACGGTGCTCTTCTCGCTCGCCTGGCTTCGCGGCTATCGACCCTGTCGGGCCGATTGGATCGCGGGCAGTGTCCTGGGCGCCCTCTTCTTCCTCGCCGGCCACGGGCTCTTGCACTGGGCCGAGCTCCACATCGCCTCGGGGTTCGCCGCGCTCCTCATCGCCACCGAGGCGCTCTGGATCCTCGCCTTCGGCGCGATGCTCGGGCGCCAGCGCGTCAACTGGGCCAACGGCCTCGGCCTGCTGCTCGGGCTCGCGGGCGTGGCGATCCTGACGCTCCCCGAGCTCGGCGCCGTGCGCCTCGTCGACTGGGCGACCTTCGCGACCCTGCTGAGCTCACTCGCCTGGTCGCTCGGGGTGATCGTCGGGCCGCGGTTGAAGCTCCCCAGCCATCCGCTCGGGCGCGCTGCGGTGGCGACTCTCTCGGGAGGGGCGATGCTCCTCGTGCTCGCGGCGCTGACCGGCGAGCCTCGCCGAGCTCGACCCTGGTGCGGTGTCCCTGCGCTCGGCCCTCGGCCTGGCGTACCTGATCAGCTTCGGATCGGTGATCGCCTTCTCCGCCTACACCTGGCTGCTCCAGCACGTGTCGCCGACGCTCGTCGCGACCCACACCTTCGTGAACCCGGTGGTGGCGATCCTCGCCGGCTGGCTGTGGGCCGGAGAGCCACTCGGCGGCCGACTCGTCGTCGCCACCGCGGTGATCGTCGTGGCGTTGGTGCTGGTTCAGCGAGGGGAACGGGGCGCCGGGCCGCACGACGGCGACCCCCAGCTGGGGGCGGCCCACGCGGGGCTTCGAGACGCCGGAGCGGATTCGAACCCCGCCGAGGGCCCCCGCAAGTGAGAAAGCGGTGCAGAATGGAGCGCAAGCCTCTGCCCGAGAGTCGACCAGCGACCGCCGCGCGGCGACGACAACGGCGAAAGGCTGCCCGAGGTGCGCCATGCGCGCAGTGACCTTCGATCCTGACACCGACCGCTTCAGCTTGCGCGAGATCGCGCCACCGGCGCCGGGGCCCGGGGAAGTGCGCGTGCGCGTCGCGGCTTGCGGCCTGAACCCCGTCGACGCGAAGCTGCCGAGCTGGAAGGCGATGGCGCTCGGGATGACCGCCGACTGGGTCGCTGGGCTCGACGTCTCCGGCCGAATCGACGCCCTCGGTCCCGGAGTCGAGCACTGGCGGGTCGGTGACGCCGTCCTCTACCACGGCGACATGCTCTCGCCGCACGGTGGGCTCGCCGAGCTCGCGATCCACCCGGCCGCGACCCTGCTCGCCCATCCGCGCCTGCCTCCGGTGATCGCGGCCTCGCTCCCCTGCTCCGGCTGGGTGGCCTGGCGGGCCCTCGTCGACAAGCTGCGACTGGCGCCGGGAGACTCGCTTCTGGTCCTCGGCGGCTCCGGGGGTGTCGGCGGCTTCGCCGTCCAGCTGGCGCGTCTGCTCGGTGCGCGGCCGATCATCGCCGTCTGTTCGCGGGCCCACCATGCCTTCGTCCTCTCCCACGGGGCGACCCATGCCATCGACTACCGGAGCGAGGACGTGGCGCGACGGGTGTGCGAGATCACCGGCGGCTACGGGGTGACGCGGGCCATCGATGCCGTCGGCTGGGACGCCGACCTCGCGGCGGTGGAGTGTCTCGCTTTCGAGGGGGAGCTGGTCGAGCTCGTCGATCTCGCCCGCCCGCACCACTACCGTGACGCCTTCGGGCGCGGGCTGTCGTTCCATCAGCTCGCCCTCGGCGCGGCGCATCGCCACGGCGAAGCCGCGCGCCGCCGACTCCTCGAAGTCGGTCGCGAGGTCTGCGGGCTTGCCGAGGCCGGCGTCGTGCGCGCCACCGTCGCTCGCGAGCTCGAGCTGGCCGACGTTCCCGCGGCCCTGCACGGCCTGCTCGGCGAGCGCCTCGTCGGCAAGACGGTGGCGATCCTGTCGCCCAACGCCCTGGATTCGAGCGACCGCGCCAGCGCCAACTCGACGTAGCATCTGCCGCGGAGGTCTCCCATGGCCGAGTTCTTCCAGGACGGTCCTCGCCTGTCGAACCCGTACGACGCCGACTGGACCTTGCGCCGCTGCCTCGCTCGACTGCTGCCGGCGTCCCTGCTCGTCGAGATCGAGCCCGGGCTGCGCGCCCTCGGCGCCCGCGCGGCCGGCGAGATGCTCGACCTCTCTGCCGCGGCCGAGGCCGATCCCCCGCGCCACGTGCCGTTCGACGCCTGGGGGCGGCGCGTCGATCACATCGCGACCTCGCCGGCCTGGGAGCGGCTGCACGCCATCGCCGCGGAAGAGGGCATCGTCGCCACCGCCTACGAGCGACGTCACGGCGCCCTCTCGCGAGTCCATCAGTTCGCCCGGCTCTACCTCTACCATCCGAGCTCGGCCATCGCCTCCTGCCCGATGGCGATGACCGACGGAGCGGCGCGCGTGCTCGAGCTCTTCGCCGAAGGCGATCTGCGCGCGCATGCGCTGCCGCGTCTCCTGTCGCGCGATCCCGCTACCTTCTGGACCTCGGGTCAGTGGATGACCGAGCGCGAGGGTGGCTCGGACGTCAGCGGCACGGCCACGGTGGCCCGTCGCGAGGGCGATGGCTTCCGCCTCTACGGCAGCAAGTGGTTCACCTCGGCGACGAGCGCGCCGATGGCGCTGACCCTGGCGCGGCTCGACGGGGCGCCGGCGGGGAGCCGGGGCCTGACGATGTTCTACCTCGAGCTGCGCGACCCGGCCGGCCATCTCCAGGGGGTCCGCGTGCTGCGGCTCAAGGACAAGCTCGGCACGCGGGCGCTGCCCACCGCCGAGCTCGAGCTCGACGGCGTGCCGGCGCGTCAGGTCGGCGGGGCCGGACGGGGCGTGGCGACCATCGCCACCCTCCTCAACATCACCCGTCTCTACAACGCCTGCTGTGCTTCGGGCTATCTCGCGCGAGCGCTTCAACTGGCGCGCGACTACGCCGGACGGCGCCGGGCTTTCGGTCGCACCCTCGCCGAACAGCCGCTGCACGTCGAGACCCTGGCCGGCCTCGCGGCCGAACATGCCGCGGCGCTGCAGCTCACCTTCCGCTGCGCCGAGCTCTGCGGCCGCGAGGAGACCGGCGAAGCGACCGCCGCCGAGCACGCCTTGCTGCGACTGCTCACGCCGATCGCCAAGGCGCTGACCGCACGCCAGGCGGTGGCCGGCGTCTCGGAGGCACTCGAAGCCTTCGGCGGGGCGGGCTACGTGGAGGACACGGGACTGCCGGTGCTGCTGCGGGACGCCCAGGTGCTCGCCATCTGGGAAGGAACGACCAACGTCCTCGCCCTCGACGCGCTGCGAGCGGCGGCGCGGGAAGATGCTCTGCCGCCGCTCGTCGCCGACCTCGAACGTCTCCTTGCTGCGGCGCGCGGCGGGCCGTTGGTCGAGGCCGCCCATCGCCTGCGGCAGCTTGCCGGCGCCTGTCAGGCGTGGTGGCGGCGCACGGCACCCGAGGGTGGCGACGAGCTCGAGGCCGGTGCCCGGGCGTTCGCTCTCGGCCTGGGTCGGGCGTACGCCGGTGCGCTCCTCGTCGCCCAGGCGGCCTGGGAGCTCGAACGCGGCGACGGCGAAGCGGCGGCGACGGCAGTCGCCGCCGCGCGGCGCTTCGCCGACTCCCACCTTTCGGCACCTCCGGGGCCGGCCACCGACGCGGTCGGCGCGCGCCGACTCGTATTCGCCGGAAGCGAAGCGGGGGTCGCGTGAGACGGCGCCCGCTCCTCGGCTCGTTCGTCGGTTGGGGTCTCGTCGTCCTTGCCGGGACGCTCGGCGCCTGCGCGTCGGGTCGCGTCGCGCCCGACCCGGTTCCGGATCCCGCCTGTGGGCTCCTCGTCTCCGGCCTCCCGGCCCGCGCGATCATCCTCGACTCGCGAGAGGTCGCGACCGGCTCCTCGCGCGAGGCGGTGGTGCTGGAGCTCTCGCTCCGGGTCCTGCCGTCCGTCGGCAAGGCGTTCGACGCGCCGGCGAGCACCCGGGTGTCCCGTCTCACCCTGCCGCAACTGCAGGCCGGCAACTGGGTGCCGGTGCGCTTCGACCCGGTCGACCGCGGCCGGGTGGCCGTCGATCTCGGCGACTGCCGCACCCCAGGCGGGGCGAAGGGAAAGGACTGAACGGCGGATGAGCGAGCAGGCGTTCCAGGACTTCTACCCCGAGGCGCTCGCCCACTGCTACGGCTGCGGGCGCCTGAACGACGACGGGCTCCACATCCGCAGCTACTGGGAGGGCGACGAGTCGGTCTGCGTCCACACGCCGGACCCGCGATACATCGCCATCCCCGGCTTCGTCTACGGCGGATTGATCGCCTCGCTGATCGACTGCCACGGCACCGGCACCGCCGCGGCGGCGGCCTACCGTGCCGCCGGACGTCCGATGGACAGCGAGCCGCCGCTGCGCTTTCTCACCGCCTCGCTTCACGTCGACTACCTGAAGCCGACACCGCTCGGCGTGACGCTCGAGGTTCGGGGGCGGGTCAAGGAGGTGAAGGGGCGCAAAGTCGTCGTCGAGGCGCTCCTGCGGGCGGACGGCGCGGTCTGTGCGCGCGGCGAGATTGTCGCCGTCCAGGTACCCGAGCACCTCTTCCCGAGCGCTGCGGCCGTCGCGCCGACCGAGCGATGACCTCGACGGCCATCGCCCTGCTCGTCGCCGCGCTCGACGAGGCGTTCGAGCGCCGCTCCTGGCACGGCACCAACCTGCGGGGAGCTCTGCGCCGGGTGAATGTCGCCACCGCGGCCTGGCGCCCCGCTCCGGAGCGACACAACACCTGGGAGCTGGCGGTCCACTGTGCCTACTGGAAGTACGCGGTCTGGCGCCGGGTGACCGGCGAGAAGCGCGGCTCGTTCGCCCTCGGAGGGTCGAACTGGTTCGCGCGTCCGTGCCCCGGCGAGGCGACCGAGGCGGCTTGGAAAGCGGATCGACAGCTCCTCGTCGATCAGCACCGCCGCTTGCGCGAGGCGGTCGCCGCCCTCGCGCCGCGCGACCTCGACCGCCGCGTTCCCGGCAGTCCGTTCCCGCTCGGGCGGGTGATCCAGGGTGCGGCGGCGCACGACCTCTACCACGCTGGCCAGATCCAGCTGCTCAAGCGACTCGCGAACGCATCCGGATGACCCGGAGAGCGCCCGCTATACTGCGCGCCACCGACGACGAGGAGAAGGGCCATGCCTGAGGGAAAGAGTCCGATGGGCGGTGGGCTGCAGGATCTCGCGGAGCGGATCCAGTCCGGCGCCTCGGTCAAGCAGGTCTACGGCGAGCCGATCGAAGTCGCCGGACGCACGCTGATTCCGGTGGCCCGGGTCGCCTTCGGCTTCGGCGGCGGGCTCGGCGCCAGCCGCGACACGCAGAAGGGGATCACCGCGGCGGGGGAGGACAAGTCGGCCGGCGCGGGTGGCGGTGGCGCAGCGACGCCGGTGGGCGTGCTCGAGATCAGCGCCGAGCAGACCCGTTTCATCCCGGCCAATCCGCTGCGGTGGATCCTCGGCGGCGCGGCGCTCGGCGCCCTCCTCGGCTGGTTCGTCGGCCGACGCACCCGCTGACGCACGTCCCCGCGAGCGCTGCCGCGTCGCGTCGACGCGGAATCTGACCGGAATCGGGAACCAAAACCAGCCCTTCAGACTCTCATTTCCAGGTCCATGCCGATCGCCGCGGAACTCTTCGTCCGCGGGCAAGGAGGGGAAATGAGCCGAAGCACGGAGCTTGACCCGTGACGCGGGTCGTCGTGTTGGGGGCCGGTGTCGCCGGTCACACCGCCGCGGCCTTCGCGCGGAAGTGGCTGCCGAGCGCCGCCCAGGTCACCGTCGTCTCGCCGCTGCCGCACTACAACTGGATCCCGTCCAACATCTGGGTCGGCGTGGGGCTGCTGCGACCGGAGCAGGTGACGTTCGACCTCGCCCCGGTCTACGCCCGCAGCGGCATCGCCTTCGAGCAGGCGCGCGCGGTCGAGATCCACCCCGAGGGGCGCGGCGATCGCACCGACCCGTTCGTCGTCGTCGAGTCGACCCGCGAGGCGAACGCCGGCGCCCGGATCGAGATCCCCTACGACTACCTGATCCATGCGACCGGGCCGAAGCTCGACTTCGCCGCCACGCCGGGCCTCGGCCCGGGCGGGCATTCGCTCTCCGTCTGCACCGAGTCGCATGCCGCCGAGACCGCCCGCGCGCTCGACGAAGAGGTCGAGCGCATGCGTCGTGGCGAACGACGGCGTTTCCTCGTCGGCACCGGGCACGGCGGCTGCACCTGCCAGGGCGCGGCATTCGAGTACGTGGTCAATCTCGAGTTCGAGCTGCGCGCCCGGGGCGTGCGGGATCGCGCCGACATCGTCTGGGTCTCGAACGAGTACGAGCTCGGCGACTTCGGCATGGGCGGCATGCACCTGCGCTACGGCGGCTTCGTGACGCCGAGCAAGATCTTCACCGAGTCGCTCTTCGCCGAACGCGGGCTGACGTGGATCACCCGCGCCCACGTGCACGAGGTGGCCGAAGGACGGATCGACTACGAGACGCTCGAGGGCGAGCGGCGCGAGCACGGCTTCGACTTCGCCATGCTGCTGCCGCCGTTCCGCGGCGTCGGCCTGCGCGCCTACGCCCGCGACGGGGTGGAGATCACCGAGAGGCTCTTCCAGCCGAACGGCTTCATGAAAGTCGATGCCGACTACACGCCGCGTCCGTACGAGGAGTGGAGGAGCCGCGACTGGCCGCGCACCTACCAGTCTCCGGCCTACCCGAACCTCTTCGCTGCCGGCATCGCCTTCGCACCGCCCCATCCCATCTCGCGACCGCGCAAGGCGCCGAGCGGCGCGCCGATCGCCCCGGCACCGCCGCGCACCGGCATGCCGTCGGCCACCATCGGCAAGGCGGTCGCGCGCAGCGTCGTCGACATGATCGAAGGTGCCCCGGCGCCGACGCGGAGCGCCTCGATGGCGGAGATGGGCGCGGCATGCGTCGCCTCCGCCGGAGCCAATCCGTTCACCGGGACGGCCGCCTCGATGACCGTCTTCCCGATCGTCCCGGACTTCGAGCGCTATCCCGACTACGGCCGCGACCTTCGTCACACCTTCGGCGAGATCGGCCTCGCCGGACACTGGATCAAGATCCTGCTGCACCACCTGTTCCTCTACAAGGCGCGGCTGCGCCCCGGATGGAGCCTGATCCCCGAATGAGCGCCGAACCGACCCCCCCGACACCCCTCGGGCTGCGCGGCAGCCCGGCCTTCTACGCTCCCGTCCCGACGCGCTTCCGGCTTTTCTGGCGGACGTTCCTTCCCTGGCAACTCTGGCGCTTCGTGTGGATCAACCTGAAGATGCTCCGCATCCTCGCCAAGGGTCACGCGGGAGCGAAGAGCGGAGGAGGCGCCGTCGTTCGATGAGCGGCCTTGCGGCGCCGGGGGCCGTCATCCTCCGGCGCCCGAGGCGCAGCTCAGATCGCCGCGGCGCAGCGGCGGACGACTTCGGCGGCCGGGAGCACGGCGTCGATCCCGGCGACGCTCTTGCCGGCCTGCCAGAAGTCCTTGTAGCCCATCCCTTCGAGCGAGGCCTTCTTGAGCTGAGGCAGCGAGCGCAGGGCGTAGAAGGTGCGCATCCAGTGCTTGGTGCGGCGGCCGCGGAGCAGAAAGCGGCCGATCGGGCCGGCGGTGGTGCCGACGCGCTCGACGTACGGTGTCTTGATTACCGAGCAGGGAACGCCCGAGAGCCGCTCGGTGAGCACGATGTCCTCCTCACGAGCGCGGACGATCGCCTGCTTGTAGTCGTCGTGCGCCCGGCACTCCGCGGTGGCGATGAATCGCGTGCCCATCTGCACGCCGGCGTAGCCCATCGCCAGCGCCTCGGCGAAGCCCTTCTCGTCGCCGACGCCGCCGGCGCAGACGACCGGCACGCCGAGGTCGGCGAGGCTGTCGAGGACGGTCTGCGGATCGAGCTTGCCGGCGTGCCCGCCAGCGCGGCGGTTGACGGCGATCAGACCGTCGACGCCTTCGGCGAGCGCCTTCTCGGCCCAACGGCGATCGGTCACGTCGTGGTAGACGATGCCGCCGCACCCGTGTGCCTTCTCCACCACCCAGCGCGGATTGCCGAGAGCGGTGACGAAGAAGCGGACGCCCTCCTCGATCGCCACGTCGACCCACTGCTTCATCCGCTCCTCGTAGGTGCGCGAGCTCTTCTCGACGATCGCGTTCAGACCGATCGGCTTGGCGGTGAGCGAGCGGATCCGGCGCAGCCCTTCGCGGAAGTCGCGACCGTGGACGTAGGAGAGCGAGATCGGCTGGACGATCCCCAGGCCGCCGGCCTCGGAGACCGCAGCGACGAGCTCGGGGTTGGAGCACGGGTACATGGCGCCGCAGAGCAGCGGCACCTCGATGCCGGCGTGGCGGGTGAGCGGGGTCTCGCGGCTCATGGCTTGGCTGCTCCCTTCGGGGTTTCGGGTCCGATCAGCCAGCGGGCGGTGGCGCGCGCGACCACGTCGCCCGTCGCGTCGCGGATCACCGCCTCGACCGGCACCTCTCGCCGCTCGCCGGTGTATTCGATCGTCGCATCGCAGACCGCCTCGAGCGGGCCGCGGGCCTTCTTCAGGTACTCGATCGAAAGCCCCGCGAGGATGCCGCGCGCGCCCGGGGGGAGAGACGAGATGGTGGCCAGTCCGCTCGCCACCTCGGCGAGGTTCATCAGCGCCACGGCGTGGACCGAGCGCAGGTGGTTCCGCACCGCCGGCCGGTCGCGCAGGCCGACCCGCGCGTGCCCGGGGGCGAGCTCGAGGACGCGCGGCGCGATCGAGCCGGTGTAGCGGGCGGCGCGGCCGAGGAGGAACGAGAAGAGGCGACGGCCGCCCGGCAGAGGCTCGAGGCGGCGCCAGAGCGAGAGCAGCTCGGCGGGCTGGGGCATCCGAGAATCCTACCCTGCCGCGCCGCGGCGAGGAGCCGCCGACGCCCCGCCCAGGCGAGAAGCGGGGCGGGACGAGCGTCTCGGAGCGCTCGCCCCGCCGGGCGAATCCGCGGCTCAGTTGGCCGGCAGCGGATTGCCGTCCGCGTCGAGGCGCCGAACGTCGCCGAGGCTGAGCGAGCGCAGGCCCTCTTCGATCTGCTTGGCGTCGCCGACGACGAGGTAGACGACCCGGGCCGGATCGATCACCGCCTTGCCGGCACTCTCCACCGCGGCAACGTCGAGCGCCTGTACCGCGGCCGGATAGGTGGCGAAGTAGTCGGCGGGAAGCCCGAACTGGACCTGCTGGGCGAGCGAGCCGAGCACCGCGCCGTTCGTCTCCCAGCGGCCGGGCAGGGTGAGCGTCAGACCGGTCTTGGCCTTGGCGAGCTCGTCGGCGGTGTACGGCTTCTCGCCGACGATGCCGGCGAGCTCTCGGGCGACCTCGGCCACCGCCTCCTTCGTCTTGTCGCCCTGGACCGGGGCGCTGACGAAGTAGGGACGCAGGCCGCGGGCGTCGGGCATGGTCATCCGCGCGCCGTACGACCAGTGCTTGTCCTCGCGCAGGTTCATGTTGATCCGCGAAGTGAAGGTGCCACCGAGGGCGTAGTTGAACGCCTGCAGCGCGGTGTCCGCCGGGCTTTTCTTCGGCGGGGCGAGCAGGCCGGCGAAGATGACCGACTGCTGCGAGCCCGGGCGGTCGATCAGATAGATCTCCTTGCGCGGGGCGACGGTGGCGTTGGCCACGTTCTTCTTCGGCACCTCGCCGGGGGCCCAGCCGCTGAAGAGCTTTTCGAGCTTCGGCGCGAGCGCCGCGAGCGACGTGTCCCCGACCACCACCAGCGTGCTGTTGCCCGGCTTGAACCAGGTGCGGTGGAAGGCGACGAGCTGATCGCGTGTCAACGAGGCGACCGACTTCTCCGTGCCGGTGCCGCTGAACGGCACGGCGTAGGCGTGGCCCGCACCGTAGAGCAGGGCGGGCAGCACGCGCAGGCCCATCGCGCTCGGATTGACCTTCTCGCGCTGGATGGCGGCGAGCTGCTGCTTCTGGATGCGCTCGAAGTCGGCGGGCGGGAAGCTTGGATGGAGCACCACGTCGGCGAAGAGAGCGAGCGAGTCGTCGAGGTTCTCGGTGAGCGAGGAGAGCGACACGTCGACGCTGTCGAGCCCGGAATCGGTCTCGAGCGACGCGCCCAGCCGTTCGAGCTCGTCTGAGATCTGAAGCGCCGAGCGCGTCGTGGTGCCTTCGTCGAGCATCTCGACGGCGAGCGCCGCCGTTCCGAGCGTGCCGCCCGCGTCGGCGGCGTAGCCGGAGTCGACGATCAGGTCGAGCTCCACCGTCGGCACGCCGGTGCGTCGCGCCACGACCACCTCGAGACCGTTGGCGAGCTTGGCGCGCTCCACCGCCGGGAAGCTCGGCGAGGCCGGAGCCGGCACCGGAGGGAGAGCGGAGCGATCGACACCGCGACCGGCGGCACCGAGCTTGGCGAACGGATGCACTTCGAGCAGGTGCACGCCGTCGGACAGCCAGGCCGCGGCCGTCTCGCGAACGTCCGCCGGTGTTGCCGCCAGCTTCGTCGCCAGGCTCTTCTTGTAGGCGTACGGATCGCCGGTGTAGACGAGGCCGGTGGCGAGCACGTCGGACTTGCCGCCGAAGCCGCCGATGCGCTCGAGCCCATGCACCAGGCCGGAGTAGGCGGAGGTCTGGGCGCGCTCGAGCTCGACCGGCGTCGGCCCCTGCTCGAGGAAGCGCGCGAGCTCTTCGCGCGCCGCCTTCTCGACGGCCGCGAGGTCGCCGCCCGGCTTGACCGTGGCTTGCAGGATCACCTGCCCGCCGATCTCGCGCCCGGCCGCGAACACCGCGACGCTGGTGGCGATCTGGTCGTCGTAGACCAGCCGCTTGTAGAGGCGCGAGCTCTTCCCCTCGGAGAGGATCGAGGCGGCGAGCTGCAGCCGGTCGAGCTCGGGCGTGCCGATGCCGGGCACGTTCCACACCATGTAGAGCCGCGCCTGCGGCACGCGGTCCTCGAGGATGGCGCGCTTTTCGCCGCTCATCTTCGCTACCCAACGCTCGTGGCGGCCGATCGGCGGCCCTGGCGGGATGTCGCCGAAGTACTTCTCGACCTTCGCCTTCACCTCGTCGAGCGTGACGTCGCCGGCGATCGACAGCACCGCGTTGTTCGGCCCGTAGTAGGTCTTGAACCACTCCTGGACATCGGCGAGCGAAGCGGCGTCGAGGTCGGCCATCGAGCCGATCACCGGCCAGGAGTAGGGATGGCCGGCGGGGTAGGTCTGCTCGGAGAGCAGACTGAAGACGCGTCCGTACGGCTGGTTCTCGCCCTGCCGCTTCTCGTTCTGCACCACGCCGCGCTGCTCGTCGAGCTTGGCCTGGTCGATCGCCGAGAGCAGATGGCCCATGCGATCCGACTCGAGGAAGAGCACGTAGTCGAGCGCCGCCTTCGGCACGTTCTGGAAGTAGTTCGTGCGGTCGACGTTGGTGGTGCCGTTCAGGTCGGTCGCCCCGACCTTCTCCACCGCCTTGAAGTAGTCGTCGTTGAAGTTCTGCGAGCCGTTGAACATCAGGTGCTCGAACAGGTGCGCGAAGCCGGTCTTGCCGACCTTCTCGTTCTTCGAGCCGACGTGGTACCAGACGTTGACGGCCACGATCGGCGCCTTGGTGTCGCGGTGGAAGAGAACGGTCAGGCCGTTGGCGAGGGTGAACCTCTCGTAGGGAACGTCGGGAATCGTCCGCGGAGCGGCCTTGGCGGCCGGGGGCGGGGCGGTCGCCGCGAGCGGGGCGGCGAGAGCGGAGATCGCCACGAGGGCGAGCAGGACGATCGAGAGCTGGCGCATCGGTCCTCCGGGTCGGGGGTTGGGACGGGCGGTGGGGCCGCGCGGACGGGGCGCGGCGAACCCGGAAAGGCTACACCCCACGAGCCGGAGGGGCGAGCCCCCCGGGGGCTGCGACGGATCGGCGACCGGTTGCGTCTTGCTGGGGAACGCCGATCCCTGGAGGCTGCATGCACCGTCGCTCCGTCCCCTTCCTTCCGTTGCCCGCGCTGCTGGTCCTCCTGTCGCTGCCGGTCCTGCCGGTGCTGACCCCTACCCCCCTCGCCGCGGCTCCCTACCTCCTTGCCACGCGTCCGGCGGGCGCGAGCGCGGTGCTCGTCGATCTCGCCGGCGTCGAGGGGCCCCGCGAGATCGCGGCGGGAAGCCTGCCGTCCGGAGTTGCCGCCCAGTCGGCGAGCGGGCGATGGGCGGTGGCCGATGCCTCCGCGGGAATCGTCCGTCTCTTTGCGCCGGGGGCCGTGGCGCCGCTCGACCTGCCGGCGGGCCCAGGCGCGGCGGGTCTCGCCTTCTGCGGCACGCACGCCTCGCGATGGCGGCGACGCAGGCCGATCGGATCGACCTCTTCGCTCCCGAGAGCGGCGCCTCGCTCGGGTCGGTGGCCGTTGGCGCACAGCCGCTCGCCCTGGCCTGCGACGCCACGCGCGCCGTCGTGACGGCCTACGGGGAGGACCGAGCCTGGATCGTTGATCTCGCCGCGGGGACGGCTACCCAGGTGGCCGTCGGCGCCTTCCCCGCGGGTGTCGCTCTCGTCGGCGATCGCGCCTGGGTGGCGAATTTCGGCGACGACACCGTCTCGGTCGTCGATCTGCCGAGCGCCACGGTGATCGCCACCCTGCCGGTCGCGGGTGGGCCGCGCGGCGTGGCGCAGGGCGGCGGCCGCGTCTTCGTGGCGGCCTGGAACACGCCGACGATCGCCGTCTTCGATGCGACGGGCGCGGCGCTCGTCGCCACCTGGAACCTCGCGGCGGGGCCCGCCTTCGACCTCTTCTACGCCGAGTCGGGAAGGCTCTACGCCACGCACCCGGCCGGCACCGCGCTCTCGGTCCTCGACACGACGAACGGGCAACTCGTCGCGGCGCCTGCTGTTCCGAGCGGACTCGCCTTGATCGGCGGGGTCGTTCCGACCGGCCCCCAGCCACCGGCGATCCCGACGCTGCCGCCGGGAGGGTTGGCTCGGCTCGCCGGCCTGCTGGCGCTTGCCGCTCTCGTGGTTCTGCGCGGCGGTCGCCGCGGCCGCGCCGCGGGGGTGCGGCTCGCGCTCTTCCCGCTCTTCCTGCTCTTCGCCAGGACCGGCTCGGCCGCCGACGTCGCCTTCACGGACAGCGTCTTCGCAGTCGCCGACTGGGAGGTGGCGAGCGCCTCCGTCGGGGCGGGCTCGCACGAGGTGATGCAGTCGCCGAGCATCGGTCATCCCGCGCCGAGCCGCTGGATGAGCCATCACGTCGCCGCGTCGCCCGGCGGCGCGGAGAGCGTCGAGGTGGTGCACCGTTTCCTCGGTGGGAGCTTCGACCCGACGGCCTCGGGGGCCGTGGGCTCGATCGACGCGACGTGGGAGCATGCGCTCCTTCAGGCTGACGGCGTCTCGTCGGTCGCCGAGGGTTTCGTCGTCTTTCAGGGCGGCGTGGCCTACCGCTCGGCGGCGACGAGCTTCAGCGGCGCGGCCTGGCAGTCGGCGAGCTGGAGCGGGCTGACCGCGGCCGCGCTCGACGACGGCAGCGCAGGCCACCCGGACTTCTCGGCGACGGCGGCACCGCTCTCCTTCGGCTACCTGCGGCGCACGGTCAGCGATTCGACCGCCGCCGGCACGGCGGTGCACGCCCTCGACAACTTCGCCGTCACGGTGCACACGTCCGCCGGGGTGACGCTCTTCGCCCGTGCCGAGCGCCAGTACGTGTTGGCGGGAAGCGGCGCCATCGACCTCTGCGCGCAGCGGGAAGGGGACGGGGTCGGGCCGGCGGGGGTCGAGCTGCGCATCTCGCTCGACGCCAACTCGCCGGATGCCACGGTGCTGCAGCTCGGATGGGCCGACGGGGAGTTGGGGGTGCGCTGCGCGGCGTTCACCCCGCCGGACGGGCTGCCGAGCGCACGCTTCGTGGTGCAGCTCGCCAATGCGACTCCGAGCCCGGGAGCGGCGATCGACGCGACGCGCACCCGCGCCCTGCTGCTCTACTCCTCCGATCCCTCCTTCGCTGGACCACTTGCGCTGATCGCGCTGCTGCTCGCCAGGTTCGATCCGGGATCGCTCGCGGCGCTCGCCCTGCTCGCGGCGAGCACGTTCCTTCTCCGCCGCGCCAGCAGGAACGCCGCGGCGGCACCGGCGACCGAGGCGTAGAGATGTGCGGCGTGCGCGATCCCCGCCGCCGGAGCGAGGGCGAGAGCCGGCACTGCGCCCCCCCAGCGCTCGAGCGCGAGCTTAAGCGCCAGCGCGGCGGCCAGCGCGAAGCCGAGAGGGCTCCGGCGAAGGCAAGCCGCTGTGCAGCCAGCGGCGAGCAAACCGTGGACGACCGCCGAGAGGCCCGCGAAGGCGAGCGTTGCGGGCGAAAGCCAGAGCACGGCAAGGCCGCTGCCGAGCGCACTGGCGAGGGCGACGAGCCACCAGTCCGACGCGGTGAGCTCCCCGCCGACGAGCAGGGCGACCAGCGCCAGCGCAGCGAGATCGACGACCAGATGCGCCGTCGTGGCGTGCACGAAATGCGCGGTGAGCAGACGCCAGAGCTCGCCGCCGGCGATCGCCGTCCGGGTCCACGCCAGTCGAGCGACGGAGCCCGGCAGCAGCCAGGTCGTCGCCGCGGCGGTGAGCCCCAGAACGAGAAACGGCATTCGGCGGTGCACGCCGCGGATGCTGCCACAGCCTTCCCTCCGTCATCGAGGTTCGCCATGTCCCGAGTTGCCATCGCCCGTCTCTGCTGCTGCGCACTTGCCCTCTCGACCTTCGCCTGCATGCCCGCCGACGACCTGACGATCGCCTGGAACTCCGCACGCTTCAACGAGCGAGTGCGCAGCGACCTTCATCCGCTGACTCCGCAAGATGTCGGAACCGACCTTTCGCGCGGCTTCTTCCGCGACGGCAGCGACCAGGGGCTGGTGAGCCCGCTCCTGCCGGTCGCCGCTTCGCGCCCGTCCGGCAACGGCAACCTGGTGCAGACCCCCTGCCTCTTCGTCGGCGTCGAGCGCGACCCGGCGGGAAAGAGCCTCGGCGCCGACGAGCTTCGCCTGTCCTGGGAGCTCGTCGGCAAGATCGACCGCAGCGCAGGGCTGGCCAGCGAGCTCTTCGTCGAAGGCTACGAGGAGATCGGGCTCTGCTCCTTCTCGAGCCCCGACGCGCGCATGCTCTTCGAAGATCCGAAGCGAGCGCCACGGAGCGAGGACAGCCGCATCTGCGGCAAGGGGCAGGGCGGAGGAACGGGAATGGCGCTCGCCTTGACGCTGAATCGGGACGATCCGGAAAGCAATCGCAATCAGCCGATCTGGTGCGCCGTGGCACCCTCCTACTTCGATCTGGCCCTCGATGCCTTCGTCTCGCCGCCGGACGCCGACGGTCGCTGCCCCTCCGGAGTGCCCGCAGGCCCGGCTCGACGGCTCGACGAGCGCGAGGTCCAGGGAGGGGGTGCGCTCCTCGGCGATCGCTTCGCCGCTTGCGCGCTACCCGGCGTCGGGGTCGTGCCGACGGGCGACACGCGGTATCGGGCCTCGCTCCATCCGGACGCGCCGTTCGGTGGCACCCCTCCCGAGCTCTGGTTCTCGCCGGCGGTGATGCACGTGGCGGGGCGGCGCGAGATCGCGCGACCGCTCACCGCCGCGGGCGGCGGGCGGTACGCGTGGCACACCAAGGTCGATCCGGAGATCGGCGAGGGGCCGGTGCGCTGGCAGGAGAACTTCACTCCGACGGTGCGGGTGGAGAGCGTCGAGATCGTCTCGCGCCGGATCGGCGGCGGCGGCGAGCAGGTGGTGCGGCCAGCCAGCGACCGGCTGGTGCTCACCATTCCGCGCTCGGGCGGCGACGCGATCGTGGCTTGCACCGGCAGGCAGCGCGACGGCCGCTTCGGCTTTCTCGTCGACCCGCTGAGCGGCAGCTCCGACTGCGCTTTCGACGGGCCGGCGTTGCGAGCGCTCACGCCGACCTACGCGCTCTCGGTGCTCGACCTCGATCCGCCGGTAACGCGGCCGATCCGCTGGGAGGCCACGGTGCCGGCGTTGCCGGCGGATCGGGAGCTCTTCGTCCGCTTCCGTCTCGTCGCGCGGGCTCGTGGCGCGGCGCTCCGCTCGACGTCGGTGCGCAACCTCGGACCGCTACAGGTCGGGGACTGGGCACAGGGCGATCTGACGCTCGAGAACCTCGGTGGCCGCACCCTTCAGATCACGGCGGTGGCGCTCGATCCGACGTCCCTTCATCCCGAGGACTTCTCCTGGGTCGTGGTCGGCGACCCGGTGCCGGTCCCCTTGCCGATCGAAGGCAAGCCGGACGGCAACGGCCTCGCGCTCGCCTGGGTCCCCGCCGCGCCAGCGCAGGAGCTGATCCGTGTCACCGATGAGGGCGGCCAGATCTCGGTGAGCTGGGGCGACCCGCGGCGCGGCGCGGGGAGCGAGTCGCTCGATCTGGGCGGCAGCTCCGGGACCCTCGTGGGCGACCTGCTGCTGCGCGACGATCCGGCCGCCCGCTTCGCTCCGGAGCCCGGGAGCCTGGCTCGTCCCTTCTGGGTCTCGGCCTACGCTCAGACCCAACCCCCATTCGAGCTGCCGCCGGGAGCGCAGCGACGGATCGTCGTCACCGCGACGCCGTCGGGCACGGGGCCCCGCGAGGCGCGCGTGCGAGTGCGAGCGATCGATCCGGCCAACCCGTCGACGCCGCTCGACGTGGTCGGCGTGGTTGCCGTCACGGGGATCGCGGGACCGCAGCTGGCGGCGCTCCCGACGTCGATCTGGATCAAACGGGACGCCGGTCAGCCGGCCGTCGCGCCGAGCCGCTGGGCACTCCTCGAGAACGTCGGCGCATCCCCCCTGACGGTGAGCGCGCTGCGCCTCGAAGGAGCCGGTGCCACCCGATTCGGCGCGACCGCCGAACGCGGCGCACCGCCCTTCGTTCTCGCCTCGGGCGAATCGACCCGGGTCGAGGTGAGCTACCCGCCGCAATGCGACGGCACCTACGCGCTGCCGGACGACGAGGCGTCACTGCGCGTCGTCTCCAACGGCGGTAGCGCCACGCTCCGGCTCTACGGCCTCTCGTACGGCTTCTGCGAGCTGCCGTGAGGCCGCTCGCCCCGCTCCGGAGCGCCCGGCCGGGATCGAGCTAGAGGATCGTCCGCCGGCGAAAGGCGCGGGCGCCGAGCAGGGTGAAGAGGAGCGTGTAGCCGGAGAGCCCGGCGAGCAGCAGCGGCGCGGCCATCGCCGGCACCTCCGGGGTGACGGCGAGGCGTAGCCCCTCGGAGACGAAGGTCAGCGGATTGAGCAGGAAGAGGAAGCGCAGCGGGCCGATCGCCGCGAGGCCGCTCCACGGGTAGTAGGCGCAGCCGAAGAGCATCATCGGTCCGAGCACCACGGCGAAGAGGAGGCCGGAGAAGCGCGGCTGCACGAGGGAACCGAGCGTCAGGCCGAACGCGGCGGCGAGCAGGCCGCAGAGCAGGACGACCGGCGCCAGCACGCCCCAGCGCGGCGAAACGGCGATCCCCGCCGTCTGATGCATGAGGACGATCATCGCCGGCAGTGCGAGCAGGCCCGCCGCCGCCGAGTGGATGGCGCCGGCGACGATCCTCTCGCAGGCGACGGCGCCGACGCCGATCGGCGCCAGCAGCCGCTCCTCGACCTCGCGCGAGCCGGAGAGATCCTGGGCGAGCGGGATCAACACCCCCTGGACGCCGGCCATCAGCATGGCGATCGCCATCAAGCCCGGGACCATCACCGTGCGGAAGCCGTCCGAGACCAGTCCCATCCGCGGCAGCAGGTTGCCGAAGACGAGCACGACGAGCACCGGCTGCGTCAGGGTGCCGAGCAGCATCGGCAGGGCGTGCCGTCGGGCGACCAGGAGATCGCGCGACAGCATCGCCAGGAAGGGGCTCATTCGCGCAGCTCCCGTCCGGTGAGGTGGATGTAGACGTCCTCGAGGCTCGGCGCGGTGAGGCTCACGTGGTGGAGGTCGGCGCCGGCCGCGCGCACCGTGGCGAGCACGCGGTCGAGGAGGCCTTCGCCCGGCGCGACGAAGAGCCGCAGCCGTTCGAGATCGTCGCCTCGGCCCTCGTCCTGACCGCCGAAGGCGACCGTCTCGAGTCGCAGGACACCGTCGAGGGCGGCAAGGCGGGGTGCCACCGGAGCCTGGCCGCGCACGAAGAGGTCGAGGATCTGCCCCCCGGGCAGTTGCGCCTTCAGCCCTTGCGGCGTGTCGAGCGCCAGCAGCTCGCCGTGGTCGACGATCGCCAGGCGCTCGCAGAGCCGGTCGGCCTCGTCCATGTAGTGGGTGGTGAGGAGAATGGTGAGCCCGTCGCGGTGCAAGCGCTGCAGGAGCTCCCAGAGCAGCCGCCGTGCCTGCGGATCGAGGCCGATCGTCGGCTCGTCGAGCAGCAGCACTTCGGGATCGTGCATCAGCGCGCGGGCGACGAGCGCCCGCTGCTGCAGGCCGCCGGAAAGGGTGGCGGGCTTGGCGTCGGCCTTGTCCGTCAGTTGCAGCTCCTCGAGCAGCCGCGCGCAGCGTGCCTCGCGCTCGGCGCGCGGCAGGCCGAAGTAGCGCCCATGAAAGAGCAGGATCTCGCGGACCGACAGGTCGCGATCGAGATTGCGCACCTGGGGGACGACGGCGATCTTCCGCCGCGCGGCGATCGGATCGCCGGCGACGTCGACGCCGCCGATCGAGATTCGTCCGCCGCTCGGCTGGACGAGCGTGGTCAGGCAGCCGATCGTCGTGCTCTTGCCGGCGCCGTTGGGTCCGAGGAGGCCGAAGAGCTCGCCGCGCTCGACCGAGAAGGAGATTCCGCGCACGGCCTCGACCGGCGCGCTCTTGCGCGTTCCCGGATAGGTCTTGCGGAGGTTCTCGACGAAGATCGTGGGGGGCATGGCAGCTCTGGTCGCGGCAGGCGCGGCACATGCTATCGCTTCTGCTCTCCGCCGAGTGGAGGGACGGATAGGATCGAGGACAAGCCGCGTCGGAAAGCGAAGCCGGACGATGAGTGAATCGAGCATGGAGGTGAGAACCGAACGGGCGGTCGCGCCACTCCTCGTGCGCGATTCCCTCCAGTTGCTCGTCACCGACTCGGGGCTCGGCGGCCTCTCGGTCGTCGCCGAGCTCGAGCGTTCGGGGCGGGGCACCGGCCGTTACCGCACCCTGCGGCTCGACTTCGTGAGCGCTCTCGGCGAGACCGGCCAGGGCTACAACAAGATGCCCTCGCACGCGCGCAAGCTCGCGGTCTTCGACGACGCGCTCGCCGGGATGCTCGGCGAGGGCCGTCCCGACATGCTCCTGGTCGCCTGCAACACCCTGTCGGTGCTGATTCCGGAGAGTCGCGTGCTCGCCGCGCAGTCGGTGCCCGTGTTGGGAATCGTCGAGCTCGGGGTTGCGGCGGTGGCCGAGCACCTGGCGAAGGAGCCGGAAGCGGTCGCGGTCCTCTTCGCCACCGAGACGACGATCGACGCCGGCGCTCATCAGCGTGCCCTCACCGCCGCGGGCGTCGCCGAGGAACGGATCGTGCCACTCCCCTGCCCGGGACTGGCGAGCCGCATCGAGCTCGAAGGGCGGAGCGTCGGCGTCGTCGAGGAGATCGCTCGCTTCGCGCGGCAGGCGGTGGCGCGGACGGGTCGAGCGCCGGTCGTCGCGGCGCTCGCCTGCACGCACTACGGCTATTGCGCCGCGATCTTCGCTGCGATGTTGCGCCGGGCCGGGGCCGAGCGGGTCGACGTGCTGGATCCGAACCGGAAGATGAGCGAGCTGTTCTTCCCCACGCCGGCCCGGCAGCCTGCGATCGACCCGCAGGTCTCCGTGCGCGTCGTCTCGCGAGCGATTCCGCTCCCCGGCGAGATCCGCTCGATCGCCGAGCTCGTCGAACCGGTTTCGCCCGCCACCGCCCTGGCTCTCCGCAACTACGAGCTGCGGCGCGACCTCTTCCCCTTCACCGGCCTCGACGGCTGAGCGATGAGGGGACAGGCTTCAGCCTGTCCCCCAAGACCCGCGAGCGCCCGCTCAGCCCGCCTACCCCTTCTTCCGCGCCAGATGGAACTTCGCGACATGAGCCCCGTCCGGCGAGCCGTTGACCCAGGCCTGCCATTCGGCATCGACGCGGTCCGGCCCGAGCAGGGCGACGAAGCCCGAGTGCATGTGCATGTCCTTGGCCGGGTCGAGGTTGGTGCCGCCGTCGAACTCGAAAACCAGCTTGTCGCCCGACGGCTTGCGGGCCCGCATGCGTGGCTGGTTGCCCGCAGCGCAGTAGTGGGTCAGCACGAGGTCGTCGCCGTCGGTGTGGTAGACGGTGGTCATCTCGTGCGGCGTGCCGGGGAAGAGGGTCTCGACCACCGCCGAGCCGGCGCCGGTGACGTGGTAGACGACGACGACCTTGTCCTTCTGTCCGGTCGAGCCGTCGACGTCGATCCACTCGCCCGCCAGGGCCTGGAGGCGAGCGAGCGCGGCGGCGGACGGCGAGGTCGCGGCCTTGCTCGCCGCGTGGTCGTGTTGGGCGGCTGCCGGCAGGGCGGAGAGCAGGGACGAGACGGCGAGAGCGAGTCCGAGCGAAACGACGCGGCGACGGTGCATGGGGCTCCTCCGAAGGTTGGGGGATTCTACGTGGGCGCAACCCGCGAGGTTGCGCGGCATGCTCGGCACCCCGAAACCGTGTGCTACCTTGGCGTCCCGATGCTTCTCGATCCGGAGCCGTGGAGCGCCGCCGATTACGGCGACGGGTGCGCCGACTTCTACGACGAGATCTACCCGCAGCTCGACGCGGCCACGCTTCAGGGCCTGCTCGCCCTTGCCCGCGGTGGGCCGGCGCTCGATCTCGGGGCCGGGACCGGCCGGGCGCTTCTCGCGCTCGCGGCGCGCGGGGTCGCTGTCGCCGGGGTGGAGGCCTCGCCGGCCATGGTCGAGCGGCTGCGTGCCAAGGCGGGCGGCGACACCATCCCGCTCGTCCTCGGCGACTTCACGCACTGCGACCTCGGCGGCCCCTACCGGCTGATCTTCTCGCTGGTGAATTCGTTCTTCCTGCTGCCGGACCCCGCCCTGCAGAGCCGGGCGCTGGCCAACGCGGCGAGCGCGCTTGCCCCCGATGGCGTCCTGGCACTCGAGCTCTATGGCCCGTTCGCCGGCGAGGAGCAGCGGACGGTGGAGTCCACCCACCGCCTCGACACCTCCCTCGGCGCGCGGCTCTACCGTGTGCGCATGCGGTGCTTTTCGCCGGCGGAGCTCGACGCGATGGCGGCGGACGCGGGACTCGTGCTGCGCGAGCGCACCGCCGACTGGCGCGGGACACGCTTCGCCAGTCCGGCGGGCCGGTGGGTCAGCATCTACGCGCGAGCCGAGCCGGGCTAGCTACTGCCAGCGGAAGATCCGCAACGCCACGAAGAAGGAGACGCCACCCCAGATCGCCAGGTTGGCGAGTTGCGGCAGGACGGCGACGATCCCGACTCCTTCGAGCATGACGCCGCGCAGCGCGTCGTTCAGCGCGGTCAGCGGAATGGCGCGCAGAAACGGCTGCGCGGCGGCGGGGAAACGCTCGATCGAGAAGAAGACCCCGGAGCCGATCCACATCGGGAACATGGCGAGGTTCATGATCCCGGAGACCCCTTCGATCGTCTTCGGTCGTGCGGCGGTGAGCAGCCCGACGCCGACGAAGGCGCCAGCCCCGACGAGACAGACGAGGGCGAAGGCGGCGAGCGACCCGCGCATCGGCACGTCGAGGGCGAAGACCGCGAAAGTGACGAGGATCGCCACCTCGAGCGCCAGGAAGACGAGCCTCGCCAGCACCTGCGCGGCGAGCAGTTGCCAGCGCTTCATCGGTGCGGCGACGAAGAGCTTGAGCAGCTTGCCGACCCGTTGCTGCACCAGCGAGAAGCCGATCGCCCACATGCCGGTCGACATCAGGTTCATGCCGAGCAGGCCGGGAACCAGAAAATCGATGTAGCGCGAGCCGCGCTCGTCGAGCGCCAGCTCGGCGGGGCGGAAGCGGTCCTCGCGCCCGGCGGCGCGTTCGAGCGCCGCATCGACCTCGAGTCGGGCGAGACGGCTCTCCGGCCGCGTCGGATCGAGCCAGTAGGTCGGCGGGTCGGTGGCGAGGACGACGAGAGCGATCTTGCCGACACGCAACTGACGCCGGGCTTCGTCGTGCGACAGCACCTCGGCGCGCAGCTCGCGCGAGGCGCCTAGCGCGGCGAGCCGATCCTCCGCCCCGCTGCCGGCTTCGATGCCGACCTGCACCGGCTCCGGCGGCTTGTTGCGGAAGGCGATCCCGAGCGCCACGGCGAGCAGCACCGGGAAGAAGAAGACCCAGAAGACCGCTTCCGGCTCGCGCAGGAACTCGGCGACCCGGGCACGGGTGAGCTGGAAGAGCGACGAGCGCGCGAGTCGGCTCACGTGGCACCCTCCTCGAGGCCGCGACCGGCGAGCGCCAGGAAGACGTCCTCGAGCGTCGCGTGGTGGGTGGCGAGCCGCTGCGGCGTCAGCCCCTGCGTCGCCAGAAGCGAGAGGAGCGGCGGCACCGCGCGAGCGACGTCCCGCACCGTCAGCCGCCAGAGCGCCTCGTCGTGGCGCACCGCCTCGACGCCGGGGAGCGCGGCCAGCGCCGCGGCGTCGAGCTCGCCGTCGACCGCGAGCTCGATGACGTGCTCGGCGCCGAGCGACGCGACGAGCTCGGCGGGGGTGCCGAGAGCGAGCCGTCGCCCGCGATCGACGATCGCCACCCGATCGCAGAGACGCGCGGCCTCCTCCATGTAGTGCGTGGTCAGGAGCACGGTCCGGCCGCGCCGCTTGAGCGCTTCGACGATCTCCCAGATCTGCCGCCGCGAGGCCGGGTCGAGCCCGGTCGTCGGCTCGTCGAGGAAGAGCACCTCCGGGTCGCCGACGAGGGCGCAGGCGAGCGAGAGCCGCTGCTTCTGCCCGCCGGAGAGCGTGCGCACCCAGGCCTTCGTCTTCTCCGTCAGACCGACGCTCGCCAGCGCTTCGGCCGGTTCGAGCCCGCGCGGATAGAAACTGCGGAAAAGGTCGACGATCTCGCCGACCTGGAGCTTCTCGGGGAACTTCGTCTCCTGGAGCTGGATCCCCAGCCGCGCGCGCAGCGCCCGCCCGTCGCCGTGCCAGTGCTCGCCGAGCACGGTGACCTCGCCGCCACTCGGGGCGAGCAGCCCCTCGAAGATCTCGACGGTCGTCGTCTTCCCGGCGCCGTTCGGCCCGAGGAGTCCGAAGCACTCCCCGGCTTCGACGGCGAGGTCGAGGCCGTCCACGGCGACGAGATCGCCGTAGCGCTTGACGAGTCCGCGGCATTCGAGGGCGGGCGACATGGGGGTGAAGTCTATCCGCCGCCGCGGACGCAGGAAGCGGATCGGCCCACTCTCGATGACGGGTGCGCGAACGTCAGGGCGCCTCGCCCGACCAGAGCAGCAGGTGGCCGACCTCGAAGGCGTCGGAGAAGACGGGGGACTCGGCGCGAGGGACGAGCAGGCGCTCGAAAGCGCCGACGTCGCAACCATCGCCGGCGCCATCGGGCACGGAGGCAAGGTCGGCGATCCGGCCGCCGCCGAGGCCGCCGGCACCCCCGCGCTGATCGCCGGTTGCCGTCGGGCACGAGCCCTGGTCGATGAGCGGGCTGGTGGCCTCCAGGATCGGCCGCAAGGTCGGTGCGAAGCCCCCATGGTCGGCGAGGGGCTCGAGCCGGGGGTCGATCGGTGCCGCCGCGGTGCCGACCCGATCGCCTTCGGGATTCGGGGCTCCCGCCTGCAGGTAGCTCTCGGCGCCCGCCACCGAGCCGATCACGTTGAACCCCTCGCTCTGCCAGATGATCGAGTGCACCGCGGGCAGGAAGAGGTCGGGCGCGGCCGGGCCGGTCGGATCTTCGTTGGCGGCGAGGAGGCTGTTGCGAGCCGCGATCGTCAGGGTGTTGCCGGAGGCCGTCTGGGTGGCGATTCCGCCGCCGTCTCCCGCGCCCGAGCCGTCGGCGTCCGCCTGGTTGCCGACGATCGTCACGTCGCGCAGCGTGAGGACGGAAGGCCCGGTGGTCGCGCGGGCGAGGATCGCTCCCCCGTTGGAGCTCGCGCTGTTGTGGGAGAACGTGCTGCGCTCGAGGGTGAGGGCCGCCTCCTTGAGGAAGATCGCTCCGGCCACGCCGTTGACGTGGGCTGCCCGATTGCCGGAGAAGGTGGTCGCCGTGACGATTCCGGTGAGACCCGGACCGGCGAGATTCAGCGCCCCCGCGCCGGTCGGCCCCCACGCCTCGTTGTCGGCCAACTCGCATTCGACGAAGGTCGCCGTTGCCGGCTGCGTGGCGGAGGCCTGCAGGTCGACCGCGCCGCCGCCGTTGGTGGCGACGTTGGCCAGGAAGCGCACGCGCCGCGCAAAGAGGCTTCGCCCGACTTCGGCGGAAATCGCCGCGCCGTACGCCGCCGAGCCGTGGGCGAGGGTCAGCTCCTCGAAGCCCAGCCAGATCGCGGGGCCGACGTTCGGTGCGCGGATGATCTGCCAGAGATCCTGCCCATCGATCGTCAGCAGATCGGCTCCCGGTCCCTGGAGCTTCAACGTGCCGCTCAGCGACGGCAGGTTCGAGAGCAGGAGGATGGTTGCCGGCGTCGGCAGAGCGAAGGCGATCCGGTCGGCTCCCCAACCGCTCGCGCAGCCAGCGTACGCAGCATCGGTGTTGGCAGCCACGATCGCTTCGCGCAGCGAGCAGAAGGCATCGGCCACCTCGCTGTCCTGATCCGTGTTGACGACGATCGTGGCGGCGGGCGAGGGGCTGGCGAGGCGCAGCGCGAACACGAGCGCGGCGGCCAGGGCGGGGCGGAGAGGGGGCAGCGAATCGCTCATCGGGGGGTCTCCTCCCTCGGGATGGCGTCATCGCGGAAGGTGAACGGACATCCTCCGCCTTGACCCACATCTCGGTCCTTCCTAGTCTCCGAGCCGTGAATCCCGAGAACGCGGGCTCCGGGAGCTCCGCGGGTCGGTTCGAACGCCTGGCGGAGCTGTTCGACGAGCTGGCGGGGTTGGCGGCCGAGGAGCGCGAAGAGCGCCTCGCGAGATCGGCCGACGATCCGGCGCTGGTGGCGGAGCTGCGTGGGTTGCTCGCGGCACACGACGCCGAGCGACCGTTGGCGATCGAAGCACGGCTGGCCGAGGCGAGAGGGGCTGGTTTCGTGCGCGGTGCGCGCCTGGGGCCGTACGAGTTGCTCGAGCCGATCGGGCGCGGAGGGATGGGAGAGGTCTGGCTCGCCGAGCAGGAGCTCGGCGGAGGGCGGCGTCGGGTGGCGATCAAGCGCATTCGCCGCGGGCTCGAGAGCGAAGAGCTGCTGCGGCGATTTCGCGTCGAGGGGGCTGCGCTCCTGCGCCTCTCCCATCGCTCGATCGCGCGCCTGCTCGACGCCGGGGTCGATCGCGAGGGCGTGCCCTACCTGGTGCTCGAGTACGTCGAGGGTCGGCCGGTCACCGAAGCCTGCGATGCGCGCCAACTCGGGATCGACGCGCGGCTCGCGCTCTTCGAGGAGATCTGCCAGGCCGTGGCGGCGGCGCACGCCAGCCTCGTGCTCCATCGCGATCTCAAGCCGAGCAACATCCTGATGACCGCGAGCGGCGAGATCCGCCTGCTCGACTTCGGCATCGCCAAGCTCCTGACGCCCGAAGGCGAAGGTTCGGGCGACACCGCGACCCGCGGCCTGCTCGCGACGCCCGAATACGCGAGCCCCGAACAGCTCGCCGGCGCGGCGGCGAGCACCACCACGGACGTCCACGCGCTGGGCGCCTTGTTGTACGAGCTGCTCACCGGACGGCGGCCGTTTGCCGAGCACGAGGGCTCCGACCTCGCGCTGGCGCGCGCGGTGGCCGAGGTCGAGGCGCCAGCACCGAGTAGTGCCGCGCTCGCGGGAGCCCCCGAAGCGCAGCGGGCTCGAGCCGCCGCGCGCGGGCTCGAGCCGCGCGCGCTCGCCCGCGCGCTGCGAGGCGATCTCGACACCCTGGTGGCGACCGCCCTGCGCAAGGAGCCCACACAGCGCTACCCTTCGGTCGAGCGACTCGCCGAGGATGTCGCGCGCTTTCGTGCCGGGCGTCCTCTGCGAGCGCGACCCGCGTCGGCCGCGTATCGGCTGCGCAAGTTCGTGGCGCGCCATCGCGCCGCCGTTGCAGTAGGAGGGGTGGCCGCGCTGCTCGTGGTCGTCTTGCTGGCGCAGATCGTCCGCCAATCGACGATCGCCGCGCGCGAGCGCGACGTCGCCCGCGCCGAGCGCGACGCCGCGCGGGCGGTGACCGATTTCGTGGCGCGGCTCTTCGCCACCGACCCCTACGCCAGCGACGCCGGCGAGCGGGATCATCAGACGCTCGGGGACTTCCTGGTGGCGAGCGAGGGGAAGATCCGCCGCGAGCTCGCGAGCCAACCGGCCCTGCGCACCCGCCTGCTCACCCTGCTCGCGCGGTTGAACGCCAATCTCGGGCGGCTCGACCCGGCACTGGCGCTTGCCCGCGAGGCGGTCGACCAGCGCCGCAGTGCCGGCGTGTCGCCGGTCGAGCTCGCCGACAGCCTGAACATCCTCGCCACCGCGCAGCAGGAGCGTGGCGACTACGACGCGGCCGAGCGCGCCTTTCGCGAGGCGCTCACGCTGCGCCGCGCCGCCCTCGGCGATCGCCACGCCGACACCGCCGAGAGCGTCAACAACCTCGCGGTGTTGCTCGCCTTGCGCGATCGCGAAGAGGACCGGCCCGAAACCGAGCGACTCGAGCGCGAGGGTCTCGCCCTGCGCCGCGAGCTGTTCGGCCCCGAGCACCTCGAGACCGCCCAGAGCCTCAACAACCTCGGCGCTTTCCTCCTCGGACGCAAGGCGCCGGGCGACGTCGCGGCGGCGGAGAGGCTCTTTCGCGAGGCACTTGCCATCCGTTTCAAGCAGCTCGGCGAAGACCACCCGGCGGTCGCCACCACGCGCAGCAACCTCGCGCACGTCGTCCAGGAGCTCGGCCGCCTCGACGAGGCCGAGACGCTCTTCCGCGCGGCGATCCGCGGTTGGACGTCGTCGCTCGGGCCGGCGCACCCCCGGGTCTCGGCCGGATTCTGGGGTCTCGCCAAAGTGCTCGAAGAGCGCGGTGCGCTCGCGGAGTCGCTCGACGCGCTGCGTGCCTCGCTCGCCATCGACGAGCAGACACTGCCGGCGGATCATCGCTACCTCGTGGAAGGACGTGCGCGGATCGCCGCGCTCGAGGCGCGCCTCGCCACCGCCGGCGCGGGCAGGCGGAGATGAGCGGCGAGATCACCCGCTGGCTCGGTGCCCTGCGCGCCGGCGATCGTGGGGCGCTCGATCGGTTGGTCCCGCTGCTCTACGACGAGCTGCGCGGCCTTGCCCGCCGCCTGCTCGGCCAGGAGCGCGCGGGCCACACGCTCACCCCCACCTCGCTCGTGCACGAGGCCTACCTCCGCCTGCTCAAGGAGCGGCGGATCGGGGCGGAGGACCGCGGCGAGTTCTTCGCCGTCGCCGCGACGGCGATGCGCCGCATCCTGATCGAGTCGGCACGTCGGCGGAGTCGGGCCAAGCGGGGGGGCGCCGCCGAGCGGGTATCGCTCGAGGCGCCGGAGGCAATCGACGCCTGGCTCACCGAGGCCGAGGCCGAGGAGCTCTTGGCGATCGACGAGGCGCTCGCCGACCTCGAGGCGCTCAACCCGCGCCTGCGTCAGGTCGTCGAGATGCGCGTCTTCGTCGGGCTTTCGGTCGAGGAGAGCGCCGCCGCGCTTGCGGTCAACGAGAAGACCGTCCGCCGCGACTGGCAGCTCGCTCGCGCCTGGCTGCGGCGGAGGATCGGCGGCGAGCTCGGCGCTGCGGCGGATTAGAGCGAAAAGGCCCTCCCGGCGATCGCCGAGAGGGCCTTCGAGCCCGCGCCGCCACCGCGTCGACTACGGCGTCTTCGCGCTCCACATGTTGGCGCTGCCGATCTCGACACCGTCGGTGAAGAGACCGCACTCGAGGAGGCGCACCGCGCCGATCCGCGTCGCCCAGGTCGCCGAGCTGGTCGCGGTGTAGTACTCGCTGGTGTACCAGAAGGTGCAATCGTCGGTGGGGTCGAGCGAAAGGGTGCTGTAGTCGCCCCATCGGTTCGAGCTGTGCGTCTGGCTGCCGCCGCCGGCGACGAGGACGCCCTCGCCGAGGGCGAGCGTGCCGGCCGGGTCGCCGGCGAGACGGCCGGCGTAGAGGATGCTGGGGAAGGTCGAGGCGCTCGACTTGGTGAAGCCGAGCAGGATGTTTCCGCCCTTGTCCATCGCCGTGCTCGCCATCCAGCGGTGGTCGGTGTCCGGAGCGTAGGTGCCCTGCTGGGTGATCAACGGCGTGCCGCCGACGATGCCGCGCACCTCGTACCAGCGCGGTGCCGCCTGCAGCGCACCGGTGCCGACGCCGACGGTGTTGTTCACCATCATCACGTTGTGCGTGCCGAAGTTGCGCAACGGCATGCGGAACATCAACCGGCCGTCCGCCGCGGCATCGAGGCCGTTCGCCGTGCCCGACTGTGGCACGCAGTTTCGCGTGGTGCAACCGCTCGGCGTGGCATCGGCGGTGGCGAGCTTGTGGTTCGGGTCGATCGCCGCGCCGTTCGTCCCCATGACGATCGACGGCGCCGTCCAGTCGACGGTCACCCGCCAGATGCGCAACGTGTCGGTCGGGTCGCCGATCCAGCTCGAGTCGTCCCACTGCGAGACGATGCCGGGAGTGTTGGCGGGGAGGTCGGTGCCGCCGTCCCAGGTGGCCGGGAGCTGGCCGCCGTAGTTGTTCGGAAAGGCCGAGGTCGAAAGGTCGACCTTCAGGAGTCGCGCGACGCCGCCGTTGAGCATCTGCGAGCGCTCGAACACGCCGACTCCGGCGCCGCCCCAGGCCTGGGTGACGCGGACGAACTGGTTGACGGTCATGTAGTAGCCGTCCGGCCAGACGCCGAAGTGCGGGTAGTCGTTGAGCTTCGTGGTGCTCCACTGGAAGTCGTAGAGCCAATAGCTCCCTGCGGCGTCGCCGTTCTGCGAGATGGCGATGCACTGCCGGTAGTTGCTGCCGTTCGGGAAGGCCGCCGCACCGGCGAACTCGCTGATCAGCCAGCGGTCGGCCATGCGGTCGTAGAGGACGATCGGATCGCCGTCATTCGCCGTCGAGCACAGGCTGCCGGCGCCGAGCGCACTGAAGAGCGTCGCGAGATTGATGACTCCGGTGACCGCGGTGCCGTCCTTCTTCCAGATCTTCACGCCGCTGTTGACGGCCTGCACATAGTGCGCCGGGCCGACGTCGCCGGTCGTGTCCGGCGGCAGCACGCCGAAGGTGTTGCCCATGCCGGCGAAGGTGCGGACCGGTGCGGGCAGCGCGTCCGGGGCGACCGGAAGGAAGGAGTCCTGGAGCGCCTCGTCGAAGCCGTAGCTGAATGGCGAATGGAATGCCGCCTGGCGTTCGATGGCGCCCGGAGCGCGGGTCTCACGGACCGGGATCTCGAGCGGTTGCGGCACGGCCGCCGGCATCGAGATCAGCGGTAGCGATTGAGCCACCCGGCTGGCGCGGACGACCTCGACTCCCTCCTGGCCGGCCGCTGGCGTCGCGGCGGCGAGAAGGGCGAGCGACCCCACGGCCACCCCGACGAGCGTGAACGAATTCCTCATGACAGACCTCCCTCGAGCGTGGATCTTGGTGGGACCGCCTCGCGGCGGCGAGGGGCAGAACACCTTCGAAATCCCGAATGGGCGGACTCTATACCGATCGCGGCGCGACGGCGGGTCCCCTGCTACGATGCCGCGGCCATGCCGGCTCTCCTGGTTCTTCTCCTCACACTCGCCGCCCCTCCGACTCCGCCCCCGGCTCCCGTCGGCTCTCCGCCGGCGGCGGTCGCGAGCCACGACCTCGCCGGCGACCTGCTGCGTGCGGTGGAGGCCGGCGATACCCCGCAGGTCGTCGCACTGCTGGCCCGCGGCGCCGACCCGAACCAGATGAGCAAGTTCCGCATCGGGGTGCTCGCGCGTGCTTGTGAACGGGGGGATCTGGCGACTGCCCGCGTCCTGCTCGGCGCCGGCGCCTCGGTGGCCGCGACCACCTCGTGGGGCGAGACGCCGCTCTTCGGCGCCGTGCGCAGTGGACGGTTCGAGGTGGTCGACGCCCTGCTCGGCGCTGGAGCCGATCCGAACGTGCGGGCCAAGCACGGTCTGCGACCCCTGCTGCTCGCCGCCGGCGAGGGAAACCTCGCGATCGTCGATCGGCTGCTTGCCGCCGGCGCGGCGACCGACGTGGCGAACGCTGAAGGCTGGACTCCCCTGCATCTCGCCGCCTGGGCCGGAAGCCTGCCGCTCGTCGAGCGGTTTCTCGAACGCGGCGTTGCCCCCGAGGCGCGCAACCAGTTCGGACAAGATGCGCGACTCGTTGCCCTCGTCGCCGCCCACCCCGAGGTTGCGGCGCGCCTCGAGGCGACGCTCCGACAGCGCGGCCTGCCCGTCCTCGAGCCGCCGCCGACGCCCACCGAGTGGGACCACGCGGGTGACCTCCGCTGGGAGGAGCGGGACTACCCGCTCGACGGTTGCGTCGTCCGGCTGCGTGGCGGGCGAAGCGAGAGTCGCACGGGACCCTGCGCGGTCGAGGCGATCGACGTGCTGCTCGGCGACCTCACGGGCGATGGCGAGGCCGAAGCGACCGTCGCGCTGCATCTGCGGCCGGCCGCCGACCGGTCGGCGGTCGTGGTCCTGATCTACCGTCTCGTCGACCGTCGGCCAGCGCTGCTCGCCCGGCTGCCGGCGGCGGGGGAGTCGGCCTCCGAGCTGCGTGAGCTGCGCCTCGATGGAGGCAGCCTGCTCGTCGAGCTCGGCGGCGACGGGATGTCGGGATCGCAGCGGTCCCGCTACTCCGGCGGGGTCCTCGCCTTCGAGAAGGTCCCGGAGGCCGGACGGCGCTAGTCGGCGGGTGCGAAATCGCGGCGCCGACGGGAGGCGGTCGAGCCCGCGGCGCGGCCCGGGATCCGCCGGCGACGAGGCCTGCCGCGAACCTTCCAGCCGAGCGGCCGTAGACTGGTTCAGGAGCCCCCGCCCGCCTTGGCCCCCGCCCTTCCCACGCAATCATCGTCTGCGCTCGAGCCCACCCACCGCCGGCTCTTTGCTCTCGGCGCCGCGGGTGCGGCGGTCTTCGCCCTCGGACTGCTGGCGGCTGCGGTGCGCCTTCCCGAGTGGCGCGGCGTGGGACTCGCGGCGGCGTCGACCTACACGGAACGGGTGCTCTCGGTCTTGCCCGAGGCCGGGTTGACCCGGTCGGACGCGCCTCCCAAGGTTTCGCTCGCCAGCCAGGTCGAGGCGCCCGGCGAGAGCCCGATGGATCGGCGCGACGCGGCGTACCGCGAGCTCGGCACGCCGGAGGCGGCGGACTGGCTCGCGGCACAGGGACGCGGGCCGTACGTCGTGGTTCGCGTCGACGCGTCCCGTGCCGGGGCCGCGCCGGCCGGCGCCCAAGGGCTGCTGCGCGTCGTCTTGGCGCGTGATGCCACCCCCGTGGCCGCGAGCTGGATTCCGCGCGACGCGCTTCGTTCCGCCACCGGTCCGGGGGAGTTGGCGACGATCGGGCGCTCGCTCGCCGCCCTGCTTTCGGGAAGCTCGCCCGGTGCGGACGAGCGCGGGTTCGATCGTCTCGGTTCGCAGTTCGGCGTGCGTGCCGTTCGCGGGACGACGCATCCGCCCGAGACCGTCTTCTGGATGAGCCTGGGCGCCAACGGCGTGGTGTTGTCGCACCGTCGACCGGGGGCGACCGACAAGGTCATCGCCCGGCTCGAAGAGTCCTCGGTGCTCGACATGGTGATGCCGGAGCTGGCTCGACTGCTGAGCCAGCTGGCGCTCTGCCTGGTCGTCGGCGGTTCGCTGTTTCGTCTCGTCCACCAGCGGCGACTCGGCATGGTGAACGCCCTGTTGCTCGGCACCCTGACGGTGCTCTTCGCGCTGCCCTGGGCGCTCGCCGAGGTGGAAGGTGCGCTCGACCTGATCAGCCAGCTCCTGGGAACCGTTCTGGGGGCCGCTGCTCTCGCCGCCCTCTGGGCGGTGGCCGAGTCGTGGACGCGTCTCTCGGTGCCAGGGTTTACCACCAGCCTCGACACACTGCGGCTCGGTCGACTCGGGCCGCGCGCCGGGCGAGCGCTGCTCGCCGGGGCGGCGTGCGGCGCTACCTTCGCCGGCCTCTGGCTCGCTGCCGCAGCCCTCGCCGCCACGGTACCCGCCCTGGCACCGGCCGGGTCGAGCTCTCCGTTGCCGGTCTTCGGGGCCACCCGCGGGCCGCTCCACTCCGGGCTCCTCTGGGCCGGCGTCGTGTTGCTCCTGCTCGGGTTCGCCGAGCGGCTCGCCCCGCGCCGGGCGCGCAGCCTGGCGGTGACGGCGGGGGCGGTCGGTGCCAGTGCGCTCTTGCTCGCCCCCTTCGTGCCGGTGCGCCCGTTGCCGGCGGCGCTCGCCGTCGCCGTGGCTCTCGCCGCGCTGCTCACCGCCGCCTATCGCCGGTTCGGGCTCGCCGCGCTGCTGGTCGCCGCGGCGATGGGGTTCCTCCTGCCGTCTGCGGCAGCGGCCTGGTGGTATCGACCCTGGTCGCCGGGTGCGCTCGTGGCGAGCGTGGCGCTGGCCGCGGCGCCGCTGGTCGCCGGGGCGGTCGGTCTGGCCCGCCCGGCCCGCGACGAGCGCGGCGCCGGCCCCGTCTCGGCGTTCGTGCGCCAGCTCGAGCAGGAGCACCGGCTGCGCCACGAGATGGACCTGCTCACCCGCATGCAGCTCGGCCTCCTGCCGGCATCGCCGCCCCCGCTGCGCGGTTGGCGCATCGCCGCACGGTCGCTGCTCGCTTCCGAGGCCGGGGGCGACCTCTACGACTTCGTCACCGACGCCGACGGCTCGTTCTGGCTGGCCGCGGGCGACGTGGCCGGTCACGGCTACTCCTGCGCCATCACCGGCGCGATGACCAAGGCCGGTCTCGCGGCGCTGATCGAGCCCGGGCGCGGCCCCGCCGAGGTTCTCGAACGGCTCGACCGCGTGCTACGGCGCGCCGCGAGCAACGGCCCGCGCGCCTTCACCAGTCTTTGCCTGGCCCGCCTCGACCCGGCGACCGGCGAGCTTCGACTCGCCAACGCCGGCCACCCGTTCCCCTTCCTCCTCGGTGCAGACCGCAGCGTCCGAGAGCTTGTTCTGCCCGGCCTGCCGCTCGGCCAGGGGCCGGAGAAGCGACGCGACGAAATGGTCGTGACGATTCCGCCGGGCGGCGCGTTGGTCGTCGCCTCCGACGGTCTGTTCGAAGGCGTCGACGCCGACGACGAGGCCTACGGCTTCGAGCGCGCCGGTGCGGCGATCGCCGCGGCGGCATGGCGGGCCGATCCCGGCTCGCTGCTCGAAGCGCTCCTCGCCGACTGGCGCCAGCACGTCGGCGACGCCCCGCTCGCCGACGACACGACGCTGGTCGTCTTGCGCCGCGAGCTCGACGTCGACTGAGCGGACCGCCAGGCCGCCGGCCGGCGACCTGGCGCGACACGCTCCCCGGCCTCCGCGGCGCGGCGGCTCCCCGCGTCCGTGGCTAGTGGCGGTCGCGGTGATGTCGCCCGCGCCCAGACTCGTCGTGAGCTCCGGACCGCCGGTCGCGAGAGCCGTCGCGGGAGCGACCGCGAGAGTCGTCCCGGTAGTGGTCGCGGGAGTCGTCACGGTAGCGATCGCGGGAGTCGTCGCGGTAGCGGTCGCGTGAGCGATCGCGATCGCTCTCGCGCCGACCGCGGTCCCACCGGTGATCCCAGTGGTGGTCGCGGTCGTATCCGCGATGGCTGCGGAATTCGTCGGAGCGGTAGTAGATGTTGTTCCGCGGGTAGTAGCCGCCGACGCCGGAGAAGAGCCGAGCGTCGCAGTAGACGTGGGGCCGGTAGACCACGACGCCGTCGACGAGGACGGGGAAGCTGTAGACATCGTGGTAGTGGCGATGCGGGCCGTAGTACTCCTGCCCGTCGAAGTACACCTCGAGATCACCGCGCGTGGCGACCTCGAGGAAGAGCGGAATCGGATCGAGAACCCGCGCCAGGTCGTGGATCCCGCCGAGGACATCGAGCAGATGGCCGCGCACCTGCCGGTGGACCTCACGCGGCGACGGCGGACCGGCGCTCGCCGGAGCGGCAGCGAAGAACGTCCCAGCGACGAGCAGCGCCGCGGTCGCGAACGACGTCGGGAGCGAACGGAGTCGGAGTGGTGAGTGCATGGGCAACCTCCTGGCGGGCTAGATTGCGAGCCTCGTGCCAGAGGTCCGGACTCAAGCCAACTCGTTGAAAACATGGGGTGTGCGCGATGGCTCCCGGCGAGGCCGCGCCGACGGCGTCCTCGCGAGAGGACGGTCGAGCCCCGGGGCGGCTCCATCGCGCTTCGCTCCGTCAGGGAATCGCGCCGCGCCGGCTGCGCCCAAGGACCTGGTGCCCTTGGGATCTGTCCTATCGCCGAGCGTCGACGACCAGGGTCGGACGAGGCGAGTCTTCGATCCGCCAAGCGCAGCCGAGCTGTCGGCAGAAGGCGTCAAGAACGTCGTGCACCGCGGTGTCTTCGAGTTCGACGACCAAGGTCCGCTCCTCCAGACCTTGGTCGAGCCGCACTTCCACCGCGAGGATGCGAACGAACGACGCGAAGACGTCCTTCGCCGTGGCGCCGGCGAGCGACACGGAGATCCGCTCATTCAGCCTCTCGGGCAGGCCCTTGGTCGCCTTGCGCGGTGGGGTGGGAAGCGCCGAAAGGGAGACCGTCGCCGGCGACCCGGCCAGTCGCTCCCAGCGGCAATCGACGGTGTCGCAAACGGCATCGAGCACGACGCGCAGCCGAACTCGGTTGACACAGAGGCTGATCGGCCGAGTCGCCAGCTCGCCGGAGTTGCCCCCCTCGATTCGCAGCGACACGCCGAACACCGAGAGCGACTCGGCGAGGTGGGCGAGAGGAACCGCATCGAGGTCGAACGAAATCCGACGGTCGAGCAACTCGCCGTCGGCCGCTGTTGCCGGCGGTGCGCCTTCCTCACCGGCTCGAGCCCATCCAGTGAGCGGAACGAGAAGTGACAGAGCCAAGAGGACGCGAGCAATTCGACGGTTCATTGGAGCTCTCCCATGAGAAGAAAGGGGCCCTGCCGGAGCTTTCGCCGATTGCCGGGTTGAACGAGGAGCAGCGAGCCGTCGCTGCGCTCGATCGCCAGGAGAGGTGCATTCCCGGCGACCCGAGCCAACACCGTCTCGAGCCGCGGCTCGGGAGTGCTGAGCTCGAAGGGAATCAGCCCGAGTCCCGCAGCGACGGCCAGAGCCAGAACCGCGGCACCAGTCGCCGAAACGACCCAGCGTGGAACCTGCTGTCGCCAGGGCGGACCTGGTGCCGTTTCGAGAGCCCGCAGACGAAGGCGCACGAGCTCGTCTTCCGCGGGGGACAGTGCGTCGCGCAACGCGCCATCGAGAGGGTGCTCTGGTGGTTTCATCGCGATTCTCCTGTCGGCTGGACCCCGAGCAGCCGCCGCAGACGCGAGCGCGCCCGGTGGAGCCGCATCCTGATGGCCGAGCGACTGCGCCCGAGCAGGGCGGCGGTCGAGGCCTCGTCGAGCTCGCCGGCCGCCACGAGCAGCAGGATCTCGCGGTCGCCGGTGGAGAGCTGCGCCAGAGCCCGCCGCACCCGTGCGAGCTCGAGGGTCGCTCCGACCTCGGCTTCGACGCCGCGCGGTGCCGCGGGCTCGCGGGTCGTGTCCAAAGGGTGAAGAAGAAGCCGTCGCCAGCGGGCGCGCAGGAGCCGGCGGCGCAATACGGCAAAGGCGAACGCCTCGGCGCTCTCGGGCGGTCCGTGCCGGCGCCACCGGCCGACGAGTGCGACGAGCGCCTCCTGTGCGGCGTCCTCGGCCAGGTCTCGCTCCCCACCAAGCCCGAAGGCGACGCGAAACAATCGGGGGGCAAGCGCGCTCACGGTTTCCTCCAGATCCACATGGGGAAAGTACCCTGGGACCGATTTCGGTCACACCCCGAAGGGGAATCCGGGGCGCCGCGGGCCGCGTGTTACGCTCCCGCCCTTGTCCGACCGCTCGGTCGGGCGCCTCCAGGAGCCCGCCGCCACGCTCGTTCGGCTCCAGGGGTCCGTTCCGGGGCTCCCCGCCGCGCCTCGCTCCGCTCACTGCCATTCGCGAGAAAGACCGATCCGTCATGCACCCCCCGTCGCGCATCCGCAACTTTTCGATCGTCGCCCACATCGACCACGGCAAGTCGACGCTCGCCGACCGGCTGCTCGAGCGGACGGGAGCGCTCTCGCAGCGCGAGATGCAGGCGCAGGTGCTCGACGACATGGATCTCGAGCGCGAGCGCGGCATCACGATCAAGGCGCGGGCGGTCCGGCTCGCCTACCGGGCGCAGGACGGCGAGGACTACGTCTTCAACCTGATCGACACGCCCGGGCACGTCGACTTCAGCTACGAGGTCTCGCGCTCGCTTGCCGCCTGCGAAGGGGCGCTCCTGGTGGTCGACGCGGCGCAGGGGGTGCAGGCGCAGACGCTGGCCAACGCCTACCTGGCGGTCAACGGCGGCCTCGCGCTGCTGCCCGTGATCAACAAGATCGACGTCGCGGCGGCCGACCCCGAGCGGGCGCGCGAGCAGATCGAGCAGGTCATCGGGATCGACGCCTCGCGCGCCGTGCTCGCCTCGGCCAAGGCCGGGCTCGGCATCGACGAGCTGCTGGAACGGATCGTCTCCGACATCCCCGCACCGTCGGGCGACCCGGAGGCCCCCCTCAAGGCGCTGCTCTTCGACTCCTGGTACGACGTCTACCGCGGTGTGGTCTGCCTGCTGCGCGTCGTCGACGGGACGATCCGGCGCGGCGACAAGGTGCGCTTCGTCGCCACCGGCGGCGTCTTCGCCGTCGAGGAGCTCGGCACCTTCCATCCGAAGGCGCGCCAGGTCCAGGAGCTCTCGGTGGGCGAGGTCGGCTACCTCTTCGCCAACGTCAAGGACCTCGCCCAGGCGCGCATCGGCGACACCGTCACCCATCCCGACCGGCCGACGACCAGTCCCTTCCCCGGCTTCCAGGAAGCCAAGCCGATGGTCTTCGCCGGCCTCTACCCGGTCGTCTCCGACGACTACGAAGACCTGCGCGACGCGGTCGAGAAGCTGCGCCTCAACGACGCCTCGTTCAGCTTCGAGCCGGAGTCGTCGAGCGCCCTCGGCTTCGGGTTCCGCTGCGGCTTCCTCGGCCTGCTGCACATGGAGATCATCCAGGAGCGGCTCGAACGCGAGTTCAACCTCTCGCTGATCACCACGGCCCCCGGCGTGCGCTACCGCGTGCTCACCACCGCCGGCGAGACGGTCGAGATCGCCAGCCCGGCGCAGCTGCCGCCGCCCGGGCGCATCGATCACATCGAAGAGCCGTACATCCGCGCGACGATCGTCACCCGCACCGAGTACGTGGGCGGCATCCTGGCCCTCTCGCAAGAGCGGCGCGGCGTGCAACGGAGCCTGCAGTACCTGTCGACCGACTCGGTGCTGATCGAGTACGACTTCCCGCTCGCCGAGGTGGTGCACGACTTCTACGACAAGCTCAAGTCGGTCTCGCGCGGCTACGCCAGCTTCGACTACGAGCTCGCCGACTTCCGCGAAGGGGAGATCGAGAAGCTCGACGTGCTGGTCAACGGCGAGCCGGTCGACGCCCTCTCGCTGATGATCCACCGCAGCAAGGCGTATCCGAAGGGCAAGGCGCTGGTCGAGAAGATGAAAGAGCTCATCCCCCGCCAGCTCTTCGAGGTCGTCCTGCAGGCCGCCATCGGCGCCCGCATCATCGCCCGCACCAGCGTCCGGCCGTTGCGCAAGGACGTCACCGCGAAGTGCTACGGCGGCGACATCAGCCGCAAGCGCAAGCTCCTCGAGAAGCAGAAAGAGGGCAAGAAGCGCATGAAGTCGGTCGGCAACGTCGACATCCCCCAGGAGGCCTTCCTGGCGGTGCTCCAGGTCGAGGACTGAAACGAGGCCGCCTCAGGAGGGAGCCGGCTCGCCGGCGCCGACGGCCTTCTTTCGCGTCGGCCGCGGCCGCCGTACCCGCTTGATGACCTCCACTCCGCGCACGCAGCCGACGGGGTAGATCACGTAACCGTTCTGACCCGAGACGTCGTGGTCGACGGTCGTCGTGGTGACCAGGCAGTAGACGCCGTGGCTCTCCTGGAAGCCCCAGAAGAGGCCGTAGGAGGTCCGCCGGGCGAGCGACGCGAGGGCCGGGTTGCCGAGCGGGTCCTCGGCGATGTCGACCCACTCGACGCGCAACAGATCGCCGCGCAGGAGCTCGAGCTCCTGCAGGACGCGGTCGATCGGGGGCGACGATTCCATCCCCAATAGTCTAGGACAACCCACCGAAGGGGTCGGGCCGGCGGGTCGGAGCCCCCTCGGGTCGGGCCTGGGTTATCGTCCAGGGCGAGGACGACGATTGACGATGGACGAACTCTTGTTGGGTCCGCTCCTTCACGGCCTGGAAGCGGCCGTGGCGCGAGGAGGTGCGTCGAACCCGAGCGCCGAGGTGGAGCGCGAGCTGCGTGCCTTGGCTGCGGCGGGGGCCCTCGCCCTGCCGGAACGGCTGATGCGCCCCGGCGAGACGAGCTACGCCCGCCATCTCGTCCACCTCGACCCGGTGGGACGCTTCTCGGCGCTGGCGATGGTCTGGGGCCCCGGGCAGGGGACGCCGCTCCACGACCATGACGGCCTCTGGGGGGTCGAGATCGTCGTCGCCGGGGAGATCGAAGCGGAGATGTACCGGCACTGCGGGACGGACCTCGACGGGGCGGAGCGCTTCGAGCGCCTGAGCGTCGACCGTGGTGGCCCCGGTGCGACCGGGACGCTCGCCCCGCCGCTCGAGTACCACACGATGCGCAATCCGAGCGCCAGCGAGAAGACGGTGACTCTCCACGTCTACGGCGGCGAGCTCACGCGCTGCCGGGTCTTCCATCCGCTCGGCGACGGTCGGTATCGCGCCGAACCCCGGCGGCTCGCGCTCAGCGAATAGGCTGCGGCCGGATCACGAGGGCATCGCGATCGAGTCGTGGCGTCTGGCCCGCCACGCGTCGACGCTCCACGGCCCCGCCCCGGCGGCCGAGAAGTAGAGCCAGACGAAACAGTAGAGCGCCGCTGCGACACCGCCGTTGGCCGCCGGCCAGAAGCCCTGCGGAGCGTGGAACTGGAAGTAGGCCACCGCCATCATCCCGGAGAGCACGAAGGCGACCGGGCGGGTGAAGAGTCCGATCGCCAGCAGTGCACCGCCGAAGACCTCGAGCACGCCGCCGAACCAGATCTGGGACGGGAAGTGCGCGGTGCCACCATCGGGCGGCATGCCCATCGGGTAGGCGAAGAGCTTCATCGTTCCCGGGACGATGAAGATGACCGCCGCAGCGATGCGCAGCAGCGCGAGAAGGTACGGGGACCAGCTGGCCCAGCGGGTCAGCGGAGGGCTCGTCATCGGCAGGCTCCTCGGGCGTGAGGCCCGGTCGGGATGCGTCTCGTGGCAATCTAGCCGCCCGGGCGAGGATTGCCAAGGGGAGGCGCATGCACGCGCGATCCGCTGTCCCGCCACCGACCGTCTCGCCGCATCCCCATTTGGCGAGTGCCGTGCCTCCGGACGACTGGCCCGGCACCGAAAGGAGATCCATGCGACGTTCGCTGTCCGTCCTCCTCGTTCTCTCGGCCCAGCTGGGCAACGTGGTCCGATGCCAGGCCGCGGCGCCGAAGCGGCCCTCCGAGGCTCCCGCCCTCCGCGAGGAAGCCGGACCGGTCGAGATCCTGAGGCTGCTCTACGGCAACTACGACTCCGCCAGACACGCCGCTATCGCCGAGCCGGGCGAGCCGGGCGAGCCGGCGGGCCCGGGCCGTTCCGCCGACGAGGCCACCCTACCGGTGATTGCCACCGTCGAAGGGCTCTATCGCTATCCGCCAGCGACCCCGGATCACCTGTTGGCGATCGTCGCCGAGAATCCGGAAGGCGCCGACAGCCACGGACAGTCGCCGGGGATCGCCGGCGCGCTCTTCGAGAAGGTGCCTGGCGGCTGGCACCTGCGAGCTCGGAACCCGAGCATCACCGAGATGGGCTCGTACGGTGCCGCCCCCGAAGGGACGTTGGTCCAGCTCGGGCCGTCGCGCTGGGGCGTGCGCTACGAACCGGGCTTCACCAACATGGGCGAGTCGACCGTCGGTCTCACGCTCCTCGCGCCGGTCGGCGAGTCGATCGTCGAGGTCCTGGCCCTTGGCGAGCTCGAGAGCGAAAACAGCGGCGGCTGCGACGAAGCAGAGAAGAACTGCTACGAGTTCAAGTCCCAGGTGACCTTCGAGCGCGGGGGCAACCCGGACTGGTTCGACGTCGTCGTCGTGACCTCGGGGAGCCGCCTCAACGACGAGATGACCGTCGAGACGTTCCGCGAAACCCACCGTTACACCTTCTCGGGTTCGGTCTATCAAGAGGCGGCGTCGGCCGCCGCGCGTCGCTGACGACTTTCGGGGTGCGACCACGGTGCGACTGTGGGAGGCTCGACAGCGTGGAGCCGAGCCCCGGCGAGATCGATCCGGAACGCGTCGCGCGGGCCGCGGCGGCGGTTCGAGCGGCACGCGCCCTGGTGATCACCGCCGGAGCCGGCATGGGCGTCGACTCCGGACTCCCCGACTTCCGCGGTGACGCCGGCTTCTGGAAGGCCTATCCGCTCTACGAGCGGCTGGGCCTCTCCTTCGTCGATGCCGCCGACCCGATCCACTTTGTCCGCGACCCGTCGTTCGGCTGGGGCTTCTACGGTCACCGCCTGGAGCTCTACCGCCGCACGGTGCCGCACGCCGGATTCCAGGTCCTGCGGCGCTGGGTCGCGCGCTTCGGGCTCGACGTCTTCGTCGTCACGTCGAACGTCGACGGCCAGTTCCAGCGGGCTGGGTTCGGCGAGGAGTCGATCGAGGAGATCCATGGCTCGATCCACCACCTCCAGTGCGCCTCCGGATGCAGCGCCAGGATCTGGCGGCAGGAGGGGAACGTCGAGGTCGATCCGGCGACGATGCGCGCGACGAGCCTGCCGCACTGTCCGCGCTGCGGTGGTCTCGCCCGACCCAACATCCTGATGTTCAACGACTGGGGCTGGATCGCCGACCGCAGCCGCGAGCAACGCCGGCGTCGCGAGGCCTTCCTCGTCTCCTGCCGCGCTCTGCCGCTGGTCGTCGTCGAGCTCGGGGCCGGCACGGCGATTCCGTCGATTCGCCGGTTCTCCGAGCAACTCGGCAGCCGATCCGGCACGACCGTCGTGCGGATCAACCCGCGCGAGCCGGAGATCGGCGGGGGGCACCTGTCGCTCGTCTGCGGGGCGCTCGCCGGTCTCGCGGCGCTCGACGCGGCGCTCGTCTGAGCGCTTGGCGGAACGTGCAAGGCGACCGCCATCGAGGAGAGAATGGCGCCCGAGGAGGAGATCATGGAGCTCGCCGAAATCGATCGCAGCGTGGTGGTGGTCATCGACCTGCAGGGCAAGTTGGTCGAGCAGGTCCATCGGCCCGAGCTGGTCCAGGCCGCGACCTGCCGGCTGATGAAGATCGCCGACCTCTTCGGCGTGCCGGTCGCGCTGACCGAGCAGTATCCGCGCGGCCTCGGGGCGACGCGGCCGGAGATCCTCGAGGTGTTCGATGCCCTCGGTGTCGCCCGGCGGCGCTTCGAGAAGGTCGCCTTCGGCTGCTTCGCCGAACCCGGCTTCGCCGAGTTGCTCGCCGAGCTGCGGCCCGGTGTCCCTCCCGGACGGATGCAGCTCGTCGTCGCCGGGATCGAAGCGCACGTCTGCGTCATGCAGACGGTCCTTGCCGGTCGGGCGGCCGGCTACGGCGTCCAGGTCTGCTGGGAGGCGGTCAGCGGCCGCGGGGTCGAGCATCGGCAGTGGGCGCTCGAGCGGATGCGACAGGCCGGGGCGCAGATCACCAGTCTCGAATCGGTCGCCTTCGAGTGGGCACGCGACAAGAACCACCCGAGCTTCAAGGCGCTCTCCGCGCTGCTCAAGGAAGGACAGCTCGGCGGCTAGCGCGAGGCTTCCGGCCGGCGGCGGGCGGCGCCGGCGCGAGTGCCCTCTGGTGGGTGGTCAGTCGTCGGACCAGCGGAAGCGCAGGCGGGCGATCAGCAGGAAGAGCGCGGTATAGCCGAGCAGCACGGCGCAGGCGGGAAGGGCGCCGGTGACGAGATCGGCGCCGCGCCAGACGACGGCGTCGAGACCGTCGATCGCCCAGCGGGTCGGCAGGGCGAGAGTGACCGACTGCATCCACGCGGGGAAGACGAAGGCCGGCACCCAGCCGCCACCGAGCATCACGAGCAGCAGGACGGCAAGGATCGAGAGGCCGCGGGTCGTGCCCGGGGTCTGTCCCAGCGCGGCGAGCAGCAGCCCGAACGACGAGGCCATCAGCGCCGAGGCCACGAGCAGCAGCAGGAATCCGGGAACGCTCCCCACGACCCGCACGCCGAGGACCGCGATCCCGAAAGCGAAGGTCGTGCCGATGGAGATCAGTCCGATCAGCGCTCCCGCCGCCGTCTTGCCGGCGAGCAGTGTCGTGCGCGACAGCGGTGCGGCCCGCAGCCGCTTCCATAGCCCGCCCTGACGCTCGACGAGGAAGGCGATGCCGAAGTCGAGGGCGACGAAGAGCAGGAACTGGATTCCCATGCCGGCGAAAGAGTGCGCGTAGCTGTTGTAGGTCGCCCCCCGCCGCGCCGTGACCGCCTCCTCGCGCAAGGTGAACGGGACGGCGGAGCCGGGTCCGCGGGGAGCGCCCGAAACGCCGGAAGGTTGGCCCGGTCCGGCGCTCGACGACTGCCAGCGCGTCACGTCGCGCAGCAGCTGCTTCAACGCCTCGCGCTCCGGGCTGGCCGGTGCGCGGTCTGCTTCGAGCGCACGCAGACTCTCCGCGAGGACGTCGTGGCCCGTGCTGCCGGCGAACGACTCGCGCGACGCCTCGCGATAGATCTTCTCGGCGAGGAGGCCGCGCACCAGGCCGGCCTCGGTGCTGCGCGACGGATCGACGAGCAGGCGGACCTCCGGGGCCGCCGCGGTTCCGAAGAAGCCGCGCACCGCGTCGACGCCGAAGCCCGGAGGGAGGAAGACAGCGGCGACCGCCTTGCCGCGGCGCACCTCCTCCCGCGCCGGATCGGCCTCGGCCGTCGTCACCGCGAGCAGCGGGTCGCCGGCGAGGCCGGCGATGACCGCTCGCGAGACGGCGCTCCGGTCGGCATCGACCACGCGAACCGGGATCTTGGTGGCCTCCTGCTGCCCCCCGCCGGAGAAGAGAAAACCGAAAAACCAGGCGAGCAGGATCGGCGTGACGACGCCGACCACGACCGAGCGACGGTCGGAGAGGAAGAGCTTCAGCTCCTTGCGGACGATGGCGGCGATCTGTCTCATGGCTCGTCCCGCAGGGCATGACCGGTGAGGTGGAGGAAGACCGCTTCGAGGCGCGGGCCGCCGTCGGGTGTCCCGTCGATTCCGCTCACATCGAGACCGCGCGAGGAGAGCAGCGCCAATGCCGCGCGCGCCTCGGCGTCGAGCTCCGGACGATCGTCGTTCGGCAGCAGAGCGCCGAGCTCCGCGGCGGTCCCCTCGGCGATCACCCGTCCGTGGTCGACGATGACGATCCGGTCGCAGAGCCGGTCGGCCTCCTCCATGTAGTGGGTGGTGTAGAGGATCGCCTTCCCGGCATCGCGCAGCGCCTCGAGGCTCTCGAAGATCGCGTTGCGGCTCTGCGGATCGACGCCGACCGTCGGCTCGTCGAGCAGCAGGACCTCGGGGTCGTGAAGCAGTCCGACCGCGAGGTTGAGGCGGCGCTTCATCCCGCCGCTGAAGACCTTCACACGGTCGCGCCGGCGCTCGAGCAGTCCGGTGAGTCGCAGCACCTCGTCGCTGCGGGTCGCGAGCGACGATCCGGACATCCGCTGGAGCGCTCCGAAGAAACGCAGGTTGTCCTCCGCCGAGAGCTCCTCGTAGAGCGCGAGCTCCTGGGGCACGAGGCCGAGGCGCGCCTTGGCCGGATCGGTGTCGCGAGCGAGGAGGGCTCCGCCGAGACGTACCTCGCCGGCGTCGGGGGTGAGCAGGCCGGAGATCATCGACACGGTCGTCGTCTTGCCCGCGCCGTTCGGTCCGAGCAGGCCGAGGATCGACCCACGCGCGATGCGGAAGGAGATCGCCTCGACCGCGAGGACGCCGCCGTAGGACTTGCGGAGGGCGGTGACCTCGAGAGCAGGGACGGAGACCGTGGTGTCGGTCTTCGTGGCTTCGTTCATCGGGTGGCCAGCCGTTCGGCCTGCGCCGCGATCGTCAGGTAGCCGCGCGCGCGAGCGTCGCGCGCGAGCGTCGAGATCGCCGGATCGTCGCGCGGCCCGAGCTCGGCCAGGGCGAAGCGTGCCTCGAGCTCGAGGCTGGCCAATCCGATCTGGCGCGCTTCGGCGAGCGCCGTGGTGAGCGCGGCGCGGTCCCGTTCGCGATTGCCGCCGCCGGCGCGCGCGGCGGCGATCCGCGCGCCGAGTTGCACGGCAGGGCTCTGGGTCGAAGCGGCGAGGCCGACCGCCTCCTCGCCGAGCGAGCGGGCGGCCGCGGTGGCGCCGCGCCCGGCGGCGGCGCGACAGAGCACCGTCCGGGTCTGGACGCGCAGCTCCGGCAACGGTTCGTCGTCGAGTCCGGCGAGGAGCTCGCGCCCGGCGCTCTCGGCGACATCGAAGGCCCCGCGATCGAGCGCGACGCGGGCGAGCGCCAACCGGCTCTGCAGACTCGCCACGCGCTCGCCGATCTCCTGGCGCAGGGCGAGGGCGGCGCGATGGTGAGCTTCGGCCTCGTCGAAGCGCGCCGCGAGCGCGGCGAGCTCGCCCTGGCCGGCGAGCGCCTGGGCCTCGGCGCTCTTGTTGCCGATCTCGCGCGCCATCGTCAGCGCGGCGGCGAATCCCTCGGCGGCGCGCCCGAGCTCGCCCTGGTCGATCGCCACCTGGGCGAGCGCCGAGAGCGAACCGACCTGCCCGATCTTCTGTCCGATCTCCCGCTGCAGCGCCAGCGACTCCTCGAGCCGGCGCTGCGCCTCGGCGAGCTGTCCCTCGCGTCGCAGCACTGCGCCGAGGCTGGCGAGCGACGCGCCGGTCCCGGCCTGATCGCCGATCTCGCGCCGCGCGGCGAGCGCCTGCTCGAGACGTTGCCGGGCCCCGGCGAGATCGCCCTCTTCGGAGAGCAGGGTGCCGAGGTTGTGGGAGGCGTAGGCGGTGCCGGCGCGGTCGCCGGTCTCGAGCGAGATCGCCACCACCTCCTCGTAGAGCCGACGCGCCGTGGCGCGATCGCCCGAGGCGCGACCGATCACCGCGATGTTGTTCAGGGCGCGTGCCACGCCGCTCTGGTCGCCCACCTCGCGGAAGGTGGCGAGGGCGCGCTCGTTGTCGGCGCGGGCGCCTTCCAGGTCGCCCTGGTCGTAGCGCACGCCGGCGAGCGCGGTCAGCGCGGCGGCGGCGCCGCTGCGATCGCCGACGTCGCCGAAGATGCGCCCCGCCTCCTCGCAGGCCTGGCGGGCGCGGGCCGGGTCGCCGAGATTCCGCGCCGCCCAGGCCTCGCTCACCCGGGCCTCCGCGACGAGCCGCTTGGCCCCCTGGGCGGTCGCACCCTCGGCGGCCCTCGCGGCGCTGGCGAGCTGGGTCTTGAAGTCCGAGAGGCTGCCGGCGGCCGCGGCGGCCGCGAGGTCGATCCGCGGGTCGGCGCCGAGCGGCGCCGGGAGGCGGCGCAGCGCGCCGAGCGTGGCGAGCGCCTGTTCGCCGGCGCCACCGGCGGTCTGCATCGCCGCGAGCCGCAGCCCGTAGTCGAGGCCGTCCGGGTAGGCCTGCCAGAGCGCGCCGTAGATCTCGGCAGCCCGCCGGAAATCGTGCTGCATCTCGCGATAGCGCGCCTCGACGAGCAGCCGTTCGTCGCGCGGCAGGCGGGCGGCGAGCTCGTGGGCGCGCTCGGCCTCGCGCTGGGCGCGTTGCTCGTAGCCGAGCGCGGACCAGGCGGTGGCGAGCGACGAACGGGCGAGGGCGAACGAGGGGTCGAGCGCCACCGCCTGCTCGAAACGCTCGCGGGCTTCTTGCGGCTCGAAGGCACGCAGCCGGTCGAGACCCTCGACGTAGAGCCGCACCGCCTCGGGGTTGGCCGGCAGCGCCGCTTCGAGCGCCTCGCCCTCGGCCTTCGACAGCTCGCCGGCGCCGAGCGCCTCGCGTGCCCGCCCGCCGATGCGGCTCACCAGGTCGAAGAGCTGGGCACTGCTGCCGCTCTCGGCGAGCGAGGCGAGCTGGCGCCCGGTCGCCGCGTCCCGCAGCCGCAGGTCGAGTCGCAGGCCGTCGCTGCCCGGAACGATCGTGTAGGCCCCGCTGATCAGCACGTCGACACCGAGGCGGCCGCGCAGCCGGGAGAGCTCGGCAGGCTCGAGCTCGACGGCCTCGGCCAGCTTGAGCTCACGGCGTGCGCGCGCCACCTGGTCGCCCGAAATCGTCCGCAGGGCGCCGCCGCCGGCGATCTCGGTGGTCAGCATCTCGCTTAGCGCGGTCGAGAGCCAGGCGGCTTCACCCTCGCCAGAGAGGTTGCGGGAGCCGAGCACGGCGACGGCGCGTCGCGCCGTCGCGCCGGGGTCGGGCAGATCGCCGTGTCGCAGGTTGCGAATCCGCCAGAGGGCGCTCCCCACGGCCACCACGAGGGCGATGCCAACGGCGATGGCGATCCAGCGCATCCGCCGGTCGCGCGCCGAAAGGGTGGGAGGAGCGGTGACCGGGGGAGGTGTCACCCGGGGAGGAGGCGACAGCTCACCCTCCTCGGACGAGAGCGTGTCGACCAGGTCGCTGGCGGCGGCGAAGCGGTCTTCCGGCCGACGGGCCAGGCAACGCAGGACGAGGCTCTCCCAGCGGGCCTCGAGGTCGGCGACCCGCTCGCGCGGCGACGGCGCCGGCTCGGTCAGCCGTTTGACCGCCGTGGCGATGGCGGTCTCGCCCTGGAAGGGGAGCTCGCCGGTGAGCATCTCGAAAATCACCACGCCCAGCGCATAGAGGTCGACCGCCGGGGTGATCGCTCCGCCTTCGAGCTGCTCGGGCGCCATGTACGCCGGCGTGCCGACCACCACGCCGCTGGTCATCGTCGCGGCGAACGCCTCCTCGTCGCGGGCGCCGCGCGCCACGCCGAAGTCCGTCACCACGACGCGCGGCGCGCCGTCGCCGCGTTCGGGCGCCGGGACGAGGAAGACGTTCTCGCTCTTGAAGTCGCGGTGGATGATCCCGGCCGCGTGCGCGGCACCGAGCGCTTCGGCCATCTGTCGCACCAACGGGCGTGCCGTCTCGACGCTCATCCGCCCCTCACGCCGCAGGCGCGCGGCGAGGGTCTCGCCCTCGAGGAGCTCCATCGTCAGGAAGACGACGGGCCCGCCGGGCGAGAGGTCGTCGAAGCCGACGTCGAAGATGCGACAGACGTTCGGGTGGGTGACGCGCCGGGCGAGGTGGATCTCGCGCTTGAAGCGCTCGACGGCGGTGGCGTCGCCGGCGCTCTTCGGGTGGATCGTCTTGAGCGCCAGTCGGTCGCGCAGCTCGAGGTCCTCGGCCTCGTAGACCTCACCCATGCCGCCGCGCGCGATGAAGCGGACGATCCGATAGCGACCGCCGACGAGCTGTCCCGGTGCGAAGACCGGGCCGGCCGGAGCCGTCGCGGCGGTGCCGCCGGTCGTCGGGAGGCGCAGCGCCGAGTCGGGGCTGCGCTCGAGCCCGGTCGGCGTCGCCAGGGTCATCGCACCCGGCCCGGCGGTGGGCCAGGAGAGGGGACGCTCCGGAGTCTCGCCGATCGCCCTGGACCCAGGTGTGCCGGGCCCCGGCGCGGCGGTCTGCGGCCCGGAGTCGATGGCGGCCGCGCCGGAAGTCGGCGCCGGCGGCTTTGCCGCGACCGGCGAGGCGCGCCGCGTGTAGCGGGCGCCGCAGCCCGGGCAGATCACCGACGCTCCCCCGGCCGCGGCGACCTCGGGCGGGATCTGGATGACGGCGCCGCAGCGGCGGCAGTCGAGCTTCATGACCGGGAGTCTCTCGTGAACCTGCGGGCATTCTTCGGCAAGCGGGCGGGAGACGCAACCGCAAACCGCCGAGTGTCGCGGCGGCGGCGCCCGAGGAGCGGGCGGAACCCACCCGCCGGAGCGGCGTCGGATCCGGCGGACTGATGGAAGATAGGCCTCCGGTTCGCGCCGGCCGCCCGACCCGCGGCCCCCGAGAGGAGACCCTCATGCCCGAGTTCCGCTACGCCGACCCCTTTCCCCACGCGCATCACGACGAGACGCACTATCGGCTGCTGAGCCGCGACCACGTCTCGACGGTGAAGCTCGGGCGCACCGACGTCCTGAGGGTCGACCCTGCCGCGCTGACGCTGCTGGCCCGCGAGGGCTTTCGCGAGATCGCCTTCTTCTATCGCGAGCGCCATCTCCGGCAAGTGGCGGCGATCCTCGACGATCCGGATGCGTCGGCCAACGACCGCGGCGTGGCGCTTGCGCTGCTGCGCAACGCGGCGATCGCCGCTGAGGGGAAGCTGCCGATGTGCCAGGACACCGGCACGGCGACGATCGTCGGCAAGAAGGGCGAGCGGGTGATGACCGGGGGTGGCGACGCCGAGCACCTGGCAAGGGGCGTGTACGAGACCTACACCACCCAGAACCTGCGCTACTCGCAGACCCTCGCCCTCAGCATGTACGAGGAGAAGAACTCGGGCACCAACCTGCCGGCGCAGATCGATCTCTACGCCGTCGACGGCGAGAGCTACGAGTTCCTGTTCGTCGCCAAGGGCGGCGGCTCGGCCAACAAGACGATGCTCTTCCAGGAGACCAAGGCGCTCCTCAACCCGGCGAGCCTCGAGAAGTTCATGGCCGAGAAGATGCGTTCGCTCGGCACTGCGGCCTGCCCGCCGTACCACCTCGTCTTCGTCATCGGCGGAACCTCGGCCGAGGCCTGCCTGAAGACGGTCAAGCTCGCCTCGACCGGCTACTACGACGACCTGCCGACGCAAGGCAACGATCTCGGCCAGGCGTTCCGCGACCTCGAGCTCGAAGCGAGGGCGCTCGAGATGGCGCACGCGACCGGCATCGGTGCGCAGTTCGGCGGCAAGTACTTCGCGCTCGACGTCAAAGTCATCCGCCTGCCGCGCCACGGTGCCTCTTGCCCGGTGGGGATGGGTGTCTCCTGTTCGGCCGACCGCAACGTCAAGGCGCGCATCGATCGTCACGGAATCTGGATCGAAGAGCTCGAGCACGACCCGGCGCGATTCATCCCGGAGAAGTTCCAGAAGGGCACCCACCGCCACGGCGTCGCCGTCGACCTCGAGCGCCCGATGCCGGAGATCCTCGCCGAGCTCTCGCGCCACCCGGTGTCGACGCCGCTCCTGCTCACCGGGCCGATCGTCGTCGCGCGCGACATCGCCCACGCCAAGCTCAAGGAGCGCCTCGACCGCGGTGAGGAGCTGCCGGACTATTTCAAGAACCATCCGGTCTACTACGCCGGCCCGGCGAAGACGCCGGACGGGATGCCGTCCGGCTCGTTCGGGCCGACGACCGCAGGGCGCATGGACTCCTACGTCGACCTCTTCCAGTCGCACGGCGCCTCCCTGGTGATGATCGCCAAGGGCAACCGCAGCAAGCAGGTCACCGACGCCTGCGCCAAGCACGGCGGCTTCTACCTCGGATCGATCGGCGGCCCGGCGGCGCTACTCGCCCACGAGTCGATCAAGAAGGTCGAGCTGCTCGAGTACTCCGAGCTCGGCATGGAGGCGATCTACCGGATCGAGGTGAAGAACTTCCCCGCCTTCGTCCTCGTCGACGACAAGGGGAACGACTTCTTCCAGAAGGTGTCGCTGCCGGTGGTGTCGGGATAGGGGCAAGGGCGAGGAGCGCGCGCCCTCCTCGGTCGGTCGCCAGGGTCGCGAGGTGAGGCTGGAAGGTGACGCGCCGACGCATAGACTCCCGTCCATGAGCGATCGTTACGCGAACCAAGTCATCGTCCTCACCGGCGCGTCGGCCGGGATCGGGCGTGCGCTGGCGTTGGAGTTGGCCGGCGAGCGGCCGCGGCTGGTGCTCGCGGCGCGGGATGCGGGGCGGCTGGAGGAGGTCGCGGCGGCCTGTCGGGAGCGCGGCGCCGAGGCGCTGGTGGTGCCGACGGACGTCACCGACGAGGCGGCCTGTCGGGACCTGGTCGCGCGGACGGTGGAGGCCTTCGGCGCGATCGATGCGCTGGTGCTCAACGCCGGCGTGTCGATGTGGGCGCGCTTCGAGGAGATCACCGACCTGTCGATCTTCGAGCGGTTGATGCGCGTCAACTACCACGCCTGCGTCTGGCTCACCGCCGCGGCGCTCCCGCACCTGCGGCGGAGTCGCGGTCAGTTCGTCGTCGTGGCGAGCCTCGCCGGTCTCGCCGGGGTGCCGACCCACACGGCCTACGCCGCTTCCAAGCACGCGCTCATCGGCTTCTTCGACTCGCTGCGCGCCGAGCTCGCGGGGAGCGGTGTCGCAGTGACGATCGTCGCGCCGGACTTCGTCCTCTCCGAGATCCACCGCCGTGCGCTCGGTCCCGACGGCCGGGCGCTCGGCAAGAGTCCTCTCGAAGAGGGCCGGATCATGACCGCCGAGCGCTGTGCCCGGGCGATCCACCGCGCCATGGCGCGCCGCCAGCGCCTGGCGATCCTCTCGCTGCGCGGGCGGGTCGGGCGGTGGGTGCGGCTCGTCGCCCCGGAGCTGATCGACTGGATCGCCCGGCGCGCCATCGCCCGCGGTCGCTGACCCCCGGTCGCCCGCCGCTCGCCCGACCGCGGACCGCCGATTCGATCGGCGGCGTTCCCCTTTTCGGCGCCTTTTCGTTTCTCCAGGTGAGGAGAGCCACCATGTCCCGACGATTCCTGTGCTCGCTCGTCCCCCTGGCCCTGGCCCTGCTGCTTCACGCGCTGCCGATCGGCGCGAGCGAGCCGCCCGGGCAGGAAAAGTACGCTGGCTTCGACATCGCCAAGCTGGCGGAGGCGACGGCGCAGCTCACCACCTTGCGGACGCAGCACGGAGAGAAGGAAGGTGCCGCGGCGTTCGCCGACTGGCTGCGCCGTCAGGGCTTGAGCCGCGCCGGCTACGACCAGGCCTTCGCCGCCTGGTGGGAGCGCTTCCGCGCCGACCCGACCGGCCAGCTCGAGGCCCGGTTCCACCGCATCAACTCCGAGTGGACGCAGCAGCTCAACTTCGCCGACGCCCCCGACCGCCGGCAGGAGACGCGCGAGGGGGTGACCCTCGACACCTACGCGCGCATCGCCGTCGAGCTCACCCGCCTGCCGGGAGCGAAGCTCGAGGACGTCCTGCGGCGTCACGGCGTCAAGGACGCGGGGCAGTGGCAGAAGGTCAACGAAGCGTGGGGCAAGGCGATGAAGGACGACACGTCGTTCGCCCTCGTGCAGCAGTATGCAGCGCTCTACCAGAAGTACGCGGGGCCTCAGTTCGTCGCCGAGCAGGACGCGACGACCGCCAACATCCTCGCCGCCAACGGGCGCCGGGCGGACACGGCGCCGTCGCCCCGTCCGGTCCCCGAGACGCTCGACGAGGTGGCGACCCGGATGCTCGCCGCGTCGGGGCGCGACCGGCTGAATGCGGCTCGCGAGTACGCGCACGCCTGCGATCTCTGGTCTGGGCCGGCGCGGCGCGATCCGCACGATCCCCGGGCGTCGCGCTGCGCCCAGCCGAGGCTCGAGCGGGACCTGCGGCCGGTGATCCTCGAAGGTCTCGAACGGGCCGACGACGAGACGATCGGCTACGCGGTCCACGTCGCCGGGTACCTCGGTGAGCTCGAGATCGAGGACGCGAGCGGCAAGTTGACCGTGGAGCGGGTGCTGCGCCGGGCCGAAGAGCGCCTGGCACAGCTCGAGGCCTCGTTCGCGCCGATCCGCGACAAGGCGGTTCCCGAGCGGATGCCGCTGCGCGCCAAGATCGACGAGTACACGGCGGCGGTACGCGACCTGCGAGCGCTGCTCGCGGGCTGGTAGGGGGACAGCGCAAGCGACTTGCGGATCGCCAAGGCGGGACGAGCGCCAGATCTGGCGGTAGCATCGCTCCCGTGGCCCATCGGGCGAGGGCGGGTCGGCGGGAGAGAGGGACGCAGCGGCTCGCGGACCCTCGAGCGGAGCAACGCCCGAGCGGCCGATCCGGCCCCCTGGCCCGCGTCGGGGAGGGGCGCTGGGCGATCGCCGCGGCGGCGGTGCCGCTCCTCTTCTATTGGCAGACGACGCGCTTCGGCTTCCTTCTCGACGACTACGTCCTCTTCCAGCGGAGCGCCTCGCTCAGCGATCTCACGAGCCTCGGACGCGGTTTCCTCACGGACGTCGGCGCGCTGCGCAAGGGCGCGGAGGCGGTGCTCGGCAGCTACTATCGGCCGCTCTTCCTGGCGCTCTCGACGCTCTACTACCAGCTTGCGGGCGGCGGAACGTTCGCCTGGCATCTGGCGGCGGTTCTCCTCGCGGCGGCGATCGGAAGGCTCGCCTGGGCCCTGTTGCGCCGGGTCGGGCTCTCGCCGGAGCATTCGCTGCTGGGCTCGCTGCTCTTCTCGCTGCATCCCTCGCACGTCAGCTCGGTCGCCTGGGCTTCGGGGATCCAAGAGCTTCTGGCGACGCTCTTCGTGTTCCTGGCGCTGCTGGCGCTCGTCACGCGGCCGACGGTGCAAGACGACCGCCGTGCCCTGATCCTGGCCAGCGTCGCCTTCGCCGCCGCGCTCCTGTCGAAAGAGGTGGCGATCGGACTCCTGCCGCTCGTCGGCATCTGGGCCTGGCTCCGCCGCGGCGTTGGCCCCGGCGATGCGACGGCGGACGAAGCCCGCCGCTTCGCGCGCGCTGGGGTGCTCTTCGCCGGAGTCGTCGGGCTCTACCTGGGCTTGCGGGTCCATGCGCTCGGGGCATTGGCGAATCCCTGGCCGCACGCCCCCGGCCTGGCTGCGTCGCTGCCGTCGGTTCCTCTGGCGCTCCTGGTCTACCTGCGGCTGCTGCTCTGGCCGTTCGGATTCTCGATCTTCCGTCCCGAGCGGCCGGTCTGGCAGTGGCACGATCCCGCGGTCTGGTGGGCGACGCTGGTGCTCGTCGGGCTCACGGCCCTCGTGGCCGTGGCGTGGCGCCGCCGTCGCGGCCTCGTTCTGCCCGTCGCCTGGTTCGCCGTCTGGCTGCTGCCGGTGCTGAACTTCTGGACTCTCGACCCGCAGTGGATGGTCTCGGACCGCTACCTCTTCCTGCCCTCCCTCGCTTTGCCCTGGTTGCTCGCCGAGCTCGTGCCGGCGCGCCGGCTGTCCGCGGTGCTGGGCGCGGCGGTGCTCGTCTGCGCGGCGTTCTCCTGGCGCTACACGGCGATCTTCGCCGACGAGCGGACGTTCGTGGCCGCCATGGAGCGGGCCGAGCCGACGAGCCCGCTCATCTACGCCGAGAAGGCGCGCCAGCAGACCGGCGCGGGGGACCTCGCGGGAGCCGAAGTGGCGCTGCGCCGAGCCGTCGCGCTCGATCCCCGCTCCGCGCGGAATCTGCGGGCGCTGGGCGATCTCGAGCTCGAGCGCGGCGACCTGGCTTCCGCCGAGGGGCACTATCGAGTGGCGCTCGGCGAAGAGCCGAAAGCGAGCCGGACGTTCAAGCACCTTGCCATGGCGCACGCACGTGCGGGCTCGCCCGAAGAGGCCCTCCGGGTGCTCGAGGAGTCGGCGCGGCGCTGGCCGGAAGACGGCCAGGTCGAGCTGATGCGAGCGATTCTCCTGTTCGTGCGGGGGGATCGCGCGGGGGCGGAGAGCGCCTACGCGCGCGCGGTGAGCCTGCGACCGGACGATGAGGACCTCGCCGGAGGTCTCGAGGCCGCGAGCGCGCGGATGGCGCCCCTGCTCTCGGCGCCATCCGCAAGACCGGCCGCGACGCCGGCGCGTCGCTGAAGGGGTCTACTCGAGGTCGGCGACCGGCTGGCCGCCCTTCTGGTAGTGCAGGGTGACCTTCGAGATCTCGAGGAGGTTGAGGTTGGTCCAGACCACCTCGTCGCCGTCGGAGTCGACGATCTTGAGATCCCAGTGCTTGGCCTGCTCCTTGGCGGAGAAGTGGATGTTGACGCTCGCGCCGTCCTCGAGGACGTCGACGCCCAGCACGTCCTCCTCCCACTCGTCGGTTTCCGACGTCGAGATGTAGAGCTCGACGATCCGCAGGCCGGTGCGGTTGACCAGCGTGAAGTCCTGGGCGCCGGCGAGCGCCGTGGCCGGCGCGAGCAGCGCGAGGACGATGGCGAGTGTGAGCAGAGTGGCGAGCGGACCGAGTGACGACTTGCGCATGCAATACCCTCCTGGGGCAACGTGAATAATCCGCGGAGTGTAGCCGGTCGGCGCGAGCGCTGCCAGGGGGTCAGCGGGCGGTCGCTATACTGATCGACCGATGTCGCCGCCCGCCGAGTTTCCTTTGGAAGAGCGCCCGCCGCGACTGATCGTTCTTGGTGCGCCGGCGCCGGGGCGACGGGCGCTGGCCGCCCGGTGGGCGGGCGAGGTGGTCGCTCTGGGGCGCGACTGGAATCCGCTCGAGATCGCCGACCCGCCGCCGAGCCCACGCGATGCGGTCGTGCTCTGGGTCGAACGCGAACAGAGTGCGCCGCTCCCGCGGCTCGCCGCGCTTCATGCCCAACTCCCGCGCCTGCCACTGCTCGCGCGCCTGGCGCGTGGCGCACGGGAGCCGGCGGCACGGCTCTTGGCTTCCGGAGTTCACGAGGTGATCGCCGGGCCCGCCGATCTTCCCGAAGCCCTCGTTCGCGCCCGGGCGAGGCTGGAGCTCGGCGGCGACGGCGGAGCACGCATGACGCGGGAGCGCGCCGTGCCCGCCTACGAGGGGCTCTTTCCCAACCTCTACGACTGGATCTACGTCGTCGGCGTGGCGGAGGACGGTGCGCTGAGCTTCGAGACCGTCAACCCGCCGCTGCAGGCGGCGGGCGACTTTCTCGACCCCGATTTCGTCGGTCGCGCGCCCGAAGCCTGCCTGCCCCCCGAGGGCGCCGAGCGGATGACGTCGCACCTGCGCCGGGTGCTCGTCGAGGGCTGCCCGCTGCGTTTCGAGGAGGAGCAGTCTGTCGGCGGCCGGCGGCGGAGCTTCCAGACCATCCTCACCCCGGTGCGCAACAAGTGGGGGCGCATCCACCGCGTCGCTGGCATCTCGCGCGACATCACCGCGCTCGTCGAGGCGCAGGCAGCCCTGCGCGAAAGCGAGGAGAGGCTGGCGCACGCGCTCGAGGGGACGCAACAGGGGCTCTGGGACTGGGATCTGCTCCGCGGCGTGGTCTATCGCAGCCCGCGCTGGTTCGAGATGCTCGCGCTCGAGCCCGGGGCGGTTGCCGAGACCCTCGAAGCGGGGCTCGAGCGCATTCACCCCGACGATCGGGCCGGCGTCGAGCAGGCGATCCGCCTGCATCTCGACGGCCACCGGCCGCGCCTGCAGGCGGAGTATCGGGTTCGCACCGGCACGGGAGACTGGCTCTGGCTGTTCGACGCGGGGAAAGTCGTCCGTTGGGCCGACGACGGTCGCCCGGCGCGGATCGCCGGCCTCTGCACCGACATCACCGAGCGGCGTCGTGCCGAAGAGTCGCTCCGTGCCCTGGTCGGCGGCGTGGTGCACGAGATGCGCAATCCGGCCTTCGGTATCGGGGTCAACCTCGACGCGCTCGAGGCGACCTTCGGGGAAGATCCGCGCACCCGGCCGTTCGTCGCCGCCCTGCGCGAGAGCTGCCAGCGGATCCTCAACCTGATGAACGATCTGCGCGACTACGGCGAGCCGCGCTCCTGGCGCGCCGAACCGGTCCACGTGCGGGCACTGGTCGACGAGGCCGCCCGCTCCTGCGCGGTCCTCGCCGCGGAGCGTCGTTGCACGGTCCGCCTCGACTTCGAAGACGAAGGGCTGGTCCTGCCGCTGCACCGCCTCCGCATCCACCAGGTCTTCCGCAACCTGCTCGAGAACGCGCTCCAGCACGCACCGGCCGGCAGTGTCGTCCGCGTGACCTGCCAGACCGAGTCGGGAGCGGCGCGAGCATGGTCTGTGCTCGCCGTCGAAGACGACGGGTCGGGGTTCGACGCCGAGGCGCTCGGCCGGGCCTTCGAGCCGTTCTTCACCCGACGGCCCGGCGGTACGGGCCTGGGCCTGTCGATCGTCCGGCGCGTGGTCGAGGAGCACGGCGGGAGCGTCACGGCCGCCAACCGTCCGGGCGGCGGGGCGCGGCTCACCGTCCGCCTGCCGCGGCCCGGGCGCCAGCCCCCGGCGAAGGGAGGCGAGGTTGCCTAGCGCGAGGATCCTGCTCATCGAGGACGACCCGGCGGTGCGCCACGGACTCTCGGCCTTCATGCGTGCGAGCGGTCTCGAAGTGGACGAGGCCGCGAGCTGTCGAGAGGCACGCGCGGCCTTTCGCGAGACGCTGCACGAGGTCGTGGTGGCCGACTACAGTCTCCCCGACGGAACCTCCCTCGACCTGCTCCCCGAGCTCAAGCGGCAGAGCGAGGAGACGCCGGTCATCATCCTCACTGCCCACGGCTCGATCGATCTCGCGGTGCGAGCGATCAAGGAGGGGGCCGAGCAGTTCCTCACCAAGCCGGTCGACGCCAAGACCCTCCTCGTCCTGGTCCGCCGGCTGGTCGAGCAGCGTCAGCTCCGACGCCGGCAGGCCCTCGCCGCGCGCGAAGAGCCGCGCAGCCCGGAGCCCTTCCTCGGGACGAGCGCGGCGATCCGACATCTCGAGGAGCAGGCGCGGCGGATGCTCGAGTGGGACAGCCCGGTCCTGGTGCTCGGCGAGACCGGGTCGGGCAAGGGCGTGCTGGCGCGCTGGATCCACGGCCACGGTCCCCGCGCCGACGAACCGTTCGTCAACGTCAACTGCGCCGGGCTGACGCGCGAGCTGCTCGAATCGGAGCTCTTCGGCTACGAGCGCGGAGCCTTCACCGGGGCGGTGGCGGCCAAGCCCGGGCTGCTCGAAGTCGGCCATCGCGGCATCGTCTTCCTCGACGAGATCGGCGACATGGACATGGCGATCCAGCCCAAGCTCCTGAAAGCGCTCGAGGAGAAGAGCTTTCGCCGTCTCGGTGCGATCGTCGACCGCCAGGTCGACATCCGGCTGATCGCCAGCACGAACATCGACCTCGAAGAACAGGTCCGCGCCAAGCGCTTCCGCGACGATCTCTTCTACCGCGTCAGCACGCTGACGCTGCGCATCCCACCGCTGCGCGAGCGGCAGGAGGACATTCCGTTGCTGGCGCGCGCCATCCTGCGGGCGATCGGCGGGCGCATGGGCAAGCCCGACGTCCGCCTCGAGCCGGCGGCGGAGGCCGAGCTGCTCGCCTACGCCTGGCCCGGCAACATCCGCGAGCTCGCCAACGTCCTCGAGCGGGCGATGATCCTGCAGCGCGGCGAGCGGCTGCTGCCGGAGGACCTCGGTCTTCGCTCGGGGGCTGCAGCGAGTGCCGACCGCGAAGAGGAGGCGCTGTCGCTGCGTGAGGTCGAACGGCGCCACATCCAGCGGGTCCTGCGTCGGACCGGAGGACGTGTCGCCGAGGCGGCCGAGGTGCTCGGCATCGCCCGGCGGACGCTCTACGACCGACTCAAGGCCCTCGGCCTCTCGCGGCAGGACGACCCGACCTGACGCAACGCGGTGGCGGAACCCCGCACGCGGCCGTGCGGAAACCCGCACGACGCAAGTCTCGTTTGGTCCACGACACCAATCCATCTTCAAGAAAACAATGAGGTGACGCGCGCCGCGCGAGCGTGGCACGGCTCTTCCAATAGGCGTTGGCGTCGGGCCCCCCGTCTCGGGGGGCCGAAGTCCAACCCCCCGCCCCGCATGAGCCTGGCGGGGCACAACCGGGAGGAGCCCGATGAAACCCCTCACCTCGATGGCCACCGTGCTGGTCGCCGTCGCCCTGCTGGTCACGCCAGCCTTCGGTCAGGACGCCGCCGCCAACGAGAAGCGCATCCAGGAGCTCGAGAAGAAGGTCGAGCAGCTCCTGCAGGAGAAGGAAGCCCCGAAGGCGACGCTGGCCAGTGGCGCCGAGGCCGAGCGTGAGCTCGAGCCGGTCGGCCTCACCGGCTTCTACGACAACGGCTATCTCGTCGCTACGAGCAAGGACGGCCAGTTCAAGTACTGGCTCGACGGGCGGGTCAACCTCGACTTCGCCACCTACTCCGGCGCCGAGAACCGTCTGCCCACCGGCTTCGAAGTCCGCCGGGCGCGCATCGGCGTCAAGGCCACCCTGTACCAGGACTGGCTCGCCGAGATCGACCTCGACTTCGCCGACAACGCGGTGGAGATCAAGGACCTGTGGGTCGGCTACGCCGGCTTCGACAACAGCGTCATCCGCCTCGGCAACCACAAGGCGCCGTTCGGCCTCGACACCCTCACCTCGTCGAAGAACATCGTCTTCATCGAGCGCTCCTATCTCGATTCCTGGGCTCCGGACCGCCTGATGGGCCTCAGCTACAGCCGTTGGGGCAAGAAGTGGCAGTTCTCGACGGGCGTCTTCGGCCAGGCCGCCGGTGCGTTCGACGACAAGGACACGCTGACCGGCGGCGGTGCCGGCACCGATCAGGAGTTCAGCCTGGTCGGCCGGTTCACCATCGCGCCGCTCAACGAGAAGGGCCGGGTCCTCCACTTCGGTGTCGCCGCGAACCACATGAAGCCGGAAGTCGGCAAGATCGCCACCAGTGGCGCCGACCTGCCGGACCGCCTCGACGCCGCCCGCGTCGTGAAGCTCGACTCGCGCGCCGAGACCCATCCGCTGCGCGCCAAGTTCCTCTCCACCGGCGACATGAAGTACGTCGACTCCTACGACCAGATCGGCGGCGAGCTCGCCGGCGTCTTCGGTCCGGTCAGCTTCCAGGCCGAGTATCAGCAGACCAAGGTCAATCGCGCCGACACGACGATCGTCGCCGTGCGCGACCACGAGTTCAGCGGCTACTACGGCCAGGTGAGCTGGTTGCTCACCGGCGAGACGCGGCCGTACTCCTCGTCGGAGGGCGAGTTCGGTCGGGTCATCCCGAAGGGCCGTTTCGGCGCCCTCGAGCTCGGCCTGCGCTACAGCACGATGGACCTCAACGACATCACCGCCGTCGACGCGATCAAGGGCGGCTCGGCGGAGAACCTGACGCTCGGCCTGACTTGGTTCATGAACGCCAACCACAAGCTCATGGTCAACGTCACCCAGGTCGACAACGACGAGTACGCCAAGCCCGGCAAGGACTGGGCGCCGCTGCCGACCGGCACCGGCACCACCCTGTCGCCGGTCTTCGGAGACGACTTCACGACGATCGCGGTGCGCTACCAGATCGCCTTCTGAGGCGCCTCCCGCGCCAGGCACGACGAGCCACGACCGATGAGCGACTTCGCTCCCGTCTCGATTCCCCGATGGCAGTGGCGCACCGTCGCCCCGGATCTGTCGTGGCTCTTCCGCCCGCTCTCCATCCGCGAGAGCGGGAGCTTTCGCCACCTCGACGAGACGCACCTGGTCTGCCGGCAGAGCTCGCACCATGCCTGGCTCGCCGGCGACACGCTCGAGCTCGCCTGGCGCAAGGAGGTTTCGCCCGAGGGGCTCGAGCTCTGGGACACCGTGCTGCGGGCGCGCGCGCCCTTCGGGCGGGAAAGCGTCGGACGGCTCTTCGAGGCCTGGGGCCTCGCGGCACCGGAGATGGCCGTCGCCCTGCCGACGGTCCCGGGCCTCCTGGCCGGGCCGATCGCCGCCTCCCCGGCGATCCGCCCGGCGAGCCTCGTCCGGCGCTGCCGGGTGGCACCGTTCCACGGCATCGACTGCTCGCTCGAGACGTTGGTCGTCGACGGCGAGATCCGTCTGCAGAGCTTCTCGATCGAGCACGAAGATCCCTCGCTGGTGGTCCAGGTCCTCGAGGAGCTCGGGCTCGGCGCGCTCGCCAATACCAGTCTTCTCCAGGGCCTGCGCGTCGCCCTGGGCCTTCCGCTGACCGAACCGGGGATCCGCTCATGGCCAAAGAGATCGAACGCAAGTACCTCGTGACGCCGGGTGCGTGGACGCCGCGCGACGCCGGCAAGCACTTCAAGCAGGGCTATCTCAACTCGCAGAAGGAGCGCGTCGTTCGCGTCCGCATCGAGGGGGATGTCGCCAAGCTGACGATCAAGGGCGTGACCACCGGCGTGTCGCGCAGCGAGTTCGAGTACCCGCTGCCGCTCGCCGACGCGACGATCCTGCTCGACCAGCTCTGCGAACAGCCGCTGATCGACAAGCACCGCCACGTCGAGGAGCATCACGGCCTGACCTGGGAGATCGACGTCTTCCACGGCGACAACGAGGGCCTGGTGGTCGCCGAAGTCGAGCTGTCGTCGGAGACCGAGCAGCCGACCCTGCCCTCCTGGGTCGCCAGCGAGGTGTCGAGCGATCCGCGCTACTTCAACTCCAACCTGCTCAAGAACCCGTACAAGAACTGGCGCCCGGCCTGAGCCGATCGCCGGCCGCTGGAACAGAATCGACGCATGACGAGCCCCGCCCCCCTCTCCCTGCCGGCCGAGCGGCCCGATCGCCTCCAGGAGCTCCTGGACATGGAGAAGATGACGCTCTCGTCGAAGGGGAGAGCGGCGCAGGGGGCGTCCGAGCGCTGGATGCGGTACCTCGGTTTTCCCGCCGGCATCCTCGCGTTCCTGCTCGTCTTCTATCTCCCGGCGGAGGCCAGCCTTTCGGGCGCGGCGCAGGCCGGGATGGCCTGCTTCGTCCTGGCGCTCGTCTGGTGGGTGACCGAGCCGTTCCCCACCTACGTCACTTCGCTCGCCCTGATGTTCCTGCTGCTCGTCACGCGCGCCTCCGCGGCCAAGGCGATCATGGACGTGCTGGGGATGGAGGTGATCTGGCTCAATCTCCTCGCCTTCATCCTGAGCGCGATGCTGGTCAAGACGCGGCTGGCGCGTCGCCTCTCTCTCTGGCTGGTGCTGCGTCTCGGCAAGAACGCCGGACAGGCGTTGCTCGCCTTCCTGCTGCTGCAGATGGTGCTCGCCCCGCTCATTCCGGCAACGGCGGCCCGCTGCGTGATGACCCTGCCGTTGATGCTGGTCGTGGCGGCGATCTACGGCTCGACCGAAGAGTCCCCGAACGCCTTCGGCAAGAACCTGATGCTGCTCAACCTGGTCGGCATCTCGGTGCTGTCGTCGATGACCATGACCGGGAGCTCGGCGAACCTGATCGCCGTCGGGCTCATCCAGACGATGGGCGGGCACCGCGTCTACTACATGGACTGGGCGCGGCTCGGCGCGCCGATCGCCATCCTCACCACCGTCCTGATGTGGCTGCTCGGACAGAAGCTCCTCTTCCGCATCCCGAAGGCGGAGCGGGCGCCACGCCTCGCGGGCGGACTCGACCGGATCCGCGCCAAGTACGACGAGATGGGTCCGCTGTCGACCGGCGAGCGCAAGGCGATCGCCATCTTCGGACTCGTCCTCTTCCTCTGGATGACCGACATCTTCCACCTGCGCTGGTTCGGGGTGGAAGTCACGGCGCCGTTCGCCGCCCTGCTCGGCGCGGTCATCGTCCTCTTCCCGCGCTGGGGAGTTCTGCAGTGGGCCGAGGCCGACATCCCCTGGCACCTGCTGATCTTCAGTGCGGGAGCCTATGCGGGGGGCCTCGCCCTCGACGACACCGGCGCCGCCGAGTGGGCGGTGCGCAAGCTCTTCGGCGGCGTGGCGCTCGACGGCCTGCCGTTCGGCGTGACCTTCACCGTCATCATGGCGGTGATGATGTACAGCCACCTGCTCACCACCTCGAAGACGGTGCGGACGATGATCATGCTGCCGATCATCATCACCCTCGCCAAGACGCTCGGCTGGGATCCGCTCTCGCTCGCTCTGCCGGCGGCGCTCTGCATCGACTGGGTGGTCGGGCTGCCGATCAGCGGCAAGCCGAACGTCATCCTCTTCTCCACCAACCAGTACTCGGTGATGGAGAACTTCCGTTACGGCATGGCGACCTGCACCCTCGGCCTCGTCCTCCTGGTGATCTCGGCCGCCACCTGGTTCCACTGGCTCGGCATCACGCCGTCGTTCTGGGCGGTGGCGCGATGAGAGCCGCCGTGCGCGTCGCCCTGCTCGCCGTCCTGCCCTTCGCGGCAACGGCCGCGGCCGGCGCGACGCGAGTGGAGAGCTACGAGCTCCGTCTGACCCTCTCCGCCGACGGCTCCGGCCTGGCCGCCGCGACGGTCCACCTCGTCGGCTGCTCGGCCGGGTCGCTCCTCCTGCCGCTGGGGTTGCCTGGAGCGAACGACCTCCGCCTCCTCGACGCCCCTCCCGGGACGGCGGTCGACGTCGTGCCCGCCGGCGGCCAGGCGAACCTCCGCATCTCGCTGCCGGAAGGGGTGCCCGAGAGCGCGAGCCTGCGCGTCGAGCTGCCGGTTGCCGGGCTGCTCGTGCGGCAGGCGGCGGCGTCGGAGAGCGACGGGTCGACGGCGATGCTCGACCGTTGGACGCTCCGCCACGCCCTGCTCGCGACGCAGCCGGAGTCGATCGATCGCTACCGGGTCGAGGTCGTCTTCCCGCCGGGGATGCGCGCGCATGCCCTGCGCGACGCGTTGCCGCGCCTGCGCAAGGGCGAGAGCCTGCCGCGCGCCGGGCTCACCGCGATCGACGGCCACCCGGGAGCGCAGCTCGCGGTCGACCGTCTGGTGCAGGGCGAGACCGCCGCGCTCCAGCTCGAGCTGGTGCGGAGCGAGCGCTCGCCCGCCTGGTGGATCGTCGGGCTCGTGCTCTCCCTCGTCTACCTCGTCCGATTCCGGGATCTGGTGGCGAAGTCGGCCTCCTGAGCCGCCACCGTTCCCTCCCGCAAGGAGCCTTTTCATGTCCGATCCGCTCGCCAAGAACGTCGCCACCACCGCCGAGGAGGCGGCCAAGATCGTCCCTCGCGCCGAGTTCCGCGTCTTCGGGCGCGGCATCATCGACAGCGTGAAGTCACGCCTGTGGAACGGCAAGACCGTCCTCTTCCAGGCACGCAAGATGCCGGCCGAGACCTACTTCCTCTCGCGCCGGACGAACGAGGCGAACGTCAAGGTGCGTGACGGGCTGCTCGACATCAAGACCAAGACCGGCGAGACGCCGGAGGGCTACGAGATCTTCCAGCCGCGCGGCAAGTTCCAGTTCCCGGTCCGGCGCGAGGAGCTGGCGACGATCCTCTCGCACCTCCAGGTGACGATGGAGCTCGCGGCCGAGACGTACACCCTCGACGAGTTCATCGCCATGGCGCGTCAGCATGCCGACCTCGTCCCGGTGCTCGTCGAGAAGATGCGCTACGGCTTCACCATCGACGGCGTGATCTGCGAGTACGCCGAGGTCTTCTTCAACGGCGCGCTGGTCGAGTCGGCCTGCGTCGAGAGCGAGAACTACGCGGCGATGCGCGACGTGGTCGCCGGGCTGGGCCTCGCCGAGCAGCCGAACGTGAACTACCTCAAGGCCGCCAAGCGAGTGGTCGGGATGGAATGAGTCGCTGCCGCCGGCGTTCGCGCCGGCGTCCGGCCCGACCCGCGAACGGATCCGCACCATGACACCGGCGATCGTCACTCCCTTCCTCCTGACCATGGCGGTCAGCTTCCTGATCGGCATCGGTCTGCGCGAGTACTACGAAGGGGAGGGGAAGTTCGACACCTTCGGGACGGTGCGCACCTTCGTCTTCATCGGCATGCTGGGACTGATCCTCTTCCAGTTGCCGGAGATCGGGCCGCAGGCGTTCCTCGTCGGTCTGGCCGCGCTGTCGTTCTTCCTGCTCGTCTACTACAGCAACAAGGTGCGGCAGAAGAAGAGCCCGGGCCTGATCGGGGTGCACATCGCCCTGCTGACCTACGCCACCGGCCCGATCGCGCTCCTGCAACCGCACTGGTTCCTGGTGCTGATCGCCATCTCGATCCTCTTCGTGCTGCACTCGAAGGGGCGCATCCGGCAGTTCACCGACCGGCTGGAGACCGGCGAGGTGGTGACCGCCTGCAAGTTCCTGGCGATCGTCGCGGTGATCCTGCCGCTGATCCCCGACGCGCCGGCGGGTGACGATCTGCTCGGGCACTTCTTCCGCGCCTTGCCGGTGACCCCGCGGCAGATCTGGATGGCCGTCGTCGTCACCACGGCGATCTCCTACCTCGGCTACGTCCTCCAGACCTACCTCTTCCCGCACAAGGGACTGATGCTCGCCGGCATCATCGGCGGCGTCTACTCGAGCACGGTCACCGTGCTGGTGCTGTCGAAGAAGTCGCGCTCACTCCCCGGCATCGACCGCGAGGCCGCGGTCGCCATTCTCCTCGCGGTCTCGATGATGTACCTGCGCCTGCTGGCGCTCACCGCGATCTTCCGCTTCTCCTCCGCGCTGGCCGTGGGCCCGGCGCTCCTCGTTCTTTCCGGCCTGGCGGCGGGCTACGGCATCTGGCTGCGCCGCCGCCGCGAGGCCGTGCCGGCGAGCGAGAGCGCCGTGGAAGAGCCGCCGGCCGAGGGCCGGGTGGGGTCGGAGGAGCCCGAGCTGCGCAAGAACCCCCTCGAGCTGAACTCGGCGCTGCTCTTCGCCGTGCTCTTCGCCGTCGTCTCGCTGGCCACCAAGTACAGCCTCGAGACGTTCAAGGAGATGGGCCTGCGCATGCTGTCGTTCGTCGTCGGCTTCTCCGACATCACGCCGTTCGTCGTTTCGCTGCTTCAGGGCAGCTACGGTATCGGTGAAGCGCAGATCCTCCAGGCGGTGGTCATCGCCAGCGCCAGCAACAACCTGCTGAAGACGGTCTACACCTACGCCTTCGGCTCGCGCCGCACCGCCCATCTCGCCGCACCGGGGATGATCGGCCTCGCGGTGCTCTCGCTCTTCTACGCGCTCGTCGGTCTCTGACGCTCACCCCGTCGCGCGTCGTTCCGATCGCGTGGCGCGAGACGGTCCCTTCCTTGTCGGGGCGCGGCTCGAGCGCGCGGGCGGCGCCGGCTCTCCGGGCTCGACCGTCGAGCCGGCGTCCCGCGAGGATCAGCCGACGAGGCGAACGGCGACGCGGGTCTCCTTGTCGCTCGCCTTGGCGACGAGACGGACGTGGTCGACCTTGCGGCCGTTGCCGAAGTCGAGCAGCGAGTAGATGCCGATCTTCTGGACCCCGTCGTTGAAGTCGACGACCTGAGTCTCGCCGTTCTCGAAGACCACCTCGGCAAAGCTCAGTTGCGCCGGCCCCTCGGTGATGTCGAGCAGCAGCCGGTCGCCGCGGCGATCGACGTCCATGGCGATCTCCGACCAGTTGTCCTCGCGCGCGAGCGACTCGGCGTCCGACCAGACGATGCGGTCGGTTGCCGGCGCCGCGATCACCACGGCGCCGAAGGCGACGTGCGGCAGGTAGATGCGGGGGGCGACGCGGAAGGTCACCGCCGGCCGGCGGACGACGACGTGCGGCAACGGCCGGTGGAGGGGGAACCCGACGCTGACCCGCACCGTGGCCCGCGGTCCACGGTGGACGACTCGAACGCGAGTGGCGGAGGCGGGCGCGGCGCCCGCGAGGAACGAAGCGACGAGAAGGACAACGGCTGCAGCGCGGTTCATCGGCGTCTCCTGGCAGTGTGGACTGCTTCACCGGCGGTGTCTTGCCCGCCTCGTTCGTTGCAACACCGGAATGCCAGCTCTCCTGCGCCCTCAGCCTTCTCTCGCGACGCGGCGGAGGTCGTGAGCCGCATCCGGCTCGCCCCTCGTCCGACCCCCGGCCGAGTCCGGTCGGGATCGGTCGCCGAGCGAGGGCTCTTCGGTCAGGGAAGCCTGGCCGACCACGCCAGCGTGTTCCCCGCCTCGTAGCCGTCGGCCCAGAAGAGGTACAGCTCGTCGGCGCCGAGATCGTAGGTCCCCCCGTTCGGCCCTGGCGTTCCGTTCGAATTGCTCGCGGCATCATAACCGCGCGCCTCGAGGTCGAGGTCGCTCTGCAGCGGCGAGTAGAGGAACGTGTCGCAGTAGTCGATCGCCGGGGAGGTGGAGCGCAAGGCGAGGTTGCCGTTCGCGGCATCGACGAAGGCCGGATCGACGGTGCTGACGAAGGTGGCGGAGGGGGGCAGGCCGGTCGTGTTCGACAGGATCAGGCAGTCGACCTCGGGGAGTGACGCCCCGAGAATCGCCTGGACTGCCGAGTTCGGGTAGAAGATGCTCGAGTTGAGCGTCGCGGTGGCGTTCGTGCTCAAGAAGACGGGGCGGGCCGGGAGCGTGCCGCTGGCGAAGAAGTTGCCGGAGGCCGAGACGAAGCCGACGTGGATCTCTGCGTTAGACGAGCCGGAGAAGAGGGCGTCGGGCCCCTGGTTGTTCCAGAAGCTCAGCCCCTCGGCCTTGATCGTCGAGCCGACGCCGAAGGCGTAGAACAGGCTTCCCCACTCGGCGGAGACGTCGATCGAGTTTCCTTCGACCAGGGTCTGGTAGATCTCGAGGTCGGCGTCGCTTTCGACCCAGGCGACCGCGCCGTCCACCCCCTGATTGGCCTGGGTGACCTGGTTGAGCGACAGGTCGGAGCAGCGTTCCGGGTCGTAGCAGCGCCCGCTCACCCGGTCGACGATGACCCGTGCTCCCTGGTCGGCCCAGATCGCACCCCCTTCGAGCCCGGCCTGGTTGACCCGTACCCGGGCGTTGCGGATCGTCACCGTCGTGCCGGCACCGCTCGCGTAGATGCCACCGCCCTGGTCGGTCGCCGTGTTGCCCGAGACCTGCGTCGCGAACTGCGTCGCCTGATCGGAGCCGTCGACGATCACCGTCGCTCCGCCGCTCGCGTGGATGCCGCCGCCGAACGAGGCGTCGTTGTTGGTGATCGCTCCGCCGGCGTGGACGGTGAGGGTGCATCCGGTCCCGGCGAGGATCCCGGCGCCGTTCGTCGCGATGTTGTTGTCGACGGTTGCGGCGAGCTCGACGTGCGAGCCCGAGAGGCAGGCGACGCCGGAGCCGGAGTTCGGGCCGATGCTCGACCCGGTGTCGGCGAGGATGGTCGCACCGTTGAAGGCGCCGATGCCGCCGCCGCCGTTGGACTGCACGGTGACGTGCGTCAGCGTGACCTGCGCGCCGCCGTCGGCCCACACCCCGAGCGCCCCGGAGCCGTTGAGCATCAGGTCGCGGAGGGTGACCAGCGAATCGGCTTGCGAGGAGGTGTCGACCTTGACGACCGGGGCTGAGAGCGAGCCGGTGAGCGTCGTCAGGCCACTCGGCGTCGCGTCCGCGCAGTTGTCGTAGCCGCCGGCCAGCGTCAGCGAACCGACGGTGGCCGAGCTCCAGTCGGTGAGGTGGAGCGAGACGTTGCTGTAGGTCTGGTTGCGCGCGATGCGGATCTCGTCGTTGCCGGCGGCGAGCGAGGCGAAGAGCGCGGCGGTGATCGTCGAGTAGCTGCAGGCTCCGTCGCTGCCGACTGTGAAGACCGCGGCTTCGAGCGAGGCGGGAACCGCGATCAGGAGCAGCGAGGTGCAGACGAGGATGCCGATGCGACGAGCCCACCGAGCAGAAGACATGCGCCCCTCCCTCCGGAAGATCCTCAAACAGCAACCAGCCCCATCGGATTTTCGCGGCGCAGAGTAGCACAGCCCATCCCCTGGATCGGCGATGGTCCGCCACGACCGATGCGAGTCCGCAGGTCGTCCCGCACGCCAGGGCCAACCGTGTTCACTCGATCCGCTCCGGGACGTACGTCCTGCCGCGCCCTTGGGTCACGCACCCGCACTGGGGCGCCCGTCGTGGAGGTGAGCCAAGCAAGGTGCCGGGCGGTGGGGAGCGACGCCGCAGGGAGCGAGAAGGCACCGGCCGGCGATGGGGAGTTGCGGACGGTCGGGACGACCGGCGACGTTCGCGCGTAGGAGAAGTGGGAGCCGCCTCACGGCCAACCCTCCCGCGGAGGTCTCTCATGCCCGACGGAACCCGCACCTGGCGTCCGATCATCTGCGAGCTGTTCCTGGCCTTGCTGCTGCCGCTCGTCGCCAGCGGAGCGACCGTCACCGTGACGACGTCCCCTGACCGGATGGACTTCGCTCCCGTGGTCGCAGCGCTCCCCGACGGCGGATGGGCCGTGGCGTGGGAGGCCATCGGCGCCGGTTCGCTCGGTCAGGTCTGGATCCGACAGCTCGACGCCAGCGGTGCGCCGCGCGGGCCGGAGGAGCTGGTCGACTCGGGGATCATCGCGCTCGCCATGCGCGCTCCGCGTCTGGCGGTGGCGCCGGACGGCACGATGCTCGTCGCCTATCGGATGCAGCGCTACAACTTCTCGGGCCTCGCCGTGCGCCGTTTCCCCGCGAGCGGCGCGCCCCCGGCGGGGAGCTCCGCTGCGCTCGTGACCGCCGGTCCGACCGAGATCGGCCGACACGACGTCGTCGCGCTGCCCGGTGGCGGCTGGCTGCTCGTCTACGCCTTCACGCCCGCCGATGGCTCGGCGCCGGCGTCGATCCGCGCGTTGAGGCTCGATGCCGCCGGGGCGGCGAGCGGACCCACGACGACGCTCTCCCCAGCGGATGGGGCCCATCGCGTCGACCCCGCCCTCGCCCGCCGCCCGGACGGCCTCGTCGTCACCTGGGTGCGAACCTCGCCGGGGGAAGGCGAGCCGCCGCTCCTCCCGGTTACCGCGGCCCGTCGTCTCGACGCGCTTGGCGATCCGCTGGGGGGCGAGCAAGTCGTCCGCCTCGAAGATGGAACGCTGCAGTCGGATCGTCTCCCTGCCGCAGCGAGCGCCGGCAACGTCGAGGGACGTGCCGTCTGGTTCGCTCTCGACGAGACGACGCGGGCCGTGACGCTGCGCACCCGCCGCCTGCTCGACGGCTTGCCGATCGGCAACATGCAGGAGATCCGCTCGCTGGCCACCTGGCTCGAGCCTTCGCTCCCGGCGGTCGCGGCCGACGAACGCGGGCGGTTTCTCGTCACGTGGACCGAGCCGATCCCCGGCGATCCCTCCGGTCGCTTCCAGCCGGGGTGGCAGGCGTTCGGCCGAGGTGCGAACCCCCTCGGCCCGATGAATCCGCTACCGGCGTCGATCGCCGGCCTCGGCTCCGCTTCACCCGGAGCCGCGATGCAGCCCGGTGGCGCCTGGGCCGTGGCGTGGGGTGGGCAGACGCCAGCCGGCCAGTCGGCGATCTACGCCGATCTCGGGGCGCTGGCCGACGATTGCGTGGCGACCGAGACCGCTCTCTGCCTCACCGGTGGCCGCTTCCGAGTCGAGGCGACCTGGAACGACCACCACGGCCTGCCGGGTTTCGGTCACGCCGTGCCGATCGCCAGCGACACCGGCGGCTTCTGGTTCTTCGGGCCGGGAAACGTCGAGCTGGTCGTCAAGGTGCTCGACGCCTGTCACCTGCCGGAGTTCCGCGACTTCTGGGTCTTCGCCGCTGGCCTGACCGACGTCGGGGTCGACCTGGCGGTCACCGACACCGTCACCGGTGAACGCTGGACGTACGACCATCCTCGCGGCGTTCCCTTCCCACCGGTTCAGGACACCGACGCCCTTCACGTGTGTCCGTGAAGCCCCGGCGTCGTCGGTCGGGCTCCCACCGCCGGCGCCTCACTCCCACTCGATCGTCCCCGGCGGCTTGGTCGTCAGGTCGAAGGCGAAGCCGCTGATGGCGGGCAGGGCGAGCAGGCGTTCGCCGAGCTCGCCGAGCAGCGCCGGCGGGAGCTCGGCGGGGGTGGCCGTCATGCCGCGCTCGGAGCGGATCGGCCGGACGATGACCAGCTCGCTGCCGCGACCGTCGACGGCGAGTGGCACGAGGACGGTCGGACACTGCCAGATCGCATCGTAAAGGCCGTGGCGTCGCAGCCCCTGCATGACGATGGCGTCGGCGTGGCGCAGCAGGTCGAGCCGTTCGCGGGTCACCGTGGCGGCGAGCGGCGTGAAGCTCGCCGGTCGCCCGGGGCCGAGCCAGCGCAGGCAGCGGTTGACGTGCGGCACCTCCTGATAGATCGCCGCCGCGAGCGTCAGCAGGCGCGGCCACGAGATCTGCTCGGGGCCGAGATCGAGGAGCACCGGGTGCTCGTAGGCGCGCAGGTCCGCCTTGACCCCCACCGAGCGGATCGGCAGGGCAAGCGCTCGCACCCCTTCCCGCGCCGCCAGCGTGGCGAGCGCCGGCTCGAGCTCCTCGAAGTGCGACCGATCCCGCTCGCCGTCCGAGCAGAGCAGCCGGACGCCGAGGCCGGGCCCGGGAAACGGGTGCCGCCAGAGCGCCTCGCGCGGGATCCCCAGCCGCTCCCCGAGCTCGCGGACCTCGACCTTGTAGAGGTCGGCGAGCGGCTCGACGATCCTCCCGGCGGCGATCATCTCGGCGATCACCGGCACCCGGTTGTGATGCGTCTTGATCGTGTCGGCCCGCTTCGTGCCGCCGGTCTCGATCGTGTCGGGGTAGATCGTCCCCTGGGCGAGCAGGTGGCTCTCGATGCCGAGCCGGCGTGCCTTGCGCTCGAAGACCTCGACGAAGGTGTCGCCGATCACCCGGCGCTTGCGCTCCGGCTCGACGATCCCTTCGAGCGCCGAGAGGAAGGTGTCGCTCGCGTCGATGAAGGAGAGATTGGCCCCGAGGCCGAGCGACTCGAGCAGCTCGACGACCTGGTGGCTCTCGTCCTGCCGCATCAATCCGTTGTCGACGTGCAGCAGGCGGACGCGGTCGTTGCCGAGCGCCTGGGCGAGCAGCTTGGCGGCGACCGTCGAGTCGACGCCGCCGGAGGCGAGCAGGAAGACCGAGCGGTCGCCGACCTGGGCGCGCAGACGGACCGTCTCCTCCTCGAGGAACTGGTCCATCGTCCACGAGCGCTCGCAGCCGCAGATGCCGAAGACGAAGTTGGCGATCATCGCCTCGCCGTGCAGCGTGTCGTCGACCTCCGGGTGGAACTGCAGGCCGTAGCGCCGAAGGCGATCGGAGCCGATCGCCGCGAAGCGATGGGCCGGTGAACCGGGAGCCAGCTCGGTCGCGCCGAGCTCCTCGAAGTCCGGGCCGAGGGCGACGACCGAGTCGTAGTGGCTCATCCAGACCGGCTCGACCGGTCCGAGCCCGGCGAAGAGCGGATGCTGGCGCGTCAGTCGCAGCTCGGCCGGCCCCCACTCGCGACCGCCGTGCGCCACCTCGCCACCGTAGTGCTTGGCGATCTCCTGGTGACCGAAACAGAAGCCGAGGATCGGCACCGGCAGGTCGTAGATCGCCCGCGTGTAGTCGGAGTCTTCGCCGAGCGACGAGAGCGACGGGCTGCCGGAAAGGATGATCCCGCGATAGGGCGCGAAGCGCTCGATCGGGTCGTCGGGTTGGCGGATCTCGGCGCGCACGCCGAGGCGGCGGACCTTCGTGGCGATCAGGTGTGCGTACTGGCCGCCGAAGTCGACGACCGCGATGATGTCGTGGTGCAAGGGGTGCTCCTTCGGGGTGGACGCCCGGAGGGCCGGGCGTGCGTCACGATCCTATCGCCCGAGCGCGACAGCGGCCCTCTGCTACGCTGATCGCTTACCATTCACGCAACGGCGGGAGGAGAGGCGATGAGTGCAGATCGCAGGCGAGCCATCGTGGCCGGAGCGAGCGGGCTCGTCGGCTCCCATCTGGTCGACGAGCTGCTCGCCGACGAGAGCTGGAGCGCGGTGACGCTCCTCGTGCGACGGCCGCTGCCGCGCACCCACGCGAAGCTCACCCATCTCGTCGTCGACTTCGCGGCCCTCCCGTCGTTGCCCGCCGCCGACGACCTCTTCTGCGCTCTCGGGACGACGATCGCCAAGGCCGGATCGCAGCCGGCGTTCCGTGCCGTCGACCACGACGCCGTCCTCGCCTTCGCCGCGGCGGGCTGGCAGGCGGGGGCGCGCCAGCTCCTGGTGGTCAGCTCGCTCGGTGCCGACCCGGCATCGCGCACCTTCTACAGCCGGGTCAAGGGCGAGATGGAGCGGGCGGTCGAGGCGCTCGCCTTCGATTCGATCCAGATCTTCCGCCCTTCGCTGCTGCTCGGCGACCGCGCCGAGCTGCGCGTCGGGGAGCGCGTGGCCAGCGCCGTCTTCGCCCCGCTCGGCCCGCTCTTCCTGGGCCCGCTGGCGCGCTACCGGCCGATCGCCGCGAGCACGGTGGCCGCGGCGATGCGGCGGGTCGCCCGCGCCGCGCCGAGCGGTCTGGCGATTCACGAGTCCGAGCGGATCCGCGCCCTGGCCGAGGGCTAGCGCGACGATCCGCCCGGACGGCTGCGTGCGCCGCTCCCGCGGCGTGGGCCACCCGCTCAGGAGCCGGCGAGCGTCTTCTCGAGCTTTGGGATCAGCGGGTGGCCGTGGGGGTAGGAAGCGCGCAGGTCGGCGAGCGCACGCTGGCGCAGCTCCGTGGCACGCGCCCGGTCGCCGCGAATCGCCAGGGCGTCGGCAAGCCGCGCGCGGGTCTCGGCCACGGCGTAGTGGCTCGGCAAGAGGGCTTGCTCGAGATCGGCGAGCGCCTTCTCGAGCTCGGGGACCGCGCGCGCCGTCGCCCCGGTGGCGACGAGCGCACCGCCGAGCAGGCTTCGTGCGTGGGCGGTCTCGTAGTGGTCCGGTCCGAGCGCGCGCAGGCGGCTGGCGAGCGCCTCCTCGAGCAGGGGGAGAGCTTCGGTCCCCCTCCCCAGCGAAAGCAGGACGCGGCCTCGGATGCCGCGCGCCGCAGCGATCGCCGGCGAGTCCGGGGCCTGCGTCTCGCTGTACATGGCCAGCGCGCGGGAAGAAAGCTGGTCGGCCTCGGCCAGTCGGCCGGCGCGGTCGGCGTGGCGCGCCCGCCGGGCGAGAATGCGGGCGAGCGACGCGTTGGGCGGCTTGAGCTTCTGCTCGAGGATCTTCTCCGACTCGTCGATCAGGGCGAAGGCGCCCGCCGGGTCCCCGAGCTCGAGGCGGGCGTCGGCGAGGTTCTCGAGATCGACGCAGAGGTCGGGGTGGTCGGCGGGCAGGCGGCGCCGGCTGACCTCGAGGGCGTGGCCGATGAGATCGGCCGCCCGACGCCAATCGCCGCGACGCAGGGAGAGCACACCAAGGTTCGCCGTCGCCAGGGCGACACGAGGGTGATCGTCGCCCATCAACCGTCGCCACATCGCCGCCGCCTGTTCGAATCCTGCGGTCGCAGCGGAGAGATCGCCTTGATCGGCGGCGACCATTGCCCGGTTATTGAGCAGATTGGCGAGCTCGACATGGTCGCCGGGCACCACCGAGCGGAGGAGTGAGAGCGACGTGTCGAGGAGCTTGGCGGCACGAAGCGGCTCGCCGATCCAGCGATAGGCGACACCGAGCTCGCCGCCGATCATCGCCTCGCGCACCGGATCGTCGTCGTGCCCCTTCCTGAGCCAACCTTCGGCCGCGGTGAGCTCGGTCTTCGCTCCGTCGCGCCTCCCCTGCGCCTGCACGACGAGCGCCAGGCTCGAGAGGTTCTCGGCGCGATCGAGCGGAAGAGCGTCCGTCATCCGCTCGTAGATCGCATCGGCCTCGCGATGCAGCCGCTCGGCTTCCTTCCAGTCGCCTTGGTCGCTGCGCAGCCGCGCGAGCTCGGCCAGCACGTGTGCTTCGCGCACGGGATCTCGCGCCCGCTTCGCCTCGCCGAGCGCCTCGGTGAAGGTCTTCTCGGCGGCCGGAAGGTCGCCCGCCGTCTGTTCCGCGCGGGCGAGGAAGAGCAGTGTCGACGAGAGGTCGCCCGGAGCGGCGAAGGTGCGGGAGAGCGCCGTGGCCTTCTCGAGCAGCGTGCGCCCGCGGGCGTAGAGGCCGAGGTTGTGGTAGACCCGGCCCATCGTCTCGAGCAGCGTGGCGCGGACCTCGGGCTGCCCGGCGAGCTCGCGGTCGATCCGCTCGGCGCCGCGGTCGAGCGCCTCGCGGACGGTGAAGGCGGTGCCGCGCGCCTCGCTCGGGTCGGAGAGCTCGAAGAGGCCGACCATCGTCTCGGTGACCTCGCGCGCCTTGTCGCGCTCGCGGGCGACCTCGCGCAACTGGCGCTCGCGCTCGACGAAGTAGAACGAGAGCAGCACGAGGGCGGCGGTGCCGGTGGCCAGCGGCCAGCGGTTGCGCCGCACGAATTTGGCGGTGCGGTAGAGCCGCGAGCCTCGCCGCGCGAGGACGGGACGCCCGTCGAGGTGGCGCCGCAGATCGTCGGCGAGCTCGGCGACCGAGCCGTAGCGCTCGGCCGGCTCCTTGCGCAGCGCCTTGAGGACGATGGCGTCGACGTCGCCGCGCAGGGCGCGCCGGCGCCGCGGGCGGCCACGCTCCTTGCCCATCGCGGCCGCCGACGCGGTGAGCACCGGCAGGGTGAGATCGACCGTCGAAGGCGGCAGGGGCTCGCGTTCACAGACCGCGCGCAGCAGCGCCGGCAGGGTTCGCGAATCCTCCCCGTAAGGCGAGGTGCCGGTAAGCAGCTCGTAGAGCAGCACACCGAGGGCGTAGACGTCGGTGGCGACGGTGACTGGTTCGCCGCGCACCTGTTCGGGAGCGGCGTAGCGGATGGTCATCGGCGAATGGCCGTGCCGCGTCTCGACAGCGGCCTCCGGATCGAGCGCCGGGTCGAGGAGCTTGGCGATGCCGAAGTCGAGGAGCTTCGGCACGCCGTCGGCGGTGACCAGGACGTTGCTCGGCTTGAGGTCACGGTGGACGATCAGGTTGCGGTGCGCGTACTCCACCGCCGCGCAGACGTCGAGGAAGAGCCGCAGGGTCGTCGCGAGGTCGAGGCGGTGGGCAGCGACGTACTCGTCGATCCGTTGGCCCTCGACGAGCTCCATGACGAAGAAGGGCTCGCCGCCGGGTGCCGTCCCGCCGTCGAGCAGACGGGCGATCGACGGATGGACGAGGCGGGCGAGCAGCCGTCGCTCGGCGAGAAGGCGTCCGGCGACCTCGCGGCTCCCGAGCCGCAGCGGGTCGAGGATCTTGACCGCGGCGCGCTGGTCGTAGGCGCCGTCGGCGCGCTCGGCGAGCAGCACCCAGCCCATGCCACCGCGCCCCAGCTCGCCGAGGATCCGCCAGCGACCGAGCTGCGTGGGCCAGGGGCTCGGTACCGCGACGCCGGCTGGTGGAACGGCGGGGAGGTCGTGGCCGGACTCGGTTCCCGCCTCGGCGAGCAGGGCGGCGAGGTCGCCCGCCAGGTCCGCATCGTCGATCTCGAGCGCGGCCAACAGCGCTGCGCGCTCGGCCTCCGGGCTTTCGATCGCGCGATGGAAGAGCTCGCGCAGCCGGGCGTGGCGCTGCGGCGTCATGCGCCACTCTTCAGGCGAGCGCGCCGGCGACCGTGCGACGAATGCAGTCGCCACCCGTCGCCCGGACCGTCGGCGCACGGCCGGGTCGTCTGCTGGAGGTCGGCGTCCCGCGGGCTCGGGGTGGGCATCGTGCGACCGGTGCGCGGCGTTTTCCGGAAAGCTCCGCGGATGGTAGCACCGCGCCTTGCCGGGGGGCGGGCGTATCCTCGCCGGGAATCCGGGAGGAGAGGATGAACGACCTCGTCTCCGACCTCGAGAGGGCGCTCGCGGCGCTCGGCGACCCGCGGCGGGCGGAGAGCGCCGCCGAGCGGCTCGCCGTCCGGCTGCGCAGCGTGGCGGAACGCCTCCCGGACGAGCTGCTCGACCGCGTCGCCGGACTGCACAACCTCTCCTGCTCGCGCTTCTCCGGCCTCGGTCCGCTCCCGGTCGCCCACCTCCGCCGCGCGGCACGCGCCGAGATCGACCGCCGCGGTGGGGAGGGGTGGCGTGCGCTCGCTCCCGAGCACGAAGGGCTCGTCCCGCGCGGCGCGCTCGAAGGGCACGACAGCGAAGTCCGCCACCTCGGCGCCGAGGCTCCGGGTCTGCTGCTGAGCGACGCGATCGAACCGACGCCCGTCCTCTGGGACCTCGACTCCGCGAGCGAGCGGGCCCGTCCGCCGCGCGACGACGGGTTCGGGGCCGGCTGGTGGGTTCGGCGTGGGCCCGGCGAGCGGGCGCGGGCGATCGACCTCACCGATCGCCGCCCGCCGACCGAGCTGGCGCTGCCGCCGGGCGGCGTCGCGGCGGTCACCGCGACGCGGCTGGCACTCCTCGAAGGGACGAGTGGCGCGGCGGCGATCTCGGTCTGGGAGATCGCCAGCGGGCGCCGGGTCTTCCGTCGCGCCGGTTTCTCCTGGGACCGCCAGAGCGGCGACGCGATCGATCTCTGGCTCTCGCCGAACGGGAGCACGCTTGCCCTGGCGGCCGGATTCGCGAGCTCGATCACGCTCGTCGCCGTCGACGAGGGCCGGGAGCTCGCCTCGCGGGGCACGGTCGCCGGCGAGACGGGGACCACCCTCGCCGCGCTCGGGCCGGAGCCGATCGCCCTGCTGTGCCGAGTCGACGGCATCGAGCGGCTCGACCTCGCCTGCGGCGAGAGCCGGCGCATCGCCTTCGAACAACCGACGGCGGCCACCCTCCATCCGGTGAACGGCGACATGGCCGTCGGCTGCGCCGGAGCGGTCGCGCTCCATGCCGCCGACGGCTCGCCCGGATGGCACGCTGTCGTCGCCGGCCAGATCGAGCAACTCGGCTTCGACCCAGGCGGCGAGACCCTCGGCGCCGTCTTGTGCGACGGCTGGCGGCCGACAGAGCGCGGCCCCGCTTGGAGCCTCGCTTTCCGGGATCGCCACGGTCGCCGGCGCGGGCGAATCGGCGCGGGCTGTTGCTTCGCCTTCCTCGATCGTTCGGATCCCCCCGGCGCCGACCTCGCCACGGGCGGTCGCTGGGGGACGATCTGGCTCTGGCGCTTCGCCGATTGACCGGCGGAAACGCCGCGACCGCGGCGGGCGGCTTGGTATCCTGCGGACGATGAGTCCGCGACGCGTTTTCGACAAGCTCTCCGACGCGGTGGGCGGTACGCCGCTCGTGCGTCTGCGCCGGGCGGTGCCCGGCTTCGCCGGCGAGGTCTTCGCCAAGTGCGAGTTCATGAACCCGATGGGCAGCGTCAAGGACCGGATCGCGCGGTTCATGATCGAACAGGCGCTCGCCGACGGGCGGCTGCAGCCTGGCGGCACGGTGGTCGAGGCCTCGTCGGGCAACACCGCGATGGGTCTGGCGATGATGGCGGTCGAGCACGGTCTGCGCTGCGTCATGGTGGTGCGGCGCCAGACGAGCCGCGAGAAGCTCGACTCGCTCCGCGCCATGGGTGTCGAGCTGGTGCTGGTCGACGGGAACCTGCCGCCCGAGCACCCGGAGAGCTACAACCGCAAGGCGCGCGAGCTCGCGGCGACGATCCCCGGGGCCTTCTTCCCCGACCAGCACAACGACCGCACCAACAACGAAGCGCACTATCGCTCGACCGGCCCGGAGATCTGGGAGCAGATGGAGGGACGGCTCGACTACTTCGTGGCCGGGATCGGCACCGGCGGCACCGTCTCGGGCGTCGCCCGCTACCTCAAGGAACGCGACCCGAAGGTCCGCGTCGTGGCGGTCGACATCGCCGGCTCGGTCTTCACCGAGTTCTTCAGGACCGGCCGCACCGGCCGCCCGCACCGCTACCTCGTCGAGGGTCTGGGGGACGAGGAGGTCATCGGCTGCCCGGAGTTCGAGCGACTCGACGACATGCTGCAAGCCACCGACCGCGAGGCGCTGCTGGCGGCACGCGATCTCGCCCGGCTCGAAGGGCTCTTCTGCGGCGGCTCGTCGGGCGCCGCGCTCTGGGGTGTGCGGCAGGTTGCCGCCCGGCTCGAGTCGCCGGCGCGCATCGCCACCCTCTTCTGCGACTCCGGCACGCGCTACCTCAGCACGCTCTACAGCGACGACTGGATGCGGCGCCACGGCCTGCTCGACGCCGAGCCCGCCGCGGTCGCGAGTTGACGCTGCCGCGCTCCCGGATTCCCGCCGCGGTGTTACCCTGACGCCACGATTCTCTGGCGAAAAGGAGAGACCCATGCGCGCTCGTAACCTCGTGGCACTCGCCGCCGTGGCGGCGCTCACCCTGACCGTTCCGGCGCTCGCCCAGGACCCGGTCTTCCTCGGCTCGTTGCCGGCCGACGGCGACGTCGCCCTCCGCGCCGACGGCGACGGGCCGACCTCCTGGCTGGTGCCCCGGATCAACGATCGTGCGGTGAGCTTTCCAACCACCTCGGTCGGCAGCTCCTCGCTCAAGCAGTGCTACTACATCTGCTGGGGCGACAACTGCACCTCGTCCGGCACGGTGACTCTCGACGAGGCGCTCGCCGCACCGTTCTCGGTGATCAACCTGCGGCGCCACACCGGGCCGATCAACGGCAGCGGCGACTGCACCGGCACCGCCGTGAGCTTCCCGGTGAGCCTCTCGGCCAATCAGCAGCTCATCATGGACTTCCGCTTCGCCCCGACGGCAGAGGGCAACTTCGCCGACACGATGATCGCCAGCGGGCTCGTCTACAGTCTGACCGGCTCGACACCCGGCGCCGGAACGACCTGCACGCCCGACTCGACGACCCTCTGCATCGAGGGGCGCTTCCGCATCCGGGTCACCTACAGCACGGTCCAGGGCGGGGGCCTCTCCGGTTCGGGTCGCGCCATTCCGCTCACCAGCCTCGGGGTCACCAAGGGCGGCCTCTTCTGGTTCTTCGGCGCCGACAACCCGGAGTTGCTCATCAAGGTGCTCGACGGCTGCGGCCTGAATGGCAAGCGCTGGGTCTACTACTCGGCGGGGACCAACGTCGGCTTCACGGTGACCATCGTCGACCTGCAGACCGGGGCGACGAAGACCTACACCAATCCGGACCTCAACCCGGCCGCGCCGCTCCAGGACACCTCGGCCCTGAGCTGCAGCTGACCCCCCGCGCGCGGAGCGCGCCCGGCGCTTGACAGGCCCGGGCGCGGCTCCTACCGTGCAGGGCGGGGCGTCTTTCGCGCCCCGGGGAGAGCGGAGCGCATGGCAGGCGCCGGGTGGACCCGCCGCGAGGTGCTCGAGCTCGCCACCCGCGGCGGGCTGGCGGCGGGTGTCGCACCGCTCCTGCCCGCGTCCTGGGCGCTTGCCGCGGCCGAAGCGGACGGCGGCGATCCCCTCGCGGGGCGGATCGCCCGGGCCCCGGTGGCGCGCTACTGGGTCTCCGCCGACGCTCCGGAGGCCTCCTGCCGCGACTGTCATGCGTCGCCGCCCGCCGAGGCGCCCCACCGCCACCGTCCGGCAGCGGTCCAGTGTCTGCTCTGCGCTCACGCCTGCGTGCTGCGCGAGGGTGAGCGCGGCCGCTGCCGCGCGCGGGTCGTCGTGCGCGGGGAGCTGCGCAGTCTCGTCTACGGCCACCCGGTCGCCGAGCACGTCGATCCGATCGAAAAGAAGCCGTTCTTCCACTTCCTCCCCGGATCGGCGGCCTACTCCTTCGGCACTGCGGGCTGCCCACTGCGCTGCCGCTTCTGCCAGAACTGGGAGATCTCCCAATCCTCGCCCGAGGACCACGGCGGAGCGAGCGCCACGCCGGAGGCGCTGGTCGCGCGGGCCACGGGGCGCAGCGCGCCGATCGTCGCCTTCACCTACAACGAGCCGACGGTCTTCACCGAGTACCTCGTCGATGTCGCACGCGCGGCGCGCCGGCGCGGGTTGCGCTCGGTGCTCGTCTCCTGTGGCTTCATGAACGAGGCGCCGCTCGCCGAGATGATCGAGGTGCTCGACGCGATCAAGATCGACCTCAAGGGCTACGCCCCGGCGTTCTACCGCGACGTCTCCGGCGCCGAGCTCGCCCCGGTGCTGCGCAGCATCCGGCAGATCGCCCGGGCCGGCCGCCACCTCGAGATCGTCAACCTGGTCGTGCCGACGCTCAACGACGCGGACGGGATGCTCGGCGAGCTGGTGCGCTGGGTCGCCGGCGAGCTCGGGCCCGACGTGCCGCTCCACTTCAGCCGCTTCCACCCCGACTACCAGTTGCAGAACCTCCCGCCGACCCCCGTCTCGACGCTCGAGCGCGCCCGCGAGCTGGCGCTCGCCGCCGGCGTGCGCTACGCCTACGTCGGCAACGTGCCCGGCCATCCGGGAGCGCACACCACCTGCCCGCACTGCGGCAAGGTCTGCATCGAGCGCAGCGGCATTTTCCTTACCGCGCTGCACCTGAAGGACGGCGCTTGCGCTTTCTGCGGCACGAAGCTCGCCGGGGTCTGGAGCTGAGATGAGCCACCGTCGCGTGCGCGCCCTCGCCGTGTCTGCACTCCTGGGGCTCGGCGCGATCACGCTCGCGCCTGCGGCGAGCGCGCCGGAGCCCGCGGCGCCGGGTGAGCGCCCGCCGGCGGTGGCGGGGAAGTTCTACCCCGCCGACCCGACCCGCCTCCGCGCCGCCGTCGAGGCGTATCTCGCCGACGCCTTGCCGCCGCCGGCCGGAGCGCCGGTGCGACCGCTCGCCCTCCTCGCGCCGCACGCCGGGCTCCTCTTCTCCGGCCCGATCGCCGCCGATGCCTACCGCCAGGCGACGGGCTTCGAGGTCGAGGTCGTCGTCGTCCTCGGCACGAACCACACGGTCCCCGCGTTCCCCGGCGTCTCGGTGCAGCAGGCGACGGCCTACCGCACGCCGCTCGGACGGATCGAGGCCGACACCGCGCTGGCGCGGCAACTGCTCGCCCTCGGCGGCGAGGACGGTCTCGTGCGCTTCGACCCGGCCGCGCACACGAGCGAGCACTCCGAAGAGGTGCAACTGCCGTTCGTGCAGGTGGTCTTCCCCCACGCTCGCGTCGTCACCGCGGTGGTCGGCAGCTCGGACGCGCATCGCGCGGCGCGCTTCGGCGAGCTCCTTGCCCGCGCTCTCGCCGGACGGCGTGCGCTCGTCGTCGCCTCCTCGGATCTCTCGCACTATCCCGCCGCCGACGCGGCGGTCGAGGCCGATACCCGCGCGCTGGCGGCGATCGCCACGCTCGACCCGGCCGAGGCCTCGCGCGAGCTCGCGCGCATCGAGCGCAGCGGGGGGCCGGCCCTCGTCACCGCCGCCTGCGGTCAGGGGGCGATCCTCGCAGCGATGGCGGCGGCGCGCGGGATGGGGGCGACGCGCGGCCGGGTGGTGAGCTACGCAAACTCGGGCGACACGGTGGCCGGCGAGCGCGACCGCGTCGTCGGCTACGGCGCGGTGGTGTTCGACGCCGGTCCGCCGCTGCCGAGGGAGAACGAAGCGAAGCCGGCCGCAAGCGTGACGACGACCGCACCAGCCAAGTCGGAGGCTGAGCTCTCTCCCGCCGATCGCCAGACCCTGCTCGCACTCGCGCGCCGCACGGTCGAGCGCTGGTTTGCGACCGGGACGCTGCCCCTGCCGCGCCCGGAGGGCGCGGTCTTACGTCGCAATCAGGGTGCGTTCGTGACCTGGAAACAGCACGGCGAGCTGCGTGGCTGCATCGGCCACATGGCCGAGGACACGCCGCTCGCCCTGACCGTGGCGCGGATGGCGATCTCCGCTGCGCTCGAGGATCACCGCTTCCCGCCGGTTCGACCGGACGAGCTCGCCGGGCTCGAGCTCGAGATCTCGGTGCTCTCGCCGTTCACGCCGATCCCCGGCCCGGGAGCGATCGTCGTCGGCCGCGACGGCGTGATGCTCGACCTGGACGGGCATCGCGCGGTCTTCCTGCCGCAGGTCGCCCCGGAGCAGGGGTGGGAGCGCGACGAGATGCTCGGCCACCTCTGCGCGAAGGCGGGTCTGGCGAGCAACTGCTGGCGCCAGGGCGCCAAGCTCTCGACCTTCCGCGCGGAGGTCTTCGGCGAGAAGGGGCCGGGCTGAGCGTCCTCCCGCCAGGCCCGCCGCCGAAGCGCGGCGAAACCGTCGTCGCACTCTTCGCGGTCGGCCTCGTGACGCTGCTCGGCCAGGTCGTCCTGCTGCGCGAGCTGCTCGTCGCTTCGTTCGGCAGCGAGCTGGTGGCGTTGCTTGCCCTGGCGGTGCTGCTCGGCGGCTCGGCCCTCGGGTCGTTCGCCGGCCGGAGATGCGGAGCGGCGCGGGGGGCACACCTGCGGGTCGCCTTCCTCGCCTTCGCGGTCGCGCTGCCTGCCGCGTTGACGCTGGCGCGGCGGTTGCGCCGGCTCTTCGGCGGCACGCCCGGGGCCTACCTGCCGTTCGGCGAGCAGCTCGCCGGCCTCGCCCTCGTGCTGCTCCCGGTCGGCGCACTCGGCGGCCTGCTCTTCGAACGAGCGGCGCGGCTCCATCTTGCCGGTGGGAGCGAGGGAGCACCACCGCGCACGCTCGCCGCGGCCTACGCCGTCGAGAGCGCCGGCGGGCTCGGTGGCGGCGCGCTCGCCACGCTGCTCCTCGCCGCCGGCGCGAGCAATCTCACGACGGCCCTCTTCGCCGCCCTCCTCGCGCTCGTCGCGGTCGGGCTCTCGCCGCGCTCGCCACCGCCTCGCCCGGCGCCCCGGCGAGGCGCGTGGGTCGCGGCCACCGTGCCGCTCGCGGTCGCGCTTCTCGCGGCGCTCGCCCAGTCCGGCGCGCTCGACCGCACCCTCACCGGTTGGAACCATCCGGCGCTCGTCGCGACGCGCGACACGCCGTACGGCCGCGTGAGCGTCACCGCCGCCGGCGGCCAGGTGGTGGTCTACGTCAACGATGCCCTCGCTGGGGAGAGCGAGAGCGTCGCGGCCGAGGAGCTGGCCCATCTCGCCGCGCTCGAGGTGGCGCGGCCCGAGCGCATCCTCCTCTTCGGCGGGGTGGTCGAGGGGTTGGTGCCCGAGCTTCTCGCCCACCATCCACGCGAGCTCCGGGTCGTCGAGGTCGACACCGCGTTGCTCGCCGAGGTGCTGCCGCTCCTGCCGCCGCGAACGCGTGACGCGCTCGCCGACCCAGCCGTGCGTCTCACCCACGCCGATCCGCGCACTGCGCTAGCCGGCCTGGCGGAGGCGGGCGAGCGTTTCGACCTCCTCGTCGTGGCGATGCCGGAGCCCGACTCGGCACAGGCCAACCGCGTCTACACCCGCGAGTTCTTCGCCGCGTGCAACCTTCGCCTCGGCGACGCCGGGGTGCTGGCGCTCCGCCTGCGCGGCAGCGAGAACCTGCTCACCCCGGCGCTCGCGCGGCGCACGGCGAGCATCCGTCGTGCCCTCGCCGCGGTCTTCCCCTCGGTCCTGGCGCTCCCGGGGACGACGACCGTGCTGCTCGCCTCGCGCACCCCCCTCTCGCTCGACCCGGAGCGGCTCGCCTCACGCCTCGCCGAGCGCGGCGTCGCGCCGCGTCTGGTCACGCCTCCCTACCTGCGCTACCTCGTCACCAACGACCGTCGCGAGAGTCTGGAGCGCGAGCTCGCGACGAACCGCGCGCCGGAGAACCGCGACGGGCGGCCGATCTGCTACTCGTACACGCTGCTGCTCTGGCTGGCGCGCTTCGACCCGGCGCTCGCCTGGCTCGAATGGCCCGCCGGGGCAGGCGCGGGGGCGAGCGCGGCGCCGCTCCTCGCGGTCGCCGTCCTGGGGTTGTTCGCGGCAGGGGCCATCCTCTGGGCGCGGCGGCGCGACCGCCGGCGGCGGATGCTCCTCGCCGCGGCCGCCGGCGCTCTCGGCATGCTCCTCGAAGGGGTGCTGATCCTCGCCTACCAGGTCCGTCATGGCGTGCTCTATCAGGATCTCGGCCTTCTCCTCACCGCCTTCATGGCCGGCCTCGCCGTGGGAGCGGCGGGCGTCGCTCGTGCTCGACGCCGGCGCGGGCGGGTCGCGGGATGGGGGCTGATCGCCGGTCTCGTCGTCACCTCGCTTCTCGCCGGGCAGACGCTCTCGCTGCCGACCTGGACGGGTCTGCCGCTCGCCCTCCTGCTGCTCGCCGTCGCGGGTGCAGGAACGGGCGGGCTCTTCGCTTGCGCGAGCGGTGGAAGCGAAGCGGCGGCGGGGGAGATCGGCTCGATCTACGCCGCGGACCTCGGGGGCGGCGCCTGCGGCGCGCTCGCCGGAACGCTCGTCCTCGTGCCGCTCTTCGGTCTCGCGGCGACCGGGCTCCTGCTCGCCGCCGCTGCGCTCGCGCTCGGCCCGCTCCTGGCGGGCTCGGAGGGTTGACGTCGCCCCCGAAGGATGTCGCGACGGCTCAGGTCGCGTGCGGGTCGACCGTCGTCGCGTAACGGTTGTAGACCGCCGTCAGGCCGCAGATGAAGAGCGCCGAGGCGAGGCCGATGGCGGCGTTGAGGTACGGCGGCGCGGTGAGCGCCAGGCGCAGGAAGACGGTCGCCGCCGCGAAGCCGGAGTTGCGGAAGACGACCGGGTAGGTCGAGCTGTAGCGCAGCGAGACGAGCACCAGCAGGATGTCGCTGAAGATCAGCAGGGTGTAGAAGGCGACGAAGAAGTTGTAGCCCTCACCGCCGGTGAGCACGTCGCGCAGATCGTCGGCGGCGATCGCGGCGAAGCAGCCGAGCAGCAGCAACGCCAGCCCCTTCTTCGTCGCCACGAAGTGCTCCCGTTCGTGGGCGTCGGCAGTGATCGGCCGGTGGCGCTGGATGCGGTAGAAGAGCCAGAGCAGGGCGAAGACGGCCAGTGCCCCGAAGGCGTCGGAGGCCATCCGTCCGATCGACGTGCGCACCTCGTCCCAGCCCACCGGCTCGGTGAAGGTGGTGAGCTCCTTGAAGGTCTGGCGCAAGAGGATCAGCGAGAAGATCTCGAACTGCTTGCCGACCGATTCGGACACCGAGTGGGCGAGCGAGAAGACGACGCCGATCACCTCGAAGAGCAGCAGCAAGGTGAAGGCGAGCGAGACGGCGTGGAAGTGGCTTGCCGGGAGCTGGGCGGCGAGCGCGTCGGGCAGCCAGCCCTGGCGGCGTGCCTCGATCGCCGCGAGCGCGGCGGCGAAGGAGGCGACGAGCAGGGAGCCGACGAGGCGCTGCTGGCGCGGGTCGTCCCAGCGCCGTTGCAGGCGATCGAAGAGCGCCACGACGCTCCCTGGAACGAGGTCCATCGCCCTTCAGGATAGCCGCGTTGCGGCGGAATGCAATCGCCGGCACCGGCGCGCCGTCCGATAGGATGGCCGGCCATGAGCAAGCGCACCGCTCTCGTCCTGCTCGGCGCCGTCGCCGCCGCGCTCGTCGCCCTGCAGCTCCTCCCGGTCGACCGCTCGAATCCTCCCGCCAGCGAGACAGTGTCGGCGCCCCCGGCGGTGATGTCGATCCTGCGGCGCGCCTGCTTCGACTGCCATTCGCACGAGACGGTCTGGCCGTCGTACAGCGCCGTCGCGCCGATCTCCTTCCTCGTGGCGCACGACGTCGCCGAGGGGCGCGAGCATCTGAACTTCTCCGCCTGGGATCGCTACGACGAACAGGATCGCGCCAAGCTCCGCCGCAAGGCCTGGAAGGAGGCGGCGCGCGGCGACATGCCGCTCCCCATCTACCTGCCGCTGCACTCGGAGGCGCGGTTGAGCCCCGCCGACGTCGAGCAGCTCCGCCTCTGGGCCGAGGCCGCGCCGTCCGGCGGGGCGGCGGGTGCGAGCGCCGCTGGCGCCGAGCACGACTCCGGAGAGCAGCGCGAGCACGACCGGCACGACTGAGCGCCGGCGCGCCCGCGCCCGTCAGCCGCGCTTGAGGAAGGTCCCCGCCTGCAGCTCGGCGAACGCCGTCTCGAGCTCGGCGCGCGTGTTCATCACGATCGGCCCGTACCAGGCGACCGGCTCCTCGATCGGCTTGCCGGAGACGAGCAGGAAGCGAATCCCTTCCTCGCCTGCCCGCACGACGACCTCGTCGCCGCGGTCGAAGATTACCAGGCTGCGGTTGTCGGCCTCGTCGGCGAGCGCGCGCCCTTCGCCGGCGACGGGCTCACCGACGGCCTCCGTGCGCACCGGGCGCGGCGGCGAGGCGTCGCGGAAGCTGCCGGAGCCGGCGAAGACGTAGGCGAAGGCGTGCAGACCGACGTCGACCGCCAGCCGCTTCGTCCGCCCCGGCGGCACGAAGATGTCGAGATAGCGCGGATCGGCGGCGATGCCGTCGACCGGTCCGGTCTTGCCCCAGAAGGAGCCGCAGAGGATGCGCGCCGTCGTGCCGTCGTCGTCGACGACTTCGGGGATGTCGCCGGCGGCGACGTCCTGGTAGCGCGGCGTCGTCATCTTGAGCGCCGACGGCAGGTTCGCCCAGAGCTGGAAGCCGTGCATCCGTCCGACCGGGTCGCCCTGCGGCATCTCCTGGTGCACGATGCCGCTCCCGGCGGTCATCCACTGCACGTCGCCCGCGCCGATCGCCCCGCGGTTGCCGAGGCTGTCGCCGTGCTCGACGGTGCCGGCGAGCACGTAGGTGATGGTCTCGATCCCGCGATGCGGATGCCACGGAAAGCCGGCGCGATAGCGCTCCGGATCGTCGTTGCGGAAGTCGTCGAAGAGCAGGAACGGATCCGTCTCCGCCGTATCCCCGAACCCGAACGCCCGCCGCAGGTGCACCCCAGCCCCCTCCCGCGTCGGAGTCGCTTGAACCAACCGCTTGACCGGTCGAATGGACATGGAAGACCTCCCGTTGTCGGCTGGCGCCGAGTCTAGGGGGGACGGGGGAGGATGGCTAGGGTGGGAGTGGTGGCAATCTCCGAGTCGGGGTGTCGCGTGTGCGAGGGATAGCCGACCGCGACGATGCGGGTGGCGAATTGAGGAAGCTGCTGCTTCATTCTTGTCGCAGTGCTCGGCCTTGCCGCTGGCACCGGAAGCCTGCTCGCAAGTGAATTCGTCCGGCAGACTCGCGCGAACCTCCCTCACCTTCCTCCTGCACGCCGAAGACGATCCCGTCGACCCGGTTGAGAACTTGCTCGTCTACGATGCGGCGCTCCGCAAGGCCGGCGTTCCCGCGGAGATGCACGTCTTCGTCAATGGTGGACACGCCTTCGGCCTGCGAGCGACCGATGCGCCGATCACGCACTGGACGGGGCTCGTGGAACGGTGGCTCGAGAGCGCGGGCGTATTGTCGAAGTAGAGTGCGACGCAGCGGAACCATCGTCGTCGCGCCCAGCTCTGCCGGTGCATCCTCGGGACATCGGGGACGGCGCGAGGCCCGTCGCGGAGCCTCTGCGGGGCCGGCGTCGGTTCGCTTGAGCTGAAGACGTCTGGCGAAGGAGGAAGGCACGATGCCCGCCGACACGCCCCTCTACTTCCGCCTGTTGTCGCGGTTGCTGCGACCCTTTCCGGACTTCGATTTCGGATTCATCAAGCCAGTCCGGGCACGGGCGGTGGACGCCCTTCATCTTCGCGCCGGCGACCGCGCCCTCGACCTCGGTTGCGGCCCCGGGGGGAGTTTGCCGTTCCTGCGTGCGGCCGTGGGGCCGAGTGGCGAGGCGATCGGAGTGGAGATCAGCGCCCGGGTCGCCGCCCTCGCCACCCGCCGGATCGAGCGCCACGGCTGGACCAATGTGCGAGTGGTGGTGGCGCCTGCCGAGCGGGCGGAGCTTGCGGGAGTGTTCGACGGCGCCCTGATGTTTGCGGCCCCCGACGTCTACGCTTCGGACGCCGCGTGGGCGAACCTGCGACCGGTGCTCCGTCCCGGTGCGCGCGTCGCCTTGTTCGGAGCGAAGACGTCGCGCCGACGCGGTGGCTGGGTGCTGAATGGACTGCTCCGAACGATGATGCCGCGCCTGTCGTTCGCGTCGACCCCTGTTCCCACCGATGCGCCGTGGTCGGCGGTCGCGACCGAGCTCCGCGACATCGAAGTCCGCGAGTACTTCTTCGGCTGGATGTTCCTGGCGACGGGGACGTGGGTGCCGGAAGGGCCCGTCGACGCTGCGAGCGAGTCGCGGCGGCCGGAAGGCGACAGGACCGTCTCCACGGCGAGCGAGTAGCGGGCAGAGCAAGAAGCGAAACGCGAGCGGGCTTCGTAGAACTTGAAGCCGGGAAGGCCGCGCGGCGCTTGGGCCGCCGGCCCGCGGGCCGTCCGAATCCGGCGCGCCGCCGTGAATCCCATCACCCACCTCCTCGCGTCCTGGTCACTCGCCGAAGCCTCGGCTCTCGACGAGCGAGACCGCGCCGTGGTCGCGTGGGTCGGTGCGGCTCCCGACCTCGACGGGCTCGGAGCGCTCGGCGACACGGCTTGTCACCTTCTTGGATGGGCCGATCCCGCGTACTACGGCCGCTTTCACCACGTCGTGCTTCACGGTCTGCCTGCGGCGCTCCTGTTCCCCGTCCTCGGCCTCGCCTTCGCGCGGCGTCGCGTGCGCGCCTTCCTCTGGAGCCTTGCAGTAGTTCACCTGCATCTGGTTGCCGATCTCCTCGGCTCGCGCGGGCCGACAGCCGACGACATCTGGCCGATCCACTACCTCGGACTCTTCTCCGAGGCAGTCACCGTTTCGTGGTCCGGACAATGGGCCCTCAATGCGTGGCCGAATCTCGCCCTCACCTTCGGTCTTCTCGTCTTGGCCTTCGTGCGAGCGACAACGGTCGCACACTCGCCGGTCAGCCTCTTCAGTGACCGGGCGCACAGAGCCTTCGTCGCGGCCGTTCGTGGGCGGTGGCGGCAGATCCAGCGTCGGGTCTAGCGTTGTGCGGGCAGCGCCTCGGTCTGTCGTCCGCTCGGCGGCCGCTGCTTGCCGGAAGTGAGCGATGCTCGTAGGCTCCCCGCGGATTCCCGTTTCCAAAGAGCCGCGCTCCCCTCCGCGACGGCATCGTCACTCCGGATGCCGGGCGAGTCGAAGGGGAAGCGACTCTCCGTGTTGCAGCGGCCCCCTGGGGCGGCCTTCGGTGGCGCCCCTGGACGGCTCACGACGGATGCTTGCCGCCAGGAGAATCGGCCGTGGCTGACGATGCGAAGCTCGAGGCTCTCCTCCACGAGAGCGCCAATCTTCACGAGGCCATCCAGCGTCTCTACGGGGCGATCTACGCTGGCTTCGGCACGGTGATGCCGGCCGCCATCGGTGTCTTCATGGTGGTGACGACACGAGAGCGCGAAACGACCGTCGACCCCGCGGCCGTGAGTCTCATCTTCCTGGCGGCCTACGCGCTGGGTTCCCTTTGGTTGCAGAGTCTCTGGATGGAGCTCTTGGAGCATCTCCGTTACCGCTACCAGGTGCTCTACCCGCTCATCTACGAAGCCAGCGGGCAGCAACACCGACCCAACTTCCTCGCCACCATCACGCCGCGCAGCCTGCGCAGCTGGTTCCCATCCATGCTCTTCCAGGTCGCCGGCTTGGTGTTCGTCATCTGGGTTTGGCACCACTACCTCACCGACCAGCCGACGCCGGCTCGCGTGATCGGGCTGGCGTTCATCGGCCTCGCGGTCGCTGGTGGCGTTGCGGTGCACCTGCACTATGACGCTCTGCAACGGGCGATCGTCAGTGCAGGCACGAAGCCGTCGCGCTGAAGAGCGGCGGACGACCTCCCGCTCGACAGCCGGCGTCGACTGCGAGCCGTTCGACAACCTCTCGCGTCGCTCCCTCACCTCACGCGTGAGAGCCTCCAGGCCGCGATTCGTCTTGGTGCCGAAGCGCCCCCGCCTCAGTAGCCCTCCCCCTCCGCTGCGGCCTGCACGCGGCCGCGGTGGATGCGGAGAAGGATGGCGAAATAGGCGATCGCCAGCAGCAGGCCGACCGGCCACCAGAGGAGACCGAGGGCCAGCGCCCGGGGCGGGGACGAGGCGTTCTGCGCGGTGAGCGAGAAGGCCGGGTCGAGGGTCGAGCGCAGCCAGGTCGGGTAGAGCGAGACGGCGGTCGCGGCGAGCAGGCCGAGGAGGAAGGCGGCCGAGCCGAGGAAGGCGGTGAGGTCGCTCCCCTGGCGCCGTGCCATGGCGCTCGTCGCCAGACCGCCGAGGAAGATCGCCGTGCAGACCCAGGCGAGCGGTCGCGCGGCGAAACCGGTGACGAGCGCCGGGGCGACCGTCGCGGTGGCGATCGAGCTGGCGAGCCAGAGGACGAGCGTCGCCGGGAAGAGCCGGGCGGCGAGCGCGCGGCTGCGCGCGGCCACCGCGGCGTCGCACTTCCAGGCGAGAAAGAGCGCGCCGTGATGGGTGATTGCGGCGAGCGCGGTCACCCCGGCGAGCAGGGTGTACCAGTCGAGGATGCCGAGAGCGCCGCGGGGCGAGAAGGAGTCGAAGAGCGGCAGCGCGAAGTAGCCGTCGGCACCGAGCGGCACGCCACGCAGCACGTTGCCGAGCGCGGCGCCGAGGAGTACCGGGGCGAGCGTCGAGGCGAGCGCGAAGGCGCCGTCCCAGAACGAGCGCCACATCCGGTCGTCGACGTGCGAGCGGAGCTCGATGGCGATGCCGCGCAGGATGAGCGTCCAGAGCAGGAGGAAGATCGCGAGGTAGAAGCCGGAGAGCCCCGAGGCGAGGACCTTGGGGAAGGCGAGGAAGAGCACGCCGCCGCCGGCGAGCAGCCAGACCTCGTTGCCGTCCCAGAACGGGCCGATCGCGGCGAGCACCTGCCGTCGCTCGCGGTCGTCACGGGCGACGAAGAGATGCGCCGCGCCGGCTCCGAAGTCGAAGCCGTCGAGGACGACGTAGAGGGTGAGCGTCAGCGCGGCGAAGGCGAACCAGAGCGCTTGCATGGCGAGCTCCTCAGCTCTGGCCCGGCGCCGGAGCGTCGAGGGCGTGCGGACGGTGAGGGCCGTGGCCGACCTCGCGGGCAACGAGCGAGAGGAAGAGCAGCCCGAGCACGAGGTAGAGACCGGCGAAGCCCAGCGTGGTGAAGAGCGTCGTGCCGCCGTGCACCGTCGGCGAGCCGCCCTCGGCGGTGCGCATCAGTCCGTAGACCAGCCAGGGCTGTCGGCCGAGCTCGGCGGTGAGCCAGCCGGCCGTGTTGGCGATGAAGGGGAACGGGAAGGTGAAGGCGAGGATCCAGAGGAGCCACCGGTTCGTTGCCAGTCGACCGCGCCAGAGCAGGAGTGTGGCAAGCCCGGAGAGCGCGATGAGGAGGGTCCCCAGCCCGACCATGATGTGGAAGGCGTAGTAGAGCAGCTCGATGTTCGTCGGCCAGTCGCCTTCGGGGAAGGCGTCGAGCCCGCGCACGTTCGCCGAGAAGTCGCCGTAGGCGATGAAGGAGAGGACCGACGGCAGCTCGATCGGGTTGTCGAGCTTGCGCGCCGCGAGATTCGGCTGGCCGATCATGGCGAGCGGCGCGTGCGTCCCGCTGGCGAAGCGGCCCTCCATCGCGGCGAGGGTCACTGGCTGGTGAGCGGCGACGAGGCGACCCTGCTCGTGTCCGGTCGGCATCGCTACCAGAAGCGAGGCGACGAGCGCCGCGCCGACACCGGTGGCGAGCGAGACGCGAGCGACCGCCGCGTGCTCGCCGCGCAGTGTCCAATAGGCGCCGAGAGCGGCCATGACGAAGGCGCCGGTGGCGGTGGCGCCCATCATCGTGTGCGCGTACTGCGCGAGCCCCCAGGGGTTGAGCAGATAGGCGCCGAGATCGGCGATGGCGAAGGTGCCGTCGGGGCCCACCGCGTAGCCGACCGGGTGCTGCATGAAGGCGTTGGTGGTGACGATGAAATAGCCGGAGAGCCAGCTTCCCACCCACAACGCCACGGCGGCGAGGAAGTGCCGCCGGCGGCCGAGGCGGCGCTCCCCCCAGACCAGCAGGGCAAGGAAGCTCGACTCGAGGAAGAAGGCGAAGATCCCCTCCATCGCCAGCGTCTGTCCGATCACGGCGCCGGTCCTGGCCGAGAAGCCAGCCCAGTTCGTGCCGAACTGGAACTCCATCGGAATCCCGGTCACCACCCCCATGGCGAAGGAGAGACCGAAGATGCGGATCCAGAAGCGCGCGGCGTCGTCCCACACCGGCTTGCCGGTGCGCAGGCCGATCGACTTCAAGACGACGATGAGCAGCGCGAGCCCCATCGAGAGTTGCGGGAAGAGGTAGTGATACGTGATGGTGAAGCCGAACTGCAGGCGATGCCAGAACAGTGGGTCGCTCAACGCGAAGACCTCCGGGCAGCGACGGCTGCCGCGAGGTCATTCTCCTCCCGATCGTGTCGGAGCGCGCGACCGATCCTCGAGAACGGATCCGCGACCCCGTCCCTCGTGCGGTACCGGTCGTGCCTCCTTCGCGCCGGCGAGGCCGCCGGCAGCGCAAATATTGCGGGCGCTGGAGAAGGCGTGCAAGCCGAAGACAGTTTCGACCTTCTGTTCAGCAACGACACCTTCCCGCGGTATCCGCCGTTGCCGGTCGACGCGCGATCGCCTCGAGCGGCCGGAAGATCTCACCAGGCGTCGGTCGAGCCGCTCTCGAACGCATCGGAGAAGATCCTGTTGAGCTTGAGGCGGATCGCCGCGAGCGCGGTGCCTTGGTCGTTCTCGGCGACGCCGCCGACGAGCAGGCGTCCGTCCCCGATGAACGCCGCCCTCTGACCGAGGTCGTCCCGCTGAGCGTCCGTGGAGCCGAGATCGAACGGCACGAGGAGCGATCCCCCCGTGCCGAAGCTCGGATCGAGCGGGTCGATTCCGGTCGGGAGGACGCGTGCCACCAGAAGGTCGGTGTGCGACCGGTTGGGCGCCGCCATGCTTCCGACCAGCAGAACGGTGCGATCACCGAGCACCTGCATTGCGGTGAGGTGCTTCTCGGCGGCCACGTCACCCAGGCTCATCGCGGTTTCGCCGTTGACGCCGAAGTCCGGATCGTTGAACCCGTCGGGCAGCATGCGCCGAAAGTAGAAATCGAAGGCCGCTGCGGCCTGTTGTCGTCCGAAGCCCGCCAGGACGCTTCCGTCCGCGAACGTCGCCAGTTGGGTGCTTCCCTTCGGGTAGGCGTCTGGAAGGGCAGTGAAGCCCGTGAGATGAAAGCCGAGATCGAGAGCTCCGCCAGCGAGGAAGCGCGAGATGGTGGGCGTGCCGGTCAGAGCATCGAACCGGCGGCCGGAAACGAGGATGCGATCCTGGAGATCGATCGCGAGATCGTCGGCCCAATCCGGCTGGCCGACTCCTCCGAACGGCGGGTCGAACAGCACCCCGCCACCGCCAGCGAACGTCGGATCGAGGACGCCCGCCGCCGTGAAGCGCTGCACCAGGAGGTCGCGCCCGTTCCCGCTGCCGTAGGTCGACAGGACGACCACCTTGCCGTCCGACTGGTAGGCGACCGCCGCCGGTGTGACCGGCTGAGCGAAATCGAGAATGAGCGGCGCGCCGCCGTTCCAGGTCGGGTCGGGGGTGCAGTCCGGCAGGTAGCGGAGAACGAGGCCCTGGTACTCCGCGTTGCCGAGCGGGCCATCGCGGTAGCCCACGATCGTCGGCTTGCCGCCCGGTCCCATGGCGAGGTCGGTGACGAATTCGTTGTACGGGCTGGCGCCGTCGAGCGGCGGGATCGGGCACTCGACGCCCGGTCCGGAGTCTGGAACGGAGCGCAAGAAGATGTCGAAATCGTCGCCGGCCAACGAGTAGGAGTAGGCGATGAAGGTCCGCTCCGGTGCGGCGGCATGACCGATCCCGCCGACCAGAAACTCCTCGGGGTCGTTCGACAGCGTCAGACTGTAGCGGCCCGCGCTCTGGAAGGCGGGGTCGAGCGATCCATCGGCTGTGACGTCGGTCGCCGCCGCGATCAGTCCGATGGCAAAGAGGGCGAGGGCGGCCGACGAGCGGCGGCCGAAGCAGAACAGACGAGGAACCATGGCGAGCACCTCCGCGGATTCCTGGCGGGAAGCCGTGTCGAGATCGGCTCGGCCGAAGCCGAGAGCGGTGAGCTGAACGCCGGGAACACCCGCGGCGTCGTGGCCCTCCGGGTGGGTGCGGGGGCCACGCTTCTCGAGTAGCGGTCAGAAGAAGCGCTCGATCATCCAAACGCGCACGGCGCGGCGAAGCGAACAACGCTTTTCAACGCCGGATCGATCTCCGAGCGGTCGCCGTCTTCAGCGGGATCGCCCGGGAGCCGAAGCAACGCCTCTGCTGTGGCCACGGAGCGCTCGGCTCGGTCGCCTGCCCGACGACGCCCGCGGCCTCGCCGTCGAAGGGATGGCTGCGGTCGGCGGGTGCGCTCCGCTTGCGCAGCGCGACTCGCCGGGCCGGGCCGCGGCGGTCCGGCCCGTGGCTACTTGCGCGCCGCGGCGTTCGCGCCGCTGAGATAGTCCGCAGCCAGGTGCGCCAGGGCGCGCACGCCAGTGGGGAGGGCGGCCTCGTCGACGAAGAAGCGCGGCGAGTGGTTGCTCGCGGCGCCCTTGACGTCGGCGGCGGGGGTGACGCCGAGATCGAGGAAGAGGCCGGGGACGTGGCGGGCGAAGAAGGAGAAGTCCTCGGCGGCCATGATCTTCAGGTTCTCGCCGACGTGTCCGGGGGCGACGCGATCGAGCGTCGGTCGCATACGTGCCGCGAGGGCGGGGTCGTTCACGGTCACGGGGTAGCCGGGCTCGATCGTCACCTTGGCGGTGGCGCCGTGCGCGGCGGCGATGTTCGTCGCGAGAAGCGTGAGGTCGGCGTGGACCTGGGTGCGCATCCCCTCGTCGAAGGTGCGGATCGTGCCGACGAGCCGCGCGCGGTCGGGAATGATGTTGTTGCGCACGCCCGACTCGAACTGACCGACCGTCACCACGGCCGGCTCGCGCCGCAGGTCGAGACGGCGGGAGACGAGCGTCTGCAATGCGGTGACGATCTCGCTGCCGGTGACGATCGGGTCGATGCTGTCCCACGGCATCGACCCGTGCGCCTGGCGGCCTTCGACGACGATCTCGAAACGATCGGCCGCGGCCAGCATCGGTCCGGAGCGGTAGAGCAGCTCGCCGGTCGGCACGCCGGCGAAGACGTGCAACCCGAAGATCGCCTCGACCTTCGGCTCGTCGAGGACCCCCTCGCGCAGCATCAGCTCGGCGCCGGCCGGCGCGCGATCGGCGGGAACGCCCTCCTCGGCAGGCTGGAAGAGGAGGACGACCTTGCCCGGGAGCCGCGAACGCAGCCCGGCGAGCACTTCGGCGACGCCGAGCAGCATGGCGGTGTGGGCGTCGTGGCCGCAGGCGTGCATCACCGGCACGCTCTTGCCTTCGTAGTTGCTGATCACGCGGCTGGCGAAAGGGAGGTCGACCTCTTCCTTCACCGGCAGCGCGTCCATGTCGGCGCGCAGCGCGACGACCGGGCCGGGCAGCGCCCCTGCGATCACCGCGACGACGCCGTGGCGCGCCACACCGGTGCGTGGCGAGAGTCCCATCTCGCGGAGGCGCGCGGCGACGAACGCCGCGGTCTCGACCTCCTGGTCGGAGAGCTCGGGGTGCGCGTGCAGGTAGCGGCGCCACTCGACGACGCGTGCCTCGACCGCGGCGGCGCGCTGGTCGATCGCGGTGCCGAGCGGAGAGGGCTCGAGGGCGTGAATGCTCCCGGTGAGGAGGAACGGAGCGGAACAGAGCAGCGTGGCGAGCGTTCGGCGCATGCGAAGGTCTCCTCGGGTGGGGTCGCATTGTACCGGTCGCCGCGACGACTCCCCCGCCGCGGGTCCTGTCCGGCCGGCTTCCCGTCTCCGTGCTCGCCCGGGACAACGTTCCATGAGTCGGCCGCAGTTCCCGATCCGTGCTGCGCGCGGGGACGGGAGCCCTCCGTCCGGCCACCCGCGGCCCCCCGCCCGATGGAGCCCTCGAGCAGCGACGGTGGGGGCAGGGTCGGAGGTGTCTTCTCCGGAGCGGGTGGCGCATCTCCGGAGGGGCCCATCGACCATCGGGGGTTGGGCGGGGAGCCCGTCGATGGGACGGCCGGAAAAGCGACGGGTCCCGAGGAGGAGAAGACATCGCCGACCCGGGCGGGCGCGCCCCCGTGGGTCCCGTTCAGCAGACTTCCCGCTTCCGTGCTCGCCCGGGATGACCTCTCGCCGAGTTTGGAATCAGAAGGTGAAACGAAGCTCCGACCGCAGCGAGCGACCGGAAGGTTCCGGTGCGCCGACCCGCGCGGCGGCGGGGCGCTCGGCCTCAAGGTCGAGGACCTCCACGGCCACTCGCCAGCGCTCGCCGAGTCGCACGAGCGCGGCGGCGGTCCAGCCGGAGCCGTGCTCGCGGTTGTCGTCGAGCGGGAGGCGGTCTTCGTCGCGAACGGTGAAGCGGTCGTAGCGGACCGTACAGCGCGTCGGTCCCCACTCGCGCGTCAGGAGCGCATAGAAGGCCGTGAAGGCGATGTCGACCTGCGCGCGCGCCACGCCGGAAGGGGCGCCCATGCGGCTCGTGCCGTGGCCCCACTCCGTCACCAGACGAAGGCCGCCGGGCAGACCGGCGTCGAGGCCGAGCCAGTCGAATCCCGTGTCCCACGCGTACTCGTCGCCGTGCAGCGCGCGGTCGCCGCGATTGCGCCAGGAGGTCGCCTGGAGTCGCAGCCCGCCGGCTCCGAGGTCGGGTGCCGACCAGACTGCGCGGCCGGCAAACCCCGGTCGGCCGTCGAGGTCGCGTTGGAACGGCTGCGTGCCGTGCCGGCTCTGGCTCGGGAAGCGCTCGGCCGCTCCGGGAAAGGGTGGCAGCGGGAGATACCTGGCGAACGGGGTGGGGCGATCGTGGAGCGCGAAGCCGCGCCAGGCGAGGAGCACTCCCGCGGTGTCGTTGCCTTCGAAGAGCGTCGCGCCGAAGGCGACGCGGTGATCGTCGGCGAAGGTCCGCGACCAGATGGCGTCGAGCCCGAGCGGGCGCACCTCCTCGCCGATCCAAGTGTTGAGCGCCGAGAGCGTCAACGTGTACGGCGAGCTCCAGAGCGGCTCGACGTTCTCGCGCGAAGCGGGAAGGAAGAACTCTCCGGCCCGCAGCGCGAGCTCGTGGCCTTCGCCGAAACCGCGGTGGAGCTCGGCGAACGCTTCGAGCAGCCCGGATCCCGCCGAGCTCGCGCCGGCGTCGCCGGTGTGGGCCACGCCGTGGACGAAGAGTCGCCATCCGACCGCCGGCTCGAAGTCGAGAGCGAGCCGTCCCTCGGCGAGGGCGGACGGGTCGCTGGTCCCGGTGGGTCGTCGGCCCCCGCCGAGCTTGCCGAAGCCGGAGTCCAGCCACGAGGGCGTGGCATCGAACGAGCGACCTTCGAGACGCACGAAGCCGAGCAGGCGCGGAGCCTCGGCACGGGCACCGACGGCGACGAGGAGGAGGACGGCGGAGACGATCGAGCGACGGAGGATGGGCAAGGGAGCGCTCCTGTCGCGCAGCACACTATCGCGGAGGGTTCGCGCCGTTAGAATGAGCCCGTGCCCCTCCGCCCCCGGACCGTGCGCGCGACCACTCTCGAAGCGTGTGACGACGCGACCTGCGACCGGGCTTTCTGGGAGACCGTGCCGCCCGCCGAGCGGGTGGCCTGGGTCTTCGAACTCTCTCGCCGTGTCCATGAGCTCGCCGGAAAGCTCCCCCCTCCCGGACAGGGACGCCCTCGATCTGCTGCGTGCCTTCGCGGCGCGTGAGGTGCGCTACCTGCTCGTCGGTGCGCACGCTCACGCCTACTACGGCCCGCCGCGCGCCACGGCGGATCTCGACCTCTTCATCGAGCCGTCGCCGGAGAACGCGGCGCGCATCGCCATGGCGCTCGCCGACTTCGGCCTGCCGACCGGCGAGCTCGACCTCACGCTCCTCGCCGTGCCCGGCGCCCTGCTGCAGATGGGCGAGCCGCCCTGGCGCATCGATCTCAACACCGAGCTCACCGGGATCACCTTCGCCGAAGGCTGGGAAGGCCATCCCACGGTGCGGCTCGCCGACGTCGACGTGCCGGTCATCGCCTGGGAGGCGCTGGTGAAGAACAAGCGCGCCACCGGGCGGCCGAAGGACCTTCTCGACCTCGCGCTCCTCGGCGTGCCGGTGGGCGCCGCGAGCGACCTCGAGGTCGATTCCGCAGACCCTTCTCTCCAGGGGTGAGCATGAGCGCCGATTCGCGCAAGATCTTCGTCCTCGACACCTCGGTCATCCTCTACGACGCCACGGCGATCTACAACTTCGAAGAGCACGACGTGGCGGTGCCGATCACCGTGCTCGAGGAGCTCGACCACTTCAAGAAGGGCGACAACGTCGTCAACCTGCAGGCGCGCGAGTTCATCCGCCAGCTCGACAAGATCTCCGAGAGCGACATGCTCTCGCGCTGGGTGCCGCTCGACGGCTCCGAGATGGGCCGCTTCCGCGTCCTCGCCGAGGAGAAGGCGACGCTCGACGCGCGCAGCGTCTTCGGCTCCGGCAAGAACGACCACCGCATCCTCAACGCGACCTTGGCGCTGCTCGAGGCCGAGCCGGGGCGCGAGGTCATCCTGGTCTCGAAGGACATGAACCTGAGGGTCAAGGCCCGGTCGCTCAACCTGCGCGCCGAGGACTACGAGAGCGTCGGCGTCGACGACCTCGAGCACCTCTACCGCGGACGCACCGAGCTCGAGCTCGACGACGCCTCGGCGATCCAGAGCCTCTTCGAGCACGGCGCGATCTCCGCCGAGAGCGCCGGCATCGCCGCCCCGGTGGCGAACCACTACTACATCCTGCGCAGCGCCCAGAGCTCGGCGCTCGCCTGCTACAACCCGGCCACCGAGCGCCTCGAGCGGGTGCTCAAGGCGAGCGCCTACGGCATCAAGCCGCGCAACGCCGAACAGACCTTCGCGCTGCACGCCATCATGAGCCCGGACGTGCCGCTGGTCACCCTCACCGGCAAGGCGGGAACGGGCAAGACCCTGCTCGCCCTCGCCGGGGCGCTCGAGCAGCGGCGGCGCTTCCGCCAGATCTACCTCGCTCGCCCGCTCGTGCCGCTGTCGAACCGCGACATCGGCTACCTGCCCGGCGACATCAAGTCGAAGATCAGTCCCTACATGCAGCCGTTGTGGGACAACCTCAACGTCATCAAGCATCAGTACGACGAGAAGTCGGCCGAGTTCAAGAAGCTCGACGAGCTCGTCGAGTCGGAGAAGCTCCACATCACCCCGCTCGCCTACATCCGCGGGCGGAGCTTCTCCAACATCATGTTCATCGTCGACGAGGCCCAGAACCTGACGCCGCACGAGGTGCGGACGATCATCACCCGCGCCGGCGAGGGGACGAAGATGGTCTTCGCCGGCGACATCTTCCAGATCGACACCCCCTACCTCGACGCCCGCTCGAACGGCCTCTCCTTCCTCATCGACCGGATCCAGGGCCAGCACCTTTACGCCCACGTGAACCTCGACAAGGGCGAGCGCTCCGAGCTCGCCAACCTGGCGAGCAAGCTGCTCTAGGGGCGTCGCCCCCAACCGCCGCGCGGGACGATGTCCGCTGCGGCGCCGTGATGGCGCCATCCGGGGCAGGAGGATCTGCCCGATGAGCCCTGTGTTCGCCCGGAGTGCGCTCCCACGACCCTTCCGCCCGAGACTGATCGGCCGCCTTGTGGCGGCCCTGATCGGGATGCTCGCCGCGCCGCTCGCCGGCGCGACGATCCCGGTGACCCTCGCCGCGGACACCGACGTCGACGACGGCCAGTGCACGCTGCGCGAGGCCATCCTTGCCGCCAACACCGACGCCGCCTACCATGGCTGCCCGGCGGGAGCCGGGCCGGATCGGATCGTGTTTTCGGTCGCTACGCCGGCGACGATCGCTCTCTCGGCAGGCCTTCCGTTCGTCCTCGACACCCTTCTGCTTCGCGGCCCCGGGGCGGACCTGCTGACCATCGACGGTCAGGGGAGCTTCCGTCTGCTCGCCTTCGAGCCGGTGTCGCCGAACGGCTGGCTCGGGGTCGAAGACCTGACGCTCGCGCACGGGCTCGCGGAGTCCGGCGGCGCGGTCGACCTCGGCCACGGCGGCAGCGGCCGCTTCGCTCGAGTCGTCTTCCTCGAGAACACCTCGAGCAACTCAGGGGGCGCGCTCCGAGTAGCCGGGGCGACACGCGCCGAGCTGGACGACTGTTGGCTCTCCGGGAACATCGCGCTCGGGCCGGCCGGGGGCGGCGGGGTGCTGGTGCATGCAGGCGCCGAGCTCGCGGTCGACCGCTCGGCGCTGACGGACAACGTGGCGGCGCACGTCAACGGTTCCGGCGGCGGCCTGATGATCAACAACGCGAAGCTCACCCTCACTCGTAGCACCGTGGCGCGGAACTCGGCGTACGCCCGCGGCGGAGGGCTCTCTCTGTACACCCCCTTGACGCTCGGGTCCTTCGCGGAGGCGGTGGTTCACGATTCGACGATCGCGCGCAACACCGCCGACATCGATGCGACGGGCTCGAGCGACGATGGCGGCGGCATCGCCTTCTCCGGCGACAGCTGCGGCAACCCGGTCTGCAGCCGCCTCGAGCTACGCAACTCGATCGTCGCCGACAACGCCGACAACGGGGCCATCGTTCTGCCTGACTTCGCCGTCCTGGCGGGAGAGCCCGAGATCGCGACGGTCAGCCTTGGCTTCAACCTGATCGGCTCGAACGCCGGCGTCACCACCCGCTTCGTCCCCGGCTCGCCGAACCTCGCCGCAGACTACGTCGGCACCGAAGCCGCGCCCCTTGCCCCGGCCCTCAACTCCCTGGCCCTCTATGGCGGCGCGACGCCGAGCCTGCGACCTCGCCTCGACCCGCCGTCGCCGGCGATCGACCACGGCTACTGCCCGGGGTCTCCTGGCGACCAGCGGGACGCGGGAAGCGCGGCCACCCGGCTCCGCCCGTTCGACGTCGATACCGTCGTCGATGGGCCGGGGAGCGACGGCTGCGACATCGGCGCCCACGAGCGGAGCGCCGACGCCGCGGTGGAGAACGCGCTGTTCGGCAATGGCTTCGAGGTCGCCGCCACGCTCCTCTGGAGCGCCGAATCGCCCTGAGGCCGACGGCCAGCCGCTACTCCGCGCGCACCGAGCAATCGGCCGGCAGCTCGAATCGCGCCTGTCCGTACTCGAGCTCCCAGGCGCCGGACGGGAGCCGGCGCACTCGGACGACCGGCTCCGGCACGGCCTCGGTGGTCGCCACCGCGGTGCGGCACCAGGTGTCGCGGCCGAGCGACAGTCGCACCCGCAGCGAGCCGATCGCTCCACCCCGTCCGAGCGCCAGGCGGGCGATCTCGGCGCCATCCGATTCGGCGAGGAGGGCGACCGACGAGGTTCCCTGGGTCGCCGGCGCTTCGCCGAAGAGGTCGACCGGCGCGTAGACCGCCTCGCCGATCCCGTCGCTCACCCAGCCGGGAAGCGGCAGAGCGAGCGAGGAGCGGGCGCCGAGCGCGTCGAGCGCGCTGTCGTCGAGCTCCGGGAGCGCTTCGAGCGCGCCGCGGCCGGCGTCCCAGCCGGAGAGGTCGCCGGACTCGAAGCCGTCCTCGGAGATCTGCAACGCGTCGTCGTCGGTGATCGTGCCGGTCCCGAGGGCATCGGTGATCGTCGCGTTGGTCGGCGACGAAAGGTTGAGCGTGAAGGTCTCGTTCGCCTCCTCGAGGGTGTCGCCGGCGACGGCGACGTTGACGACCTGGGACGTTTGGCCGGCGGTGAAGGTCAGCGTCGCCGCGGCGAGGGCCGAGTAGTCACCGGGGGCGGTCGCCGTGCCGTTGGCGGTCGTTCGCGAGACGGTGACGCTCTGTCCGGAAGCCACGGAGAGCGAGACGGTGAAGGCACAGTTGACCGTGCCGGAGTTGCCCTCGGTGACGGTGCAGTCGGAGACGGAGAGCGTCGGTGCTGCGTCGTCGTCGGTGATCGTGCCGACTCCCGTGCCGTCGAGGATCGTGGCGTTGACGGGCGTCGAGAGGTTCAGCGTGAAGGTCTCGTTCGGCTCGTCGAGCGTGTCGCCGGCGACCGCGACGTTGACCACCTTCGAGGTCTCGCCGGGATTGAAAGTGATCGTCGCCGCGGCGAGGGCCGTGTAGTCGCCGGGGGCGACGGCGGTGCCGTTGGCGGTGGCACGCGAGACGGTCACCGTCTGACCCGAAGCCGCCGAGAGCGAGACGGTGAAGGCACAGTTGACCGTGCCGAAGTTGCCCTCGGTGACGGTGCAGTCGGAGACGGAGAGGGTCGGTGCTGCGTCGTCGTCGGTGATCGTGCCGACTCCCGTGCCGTCGAGGATCGTGGCGTTGACGGGCGTCGAGAGGTTCAGCGTGAAGGTCTCGTTCGGCTCGTCGAGCGTGTCGCCGGCGACGGCGACGTTGACGACCTGGGACGTTTGGCCGGCGGTGAAGGTCAGCGTCGCCGCGGCGAGGGCCGTGTAGTCACCGGGGGCGAC